>NZ_JAVKSH010000012.1:7278-42190 GCF_039583805.1 Mycobacterium sp. | reverse complement strand
TCAGAAATCACACCAATCCGCGTCACCAGCCAATCCTGGCTGGTCAACACCCAAAAATATGGGAGACACGCCCTAGAGGATTGAGCTATGGGGGATTGAGCTATGGAAAAGGTGATCGCTGTGCTGATGGCGGCCGACCGCGACGACGAGTGGTGCGCCCGCCAGCGCGGGCCGATCGCCGACGCCGTGCTGGGGCTTGGCGTTGCCGGGCTGACCGTCAATGTCCGCGACGGCGCGGTGCGTCAGTCGCTGATGACGCTGACGACGCTGGACCCACCGGTCGCCGCCGTGGTGAGCCTGTGGACCCAGCAGTGCTACGGCGATCAGGTCACGGCGGCGCTCGACCTGCTGCAGGCGGAATGCGACCGGCTCGCGGCATACCTGGTCACCGAGTCCGTCCCTTTGCCGGCTCCACTTGACATTGGTTGCCGTACAACTGGTTTGGCCAATATTGCGCTATTGCGTCGGCCGACCACGCTGGATCCGGCGGACTGGCTGCGTCGCTGGCAGCACGACCACACGCCGGTGGCTATCGAAACCCAGGCGACCTTCGGCTACACCCAGAACGCGGTGGTGCGCCCGCTGACTCCCGGCGCTCCCGCCGTCGCGGGCATCGTCGAGGAGCTCTTTCCCGCCGGGGCGATCTCCGACCTGAAGGCGTTCTTCGGGGCCGCCGACGACGCCGACCTGCAGCACCGGCTGGGCCGAATGGTCGCCAGCACATCGGCGTTCGGCGCCAACGAGAACATCGACACCGTGCCGACCAGCCGCTACGTACTGCGAACACCGTTCGCGACGTGAGGGGCTGAGTCCTGACAGGGCTTGAGCGCTTACCGCCTGGTGGACGCGATGATGGCGCGCAGAGTGTGCCGGCATCGTCCGCAGTCGGCGCCGGCTCCACAGGCCGCGGCCACCTCCTTGCAGTTCGACGCCCCGCATGCGACGGCGTCCGACACGGTCCGGTTGGTTGCTCCCACGCACAGACAGACGTACATCAGGACATCCCCGCCGACTCGATTCCAGACCGCACACGCCGAATATTAGCAGAGTCTAACCTAACTTGGTTAAGGGAGTCTAACCTAACTTTGCCCGTTCTGGATGTGCGACACCCGCTCAAAACGCCCCGTGAAACGCCGCTGTCCGCCAACGGCTGCATTAGATTTGACGCCGGCCCGGTGGTGCGGCCCCGTCCACCGCGGTGTGCGACCTGATGGACCCGATACGAGGAGCAACACATGCAGGGCGATCCCGACGTTTTGCGCTTACTCAACGAGCAACTGACCAGTGAGCTCACCGCGATCAACCAGTATTTTCTGCACGCCAAAATGCAAGAGAACTGGGGTTTTACCGAGCTGGCCGCGCGGACCCGCGAGGAGTCGTTCGACGAGATGCGGCACGCCGAACTGGTCACCGACCGCATACTGCTGCTCGACGGCCTGCCCAACTACCAGCGCATCGGGTCCCTCCGGGTGGGTCAGACGCTCCGCGAACAATTCGAGAGTGACCTGGCGCTCGAATTCGAGGTGGTCGACCGTCTCAAGCCGGCGATCATCCTGTGCCGCGAGAAGCAAGACAGCACCAGCGCGAACGTTTTCGAAAAGATCATCGCGGACGAGGAAGGGCACATCGACTACCTGCAGACACAGCTGGAGTTGATGGACAAGCTGGGCGAGGCGCTGTACTCGGCCCAGTGCGTCGCCCGGCCACCGACGACCTAGGGCATGCCGAACCAGACCGCCCGGGTGACCGAGGTCGGCGAGGCGCCGGGCTGACCGGGCCCGGCTTCACGGGGCACTCGACCGAATAGCGCACCGGATTGTCGCGCAGCACGATCGGCGCGGCGACCAACCCCGTCTCGCCGGTGTCGTGACGGAACGGCTTGCGCTGCCGACTTCGGGCGTACCATCTCGCCATGAGCCGAATCGGAACATTCGCCGACGACGACCTGACCGGCTGGTTCACGAAGTCCCCCGAACTCGGCGGCGCCATCGCCGGGTTCAGCAACACGGTGTACAACCGCAACCGGCTGCCGATGCGCACCCGCGAGGTTGCCCGGATGGTCATCGCCCATAGCAACGAATGCGCGGTGTGCGTCAACACCCGCGACGGCGACGGTCCCGCGCAGGGCGTCGATGAAGAGTTGTACGACCATGTGCTGCACTGGCGCACCTGGCCCGGGTACAGCGAGCAGGAACGTCTGGCCGCCGAATTCGCACACCGCTTCGCCACCGCGCACACTGCGCTGCGCGACGACGACGATTTCTGGAGGCGATGCGGCGAGCAGTTTTCCGACGAGCTGCTCGCCGACCTGGCGTTGTCGTGCGCACTGTGGCTGGGCATGGGGCGGGTCCTGCGGACCTTGGACATCGGCCAGGCCTGCTCGTTCACGGTGCCCGCGCGGTCATGAACCGCCCAGCGTGACGCCCACTCCGCTCGCCGCCGCGACGATCGCGCAACTGGAAGCCGAAGGAGTCGACGCCGTCGTCGGAACCGTGGTCAACCCCGCGGGGCTGACGCTCGCGAAGATCGCGCCGATCCGCCGAACCGCCGCGTTCGCCTGTCCGGGACTGGGCGCCAGCCTGGTGTGGCACGCCTTCGCCATCGACCGGGACAACATCGCGTTCAGTGACACCATCGGCGTGGTCGGCGATCAGCGCATCCGCATCGACCTGTCGGCGTTGCGCAGCATCGGCGACGGGCTGGCCTGGGCGCCGGCCGGGTTCTTCGAGCAGGACGGCACACCGGTTTCGGCATGCGCCCGCGGCACACTGGGCCGCGTCGAGCGCGCGCTCGCCGGGCGCGGGATCGAGGCGCTGGTCGGTCACGAAATCGAGTTCGTGGTCGTCCATCCCGACGGCAGCCGGCTGCCTTCGACGCTGTGGGCCCAATACGGCCTGGCCGGCGTCCTCGAGCACGAGGCGTTCCTGCGTGACGTCACCGCCGCTGCCGCCGCCGCCGGCGTCGGCATCGAGCAGGTCCATCCCGAGTGCGGGGCGAACCAGTTCGAGATCTCGCTGGCGCCCCGGGCGCCGGTGGCCGCCGCCGACCAGCTGGTGCTGACCCGGATCATCATCGGCCGGGTGGCGCGCAGCTACGGGCTGCGGGTCAGCCTGTCGCCGGTACCCTTCGCCGGCGCCGTGGGATCCGGCGCGCACCAACATTTCTCCTTGACGACCTCAGACGGCCCGCTGTTATCGGGCGGCCCGGAGCCCGGCGGCATGACACCGGCGGGCGCCAGTGCGGTGGCGGGTGTGGTGCGCGGGCTGCCGGAGGCGCAGGGCATCCTGTGCGGGTCGATCGTGTCCGGGTTGCGCATCCGCCCCGGAAACTGGTCCGGAGCGTACGCGTGCTGGGGTACCGAGAACCGGGAAGCGGCAGTGCGGTTCGTGCGCGGCGGCCCCGATGATCCGCGCGGCAGCAACGTCGAGGTCAAGGTGGTCGACCCGTCCGCCAACCCCTACCTGGCGTCCGCGGCGATCCTCGGGCTGGCTCTGGAGGGCATCGCGCAGAAGGCGGTACTGCCGCCGGAGACGACGCGCGACCCCGCGGGCTTCTCCGATGCGGAAAGCCAGCGGCACGGCATCGTGCGCCTGTCCGGCGTTCAGGCGGAAGCCGTTGCCGCACTTGACGGTTCACGCCGTCTCCGATCGATTCTCGGCGACTCGGCGGTGGACGTGGTGGTGGCGGTGCGCAACCTGGAACACCAGCGGTACGCCGGCCTGGACGCCGGCGAACTGACCGACAGGTTCCGGATGGCCTGGAGCGTGTGATGCTGACGGCGGGGGACCAGACCGGGTTCGCGCACACACTCAACGGGGCCGGCGCCGACCCTGCGGCCCGCCGAAGGTCGGTTCGCCCAAACACGTTGACGCCCGCCCGTGTGGCGCGACCGCGGCGGCGCGCCATCTCGGCGCGGCATTGTGGTCCAGCGGGATTGATCGGACGCTGGGTTAATCTTCCACCCGGTAGCGGATACCGAGAGTCCATCAGTGCGTCCCGAGGGGACCGGCGGCTTGAGCTGTCGGGGGAATCGGGACTTCCGCCGCGTGGCGGCGGATCTTGTCGTTGCCCACTGCTACCGTCCTCATCAGGGTCGGACTGGCCCGTCGTGCGGCGTCGGGAGACGCACCGCAGAGAAGAATCTGAGGCTGAGTGAAGGTCATGAAGCTGCTGGCTTCAGCCATCAGAGATGTCACGTAGGTGAGAGTCCGTCAAGACGGTGGGATGGCAACGCTGCGAGCGAGCCGCAACGCCGGGGCGAAACGAACCGGTCGAGTCAGCCCGTCCCCCCTTCGCGCCGCCCTGGACGCCGGGACCCGCCGGCTCTCTGCCCGGCAGGAAGCCCTGGTGTCGGGCGTGGCTACGTAAGCTACGAGGAGGAGGAGAGAACGGTGAAGGCAAGCACGAAGAGTCGCCTGCTATGGCTGCGGGATCTGCTGCTCATGGAGATTGCCGCCGGCCTCTTCCTGTCATGGATTGACCGGCTGATCCGCGAGAAGCGCGTCCTGTTTGCGCTGAACCTGCTGGTCACCGTCGGTCTGGTCATCTGCGTCATCTGGGTGGTAAGCCATCTGGTCCTGGTGGCAGTGAAGTTGGTGATGATCGCGATCCGACGCCGCGCGGGCACCGACGAGCAAACGACTGTCTGAACTGAGCACGACCGGGCGTGTGCCCGGCCCTGCTCTGGCCACCGGCGATTGGCCTCCTCCGGTCACCGGCGGTCCAGAGGCCCGCCGGACCATCGGTGTCGCACACACTGGGGCGGGCGGCGGGGCTTTCTTGCCGTACGGCGTCATCGACAACAGCACCGGAAACGGCCCTGCCGCGCCGGGCCCGAATCGGCGGCAGCTACCGGGTCCACACACCACGGCGGCGCGACGCCGTCGCACATCGTGATCCCGCCGGCCGATCCGGACACCCTGACCTGAGCGGTCACCGGGTGGCCAGCGACCGCGCCGGACCCAGCGCCACCGGCAGCGCCGACCAGCCGTGCAGCACCCGGGTGTCGCGCCGGGCTCCGGCAGCCGCCGGCCGCGCGCCGGGGAAGCGATCGAAGAACGTCCGCAGCCCCACCTCGCCTTCGGCGCGGGCCAATGCAGCGCCGAGGCAGAAGTGCCGGCCGCCGGAGAACGAGAGGTGCCGGCCGGCGTTGGCGCGTTGGATGTCGAAGCGGTGCGGGTCGGCGAATACGGCCGGGTCGCGGTTCGCCGCGGCCAGGTACGCCACGACCATCTCGCCCGCCGCGATACGGGTGCCGGCGATCTCGGTGCCGCGCAGTGCCGCTCGGGCGGTCAACTGAACCGGCGACTCCAGACGCAGGATCTCCTCGACGGCGTTGGGCCACAGGTGTGGTCGTTGCTGAAGTGTCTGCAGCTGGTCGGGCGCAGTCATCAGCATGTGGATCCCGTTGCCCAGCAGGTTCACCGTGGTTTCGAACCCCGCGATCAACACCAGGCCGGCGATGCCCTGCAGTTCGGATTCGTCCAGGTAGCTTTCGGGAGAACCGCTGTCGGCGCTCTGGATGAGCTGACTCAGCAGATCGTCTCCCGGCGTCCGCCGCAACTTCCGCAGGTGCTGTGTCAGCCAGGCGTTGAAATCGGCGATGGCCTGGTGGACACGCCGGTACTGCGGCCATGTCAGGCCGATGTCGAGGCTGGCGGCGGCCAGTTCGCCGAACGCAAGGATGCGGCCACGGTCCCGCGCCGGAACCCCGAGGATGTCGCTGATCACCGCGACAGGAAGCTGCGAACAGTACCGGTCGACGATGTCGATGACACCGGATTCACCGTCCAACTCGGTCAACAGTGCGTCGGCGGTCTCCTCGACCCGATCGCGCAGCGCTGCGACGGCGCGCGGCGTGAACACCGAGGACACGCTCTTGCGGTAGCGGGTGTGGTCGGGCGGCTCGACGGCCAGCAACGACGGCGGCAGCAGCGGATGCGGCAGCGCGTCCCGGGTCCGCCGTTCCAGCCACCGTATGGGCCCGGGCAGGTTGGCGCCCAGCGACAGCACCCGAAAGTCGTCCGAGCGCAGCACGTCTTGAGCGACGGCGTGGCCGACGGCGAGATAGGCGACGCGGCAGCGGATCAACGGGCCCAGGGGCCGCAGTTCGTCGCAGAAGGACACCGGGTCGGCCGCGACGGCCGGGTCGGCGATCATCCGGGCCTGCGGATCACCGCGTCTGGCACCCAGCCACGCCAGCGCGCGGACCAAACGGTGCAGTGTCAGCCAGTGAACTCTCTGCTTCACCGCGACCTTTCCGCCGGTGTGCCGGCCGCCGGCGGGTCTCAGGCCTCGACGACCTCTTTGATGCGCTGCAACGTTCGGGTCATGTCGCGAATGTTGCGCCGCTGACGCAGGAACCCGCCGAACATCCAGTAATACAGCGCGGTCACCGGCGACGAGGCCATCCTAAACGATTCGGTGACGTCAGTGCCGCCGTCGGCCGGCGTCAGCAGGTAGTGCCAGTTGTTGACCGGCCGGTTGCCGGCCAGCACCTCAAAGCCGAACTCGCGGCCGGGTTCGCACGCCGTGACGCGACACGTCGTCCAGTACACCGGACCGATCTCGTTGCGACGGACGTGGCCGCGGAACCGCGCGCCGAGCGCTGGGCCGGTGGCCCCGTCCAGCCATTCGGCTTCGAAGGTTTCCGGGGAGAACCGTCCGGTGTTGCGGATGTCCGCGATCAGGTTCCAGATCTTGTCCGCGGGTGCCGCCATGTGAACAGTCGCCGAGCCTTGCATGACCCGATCCAAGCACGCCGCGGAGCGGCCGGCGGCCGGAAACACCGAATTGCGGGATTCTCGTCCGGCGTGAGGGGGCGGCGCCGGGGTGGCTGACCCCGATCAGCCGCCCGACCCGCTGGCGCCCAGCGTGCTCTGCAGATCGGGCTTCATGGCCTGCAGCTGAGAACCCCAGTACTCCCAGCTGTGCGTGCCGTTGGGCGGGAAGTTGAACACCGCGTTGTGTCCGCCCGCGGCGTTGTAGGCGTCCTCGAACTTGATGTTGCTGCTGCGCACGAAGTTCTCTAGGAACTCGGCCGGGATATTGGCCCCGCCCAGCTCGTTTGGCGTGCCGTTACCGACGTAGACCCACAACCGGGTGTTGTTGGCGACCAGCTCCGGGATGTGCAGCGACGGGTCGTTGCGCTGCCACGCCGGGTCGTCCGGCGGGCCCCACATGTCCTGCGGCTTGTACCCGCCGGCGTCGCCCATCGCCAGGCCGATCAGCTGCGGCCCCATCCCCTGGGAGGGGTCCAGCAAGGCCGACAGCGAGCCTGCGTAGATGAACTGCTGGGGGTGGTAGATCGCCAGGACCATCGCCGAGGAACCCGACATCGACAGGCCCACCGCCGCGCTGCCGGTCGACTTGACGTTCTGGTTGGCGGCCAGGTACGACGGCAGCTCACTGGTCAGGAAGGTCTCCCACTTGTAGGTCTGGCAGCCCGCCTTGCCGCACGCCGGCGCGTACCAGTTGGTGTAGAAGCTGGACTGGCCGCCGACCGGCATGACCACCGACAGCCCCGACTGGTAGTACCACTCGAACGCCTCGGTGTTGATGTCCCAGCCGCTGTAGTCGTCCTGGGCCCGCAGGCCGTCGAGCAGATAGACGGCCGGCGAGTTGGGCCCGCCGCTTTGGAACTGCACTTTGATGTCGCGGCCCATCGACGGGGACGGAACTTGCAGGTAGTCGACCGGCAGCCCGGGCCGGGAGAAGGCCTGAGCAGGCGCGGATCCGCCGGCAAGGCCGACCAGGCCCGGCAGCGCGGCGGCTGCGAGTGCGGCGATGCTCAGCCGCCGCGCCCAGCCACGCATCTTCGTGCTCACGTCTGTCATACCTGAACCCCTTGTCATAGGCTTGTCTCGGTCCGTCGTGTGCCCGCCCCGGCCGAATTTACCGTGTGGTACCCGATATGTCGATCAGGACGCAAAGGTGTCGCGATTCCGCATCGACCGCCGCCACCTGCGCACCGAGCGTCATATCGGCGGTGGGCCGGCGCCCGTGGCTACGCTGCGCCGGCGGGTGGGATGCGGACGTCGCCGGCAGCCGACGCCGACGAAGGTGCGCCGAGCGCCGTCGGGCCCGTACAGTGTTGCCAATGTCCGGTCGGGTTGCTGATGCCCGACCGGCTGCGGTCGGGGCGCACACGTAGGCTGCCTCAAGGCTGACAGACGAAGACCACGCCGACACCGGTCGGCGCCGGCGCGGCGGAAGACTGACGTCGGATCGATACACCGAGGTGCGAATTTGGACATGGTACTGGGACTGTCGCTGACACCCACAGCGGTCGGCTGGGTCCTCGTCGACCGACGCGACGCCGACGGTGCCATCCTCGATTACGACGATTTCGAGGTGCGCTTCGGCGGCGGGCTGGCCGCCGCGAACACGGCCGCGTCCGCGACCGAGGCGGTGCTGCGGGCCCGGCAGGCGGCCGCCGAGCGCGAACAGGTGATTCGCCTGATCGCGCTCACCTGGAGCGACGACGCAGCCGCCGAGGCCGCGCTGCTCACCGAGTCGCTTGCCGACGCAGGGTTCGACAACGTCGTCCCCATCCGCTGGCTGCGCGCTGCCGAGTTGCTCGCCGAGGGGATGGCCCCGGTGGTGGGCCACGAGAAGGTCGCCGTATGCCTCCTGGACGGCGAGCCGGCGACGATCGTGATGGTGGACGACGGCGACAGCGGCCCCCACACCGCCGTCAAGCAGGTGCACGGCGGTGCCGGCCGGCAGCTGGACTGGCTTACCGAGATGTTCGACAAGAGCTCGTGGCTCCCCACCGCGGTGGTGGCCGTCGGCGCCGGTGACGACCTGGATGCGCTGACGTGGCAGCTCGAAAGCGCGCTGCCGGCGAAGGTGTTCACCCAAGCCGGGATGCAGTCGGTGCTGGCCCGGGGCGCGGCCCTGGCGTCGGCCCGGTGCGCCGGATTCCCCGACCGCGACGTCGTCGACTCCCTGGACGCCCCGCGCCCCGACCCGGCGCGGGCTCGGTCACGTTCGTTCGCGGGAGCGATGACCATGCTGGTTGCCGGCGCCGTCACCTTCGTGGCGTCGCTGTCGCTGGCGTTGGGTCCGCGGCTGGTTCCCGAGCGGCCACCCGTGCCTGCCAGGCAGGTCGTCCACACAGCTGTGGCTCCGCCCGCAGTGCCCAACCCGCATCCGATGCTGGTCAGGGTCCTCGAACGGATGCGCGGCCATGTCGACGGCGCGGCGCCGGAACCAGCGCCATCGCCCGACGACGAGGCGCCGGCACCGTAACGCCTCCCCCTCATCTGGAACACGTTGGGCGACAACCACATCGCGTGTGCTGCCGGCGGCTTCAGGATTCGGCCGTCGTCGCCTGTTCCGGTTCTCGCGGACCGGTGTCGAGTCGGAGCGGCGGGTACTCGTCGCGCATCAGAGTGGTGTAGGCGCGCACCCTGATCGCCCACCGGTTGATGCCGATCACGAAGTCGTACAACCCTTTCGGATAGCGCCCCGTGAACAGCAAGCCCACCATGGCGATCAACAGCAGGATCACGATCAGCGGCGGTACGTCGTAGCCGACGGATTCGTCTGGGTCGATCGCGAAAAACCGCCAGCCCGCGGTGAAGAACACCAGCAGTATCAAAAAGTGCGGGATCGCCAGTAGCCACCATTTGATCAGCACCAGACCCCGGCTCAGCCGCTCGGGATAGTCGACTTCGAGGTCGGCTGGATACTCGGCGTTCGGCTTCAAGCTGAACGGCGGATACTTGTCGGTGCCCAGGGCGATCAGCGCATAGAACGCGACCCGCCATCGCCATCGCATGACCCCGAGCCTGAAGTCGAACAGCGGGCGCGGGTATCTGCCGGTGAACAGGATCGCAAAGAACGCGATCACCGTGACCACGACGACGCCGACGTGCAGGACGAGCAGGACGACGTAGTGCGGGATGGCCAGAATCCACTTCACCAGCCACCGCCAGCGCGACAACGCGGGATCGAGGTCGGCCCGGACGCGAACGGGATAACGGAGGGCAGGTTCGGCTGACATGGTCGGCGACTCCTTTCGGCCGTTCGGCTCGATCGACGAGGGCCATCATTGTTGCGCATCGCGTCGGTGCAGCTCAATACTTCCGGCCACGGTGGTCGACGCGGCGGGCGGGTTACCGGGCGGGTGACACGGTGAGCACCATGCGATACCGCGGGCGGCCCTGCTCCATCGCCGCGTAGGCGTCGGCGGCCTCGCCGAGAGGGCGTCCTTCGGCCCAGGCCCGCACACCGGACAGCACCGCGAAGCGCATGGTTTCTTCGACGTCGCGCGCGGTGCCGGAGGGATGACCCCTCACGCTCACTCCCGGGCCGATCAGCTGCATCGGGCTGATCGGCAGCGGTTCGCCGGTCACTCCCACCACGACGAGTTCGCCGCGGGGGAGCAACCCACCCACCGTGTCCGCCATGGCTTTGGAGTTGCCGGCCGTCGCCAGGATGGCCGACACCCCGCCCAGTTCGCGGATAGCTTGGGCGACATCGCTTTTGGTGTAATCGATGTAGTGGTGGGCGCCTAACCGCTGTGCGTCGCCGGCCTTGGCGGCGCCGCGGGCGATCGCAATGGTCTCGAATCCCATCGCCCGGCAGAACTGCACCCCCAGATGCCCGAGGCCGCCGACGCCGAGGACAGCCACCCGGTCACCCGGCCGGGCCCTGGTGTGGCGGAGCCCGTTATAGGTGGTCACCCCGGCGCAACCCATCGGGGCCGCTTCGGCGAAGGACAGCTCGGACGGTATCCGGGCCAGCGCGTTAGCCGGCACCGTCACCGACTCCGCATAGCCTCCCGGGTAGTGCAGGCTGGGCACCCTCAGGTTCTCGCAGTGGATGAAGATGCCTGTGCGGCACGGTGTGCAGTGGTTGCAGTGCCCGCCGAACCACCCGACTGCGACCCGATCGCCGACCGCGAAACCAGTTACGCCCGAACCGATGTCGGCGACAGTGCCGGCGATCTCATGGCCGGGTGTGATCGGCCAGGACATGTCCGGAAAGCCGCCGTTGACCACCGCGCGGTCGGTGCCGCAGACCCCGCACGCAGACACATCCAGGCGTACCTCGTCACGACCCGGCGGAACGGTGTCGGCGTCGACAACCTCCAACGCTCCGCCCGGGGTCTGCACCCGGACCGCTTGATGGGTGGTCATGGCGATTCAGTCCCGATGGTCCACCGGGCATTGAGCCGGTGCGGTGGCGTGGTAGTCGACCTGCCAGTGCTTGATGCCGTTGAGCCATCCCGACCGCAACCGCTCGGGTCGACCCGCCGACGTGAGATCGGGCATGTGGTCGGCGATCGCGTTGAACATCAGGTCGATCGTCATCCTCGCCAGGTTCGCGCCCATGCAGTAGTGCGCGCCGGTGCCGCCGAAACCGACGTGCGGGTTGGGATTGCGGAAGATGTTGAAGGTGAACGGGTCCTCGAAGACGTCCTCGTCGAAGTTGGCCGAGCGGTAGAACATCACCACCCGCTGGCCCTCCTTGATGTGCACACCGGACAGGTCGTAGTCGCGCAACGCGGTGCGCTGGAACGACGTGACCGGGGTGGCCCACCGCACGATCTCGTCGGCGGCGGTGACCGGACGCTCCTTCTTGTAGAGCTCCCACTGGTCGGGGAAGTCGGTGAACGCCATCATGCCCTGGGTGATGGAGTTGCGGGTGGTCTCGTTGCCCGCGACCGCCAACAGGATGACGAAGAACCCGAACTCGTCCTCGGAGAGCTTGTGCCCGTCGACGTCGGCCTGGACCAGCGCGGTCACCAAGTCCTCGCCGGGATTTTTCGCCTTCTCGGCGGCCATCTGCATGCCGTACATGATCAGTTCGATCGACGCGGTGATGGCGTCGTTGCCGGCGAACTCCGGGTCCTGGTCGCCGACCATCTGATTCGACCAATCGAACAGCTTCCTGCGGTCTTCCTGCGGGACGCCCATCAGCGCGGCGATGGCCTGTAACGGCAGCTCGCAGGACACCTGTTCGACGAAGTCGCCGCCACCCTCGGCCGCCGCGGCCGCGACGATGCGCTGGGCCCGCTCACCCAGCTCGTCGCGCAGCCGCTCGACCGCCCGCGGCGTGAAAGCCCGCGAGACGATCTTGCGCAGCCGGGTGTGCTGCGGCGCGTCCATGTTGAGCAGCACGAACTTGCCACGCTCGATGTGCTCGGCGACCGTGCCGTCGCGGTACCGCGGTATGGCGGTCTTCTGCAGGCTGGAGAAGACGTCGCTGCGCAGCGAGATCTCCTTGACGTCCTTGTGCTTGGTGACCACCCAGAAGCCGCCGTCGTCGAACCCGCCCTGGCCCAGCGGCTGCTCGTTCCACCAGATCGGCGCGACGCGACGCATCTCGGCCAGTTCGTCCACCGGCAGTCGTTCGATGTAGATGTCGGGGTCGGTGAAATCGAACCCGGCGGGGATATTCGGAGTCGTCATCGGTGCACCCCTTGACTACGGCGTCATCCGGCCCAGTAAATCATTGCGACAGCGGAAATGGAACGTGTTCTCGTTGGATTGCGGCGGGCTGCCGACCAGCACAGGTCAAAACGTCGAAACGTCCTGGAGTGCACACCACACTCGTTTCGCTGTGGTCCAGCTCGCCGGGCGCAGTCGGGTGGGCGCCGGGTGCCGCCGCCGACCCGAACCACTACGACGGTGACGTGCCGGGGATGAACTACGACGCCTCGCAGGGTGCGCCATGCGACAACTACGCGCAGTTCATCTTCGGCCGCGGCCCGAACGGCCATGCCGAAGTGTGTCATTTCATCGTCAGCCAGTTCCCGGCCGCGCAATCGGGCGACAGCGTCATCTCCTATCCGTGGTACGGCATCCAGCCGGTCGACGCGCCGTGCCCGGACCCGCGGGGCGCTGCGGCGCAGTCGCCCGACGGCTATCCCATGTTGTGCACCGGGCACGGGCGGCAGATCGGACAGCTCACGGGCGGCGGCTTCCCGATCGTCGCCGGCGGGGTGCCGTCGGACACCGGCGTCACCGGCTGACCGCGGTCGCCGTCACACCTCGATCGGCGGGTAGAGCCGGTCCATGGTGTACTGCCGGTTGCGCCGGGCCGCCCATGCGCTGGCCGCCAGCGATGCCGCCAGCACACCGCCGAGCACCGTGACGGCGATCCCCAGCCGGGCGTCGACCCCGCCGACGATCACCTCGCGTAAGCCGTTGACCGCATAAGTCATCGGATCGAGCGGGTGCAGGATCTGGAACGGTTTCGCGGTGGTTTCCACCGGGTAGATGCCGCCCGCCGACACCAGCTGGAACATCAGGAACGCCAGCGTGATCACCCGGCCCACCGCCACTCCGAACACCGCGTTGAACGCCTGGATCAAGGCCAGGAAAACAGCGACGATCAGCAGCAGGAAGGCGACCGTCGCCGCCGCATGCCGGGGGTGCAGACCGACACCGACATGCACGACGGCATACATCACCAACACCTGGCAGGCCGCCACCAGCAGGCCCGGCCAGTAGGACGCCACGACCACCCGCAGCGCGCCGAGCCCGTTGGTGATCGGGCGAGCTTGCAACGGCGTCAACAACATCCAGATGATCAGCGCGCCGATGAACAACGCCAACGGCAGGAAGAACGGCGCGAACCCGGTGCCGAACGTCGCGGCCTGATTCATGAACCGCATGTCGAGCCGGACCGGGGAAGCCAGCACCGTCGCCTCCTCGTCGCGCTGCCGGCCGGTCCAGGACGGCGCCTGCTTGGCACCCTCGTCGAGCTTGGCGGCCAGCTCGCGAGCACCGTCATGCAGTTTCGCGGTGCCGGCCGACAGGGCCGCCGCGCCGTCGGCCAGCCGGACGCTGCCGTCGGTCAGCTGGGTGAGCCCCGTGCTGAGCTTCCGCGCTCCGACGGTCAACTCGGCCGCGCCGTTGCGCAACGTGACGATGTCGGATTTCAGTGCCCCGTCGAGCAGCCGGGTGAGAAACACCCGCAGTTGGCTGTCCGGATCGCCCAGCTCGGCGGCGAACTGGTGGGCACGGTCGCGCAGTCGGTCCAAGCCCTCATCGGTGGTCAGATCGGCGCCCTCGCTCTGCAGGATCCGCCGCGCGCCGGCCAACACGTCGCCCAGGTTCCGAGCGGTGGGATCGGCGCTGGCGCCCAATCCGTCGACGACCTGATCGACGATTGCGGCGGCCTGCGCATGGTCGATGTTGAGTGCGGCCACGCGGTCGGCGGCGGTTTCCACGACCTGGCTCAGCCGGGTTGCCGTTTCGCCCACCTGGTCGGGGTCCAGCCGCAGCATCGCGATCCTGTCCAGGACCGTGATGACGGGATCGGTGGCGGTGGTGATCGCCGACGACAGCCGGCTGCTGCCGGCCGCCAGAGCGGTCGCACCCTCGCGTGCGGCAATCATGTTGTCGGCCAACGTGCGTGAGCCGCCGACCAGCTCGTGCGCACCAGCGTTGGCCGCATCGGAGCCGGCGGCCAGCTGGCCGGCGCCGGCAGCGGCCTTGCGCAACCCGTCACCGGCCTCGCTCACCCCGATCAGCACCTGGCCGACGACCTTCTGGCCGATCCTCGCGCCGACCTGGTTGAGCACCTCACGCGCGGTGTTCTGACCAATGATCGAAGCGAGGTAGTTGTTGGCGTCGTTGAAGGTGAAGCGGATCCGGGCCTGGCGGGGCTGCGCGCCGGACGGCGACGCGATGGCGGCACTGAAGTCCTCGGGCAAGGTGATGGAAAAGTACTGACGCCCGTGGGCAACGCTGTCGGCGGCCTGGTCGGCCGACATCGGCGTCAGATCCAGTTCTCCCGAGGTGAGCAGAGCGTCGGCGACCTGGTCGCCGGCGCGCAGGTCGCGGCCGTCGACAATCGCACCCCGATCCAGATTGACCAGGGCCACCGGCACCCTGTCCACTTCGGCGAACGGATTCCAGAACGCCCACAGGTACATCGCGCCGTACAGCAGCGGCAGCACGATGACGGTGATGAGGGCGATGCGGGGGAGTGTCCCGCGGAAATACCGCCTGACGTCGGTGCCAAGAGACAATCCGGCTAGCACGGTTCGCTGCCACCTCCCTGTTCGTGGATCTGTTCGTGGATCTGGTCGTGGATCTGTGCGTGGACCACCGGCTCCCTGCCGGCACATCGGTGCACGGCGATCTCGGCCCGCACACCCAGCTCAGCGGGCACCGGATTCACCGACGCGGTGAGCACGGTCTGGTGCCGGCCGAGCTCGACGAGGCGGCGCATGAGGATGTCCCGGTCGGTGTCGCTGTCCACCTGGTCGACGCTTCCGACGACGAGCAGCGGCGGACGCCCGGTGTTGGCGACGGCAATACGCAACAGCAGACCGTCGAGTTGCGGGAGCTCCTCGACGAAGTCGTCGCACCGGGGCGGCGGCAGGTCGCCGAACACAGGGGCACACACGGCCGCCACGTCGTCGTCGCCGGCTCGCGGAATCCGCCGGTACCACGGCGCATCCCAGCATCGCTGCTCGGTGATCACGTCTCGCACCGTGACCGACTCGGCGGTGCTGTCCAGCTCGTCGATCCCGGCGAGCGCGGCGACCGCGAAGATGTCGGTGGCCCGGGTGCGGCCGAGCACGGTCACCGTCCCGCCCGACGGTTTCATCCGCCCGGCCAAGGTCGCCAACAAAGCGGTCCGCCCGGATCCGGGTGGACCGCGCAGCACCGTCACACCGCCGACGTCGACGTCGAGGTCGATCGGCCCGTACACCGGACCCCAGGGCCCGGTCATGGTGATCCCGCGTGCTCTCACCGCCGGCTCCCGCCGGTCTGCGTCCTGGTCGCTCACCTGACCCGCCACCCGTGTGTCGCCCGCCTGTGGCTATCAAACCCGACCGGCGGGCCGGTGGTCTACGTTCGGCGGGCGATCGCCGTCACGACGTCGCAGCGGCGTTGAGTTCGTCGAGCCGGCTGGTCGCCTCCAGGTACTCCCGCACCCAGCGCTCGATCACCGTCGCCGTCTTCTCCACCTTGGTGAACTGCCCGACGACCTGCCCGACCGGGTTGAACGCGACGTCTTTCGCCTCGTTCGGGTATTTCTGCGTCGCCGCGACGGCCATACCGGACACCATGTACTGCAACGGCATGCCGAGCGGCTTGGGGTTACCGGGCTGTTCCCAGGCCTCGGTCCAGTCGTTGCGCAGCATCCGGGCCGGCTTGCCGGTGAAGGAGCGGCTGCGCACGGTGTCGCGGCTGGTCGCCGCGGCATACGCGGCCTGCTGGACAGCGGTGTTCGATGCTTCCTCGACCATCAGCCACTGCGAACCGGTCCAGGCGCCCTGCGCGCCCAGCGCCAGCGCCGCGGCGATCTGCTGCCCGCTGCCGATGCCGCCGGCCGCCAGCACCGGTCGCGGCGCGACCTCCGCGACGACCTGCGGCCACAACACGATCGAGCCCACCTCGCCGCAGTGCCCGCCGCCCTCGCCGCCCTGGGCGATGATGATGTCGACGTCGGCGTCGGCGTGTTTGCGGGCCTGAGACGGCGAGCCGCACAGCGCGGCCACCTTGCGCCCGGAGTCGTGAATGTGCTTGATCATGTCGGCGGGCGGGGTGCCCAGCGCGTTGGCGATCAGCGTCATCTTCGGGTGCCGCAACGCCACCTCGACCTGCGGGGTCGCGGTCGCCTCGGTCCAGCCGAGCAGCCGCAGCGCATCCTGGTCGCTGTGCTCCACCGGGACACCGTGGTCGGCGAGGATCTTGCGGGCGAAGTCCAGGTGCTCCTGCGGCACCATCGACTGCAACTGTTTGGTGAGTTCCTCGGCGGACAGCTGCGAGTCCATGCCCTCGTACTTGTTGGGGATCACGATGTCCACGCCGTAGTGGTGGTCGCCGATGTTGTCGTCGATCCAGTTGAGCTCGATCTCCAGCTGCTCCGGGGTGAAGCCGACCGCGCCGAGCACCCCGAAGCCGCCGGCCTTGCTGACCGCGACGACGACGTCTCGGCAGTGGGTGAAGGCGAAGATGGGAAACTCGATGCCCAACTCGTCGCAGATGCGAGTGTGCATTCCTGCTCCTCCCAGGGTCCGGCCGGCGAAGTGAAACGTGTTCTAGTTTAGTACCCGGGGCGGTACGGTGTCGCACGGCACCGCAACCGCGGCCGCACGAGACGGAAAAGTCGTAAGGAACGGTATGGCCATCCGCGTCGCTCACATCGGTACCGGAAATGTCGGCCGCCTGGCGCTGAACCAACTGGTCGGCGACCCCCGCTTCGAGTTGACCGGCGTGTGGGTGTCGTCGCGGGCCAAGGTGGGCCGGGACGCGGGGGAGTTGGCCGGCCTCGACGTCACGACCGGCGTCGCCGCCACCGACGACTTCGATGCTGTGCTGGCCGCCCGGCCCGACTGCGCGGTGTACTGCGCGATGGGTGACACCCGCACACCCGAGGCCATGGCGGACTGCCGCCGCCTGCTGGCCGCTGGCGTCAACGTCGTCGGATCGGCGCCCGGTGTGCTGCAGTTCCCGTGGCGACTGATGCCCGACAAGTACATCTCACCGATCGAAGAGGCTGCGCACCTTGGTAAGTCGAGTGTGTTCATCACCGGCGTCGACCCGGGTTTCGCCAACGACCTGCTCCCGTTTGCGCTGGCGGGAACCTGTCAGCGCGTCGAGCGGGTGCGCTGCATGGAGATCGCCGACTACGCCACCTACGACGGCGCGACGGTGATGTTCGACGTGATGGGCTTCGGCAGGCCGCTCGACGAGCTGCCGATCCTGCTGCAGCCCGGCGTGTTGGGCATCGCGTGGGGGACCACGATCCGGCAACTGGCGGCCGGACTCGGCATCGAGGTCGACGAGATCACCGACAGCTGTGAGCGCGAGCCGGCGCCGGAGGCGTTCGACATCGCGGCGGGCCACGTGCCCCGGGGCAGCGTCGCCGCGCTGCGCTTCGAGATACGCGGCATGGTCGGGGGCCGGCCGGCGATCGTGGTCGAGCACGTGACGCGGTTGCGGGAGGATCTGCGCCCGGACTGGCCGCAGCCCGCGCAGCCCGGTGGTTCCTACCGTGTCGAGATCGCCGGCGAGCCGTCGTACGCCGTCGACATCTGTCCGACGAGCCGCCACGGCGACCACAACCACGCGGCGATCGTGGGGGCGGCCGGGCGGATCGTCAACGCCATCCCGGCGGTGGTGGCGGCAGAGCCCGGGATCAGAACCACCCTTGACCTGCCGCTGATCGCCGGGCCGCGCTGGAACAGGTTCTAGTTGGTTGCGGTAGCCTGACCCGTCATGGGACGCGTGGACGGAAAAGTTGCACTGATCAGCGGCGGGGCCCGGGGGATGGGAGCGGCCCACGCCCGGCTGCTCGTCGACGAGGGCGCCAAGGTGGTCATCGGCGACCTCCTCGACGACGAGGGCAAGGCGCTGGCCGACGACCTCGGACCCGCGGCGCGCTACGTGCACCTCGACGTCACCGAACTCGAGCAGTGGGAAGCGGCGGCGGCGACCACGGTCGAGGAGTTCGGCACGCTCAACGTGTTGGTCAACAACGCAGGCATCGTGGCGCTGGGCCAGCTGCACACGTTCGACATGGCGAAGTGGCACAAGGTCATCGACGTCAACCTCACCGGCACTTTCCTGGGCATGCGGGTGGCTGTCGAGCCGATGATCGCCGCCGGCGGCGGTTCGATCATCAACGTGTCCTCGATCGAGGGGCTGCGCGGCGCCCCGATGGTGCACCCCTATGTGGCGTCCAAGTGGGCGGTGCGCGGGCTGTCCAAGTCGGCGGCGCTGGAGTTGGCGCCGCACAACATCCGGGTCAACTCGATTCACCCGGGCTTCATCCGCACCCCGATGACCAAGCACTTCCCCGACGACCTTGTCACCGTTCCGCTGGGCCGGCCCGGCCAGTCCGGCGAGGTGTCGACGTTCGTGCTGTTCCTGGCCAGCGACGAGTCGTCGTATGCCACCGGTTCGGAGTTCGTCATGGACGGCGGCCTGGTTACCGACGTTCCGCACAGGCAGTTCTAGGGCCGCGCGCGTGTCGCGGTGACGTACTCCGAGCGCATGATCGCGTCGATGCGGCGGTCCACCTCGGGCGGCGTGCGTCCGTAGCCGGCCTGCAACTCCAGCGTGGTGCGCACCGGGTCGACGGCCCAGCCGTGATCGGCCAGCCACTGCGCCGGGCCGGGTGTCTCGTCGTCGTAGGTGAGCGCGGAAAAGTCTACGTCACCGGAGAGGTTGACCCCGGGGTAAACCGTTTCCAGCGCGGCGAGCTGCGCGGAGTCCAGACGCGAGCCGAGCGCACCCACCGCGACCCGGCTGCCCGGTGCCGACAGCCCGTCGATACCGGTGAACAACGTCTCCCGGGCGGCGCCGGTCAAATAGGGCAGCAGTCCCTCCACCGACCAGGCGGTGCGTCGTCGGGGCCGGAATCCGGCCGCCGTCAACGGTGTCGTCCAGTCGTCGCGCAGGTCCGCCGCGACTTCTCTGCGGCGGGCTTTGGGCACAGCGCCCCGCTCGGCGAGGACACCGGCCTTGAAGTCGAGGACCTTGGGCTGGTCTATCTCGAAAATGTCTGTCGCAGCGGGCCAGTCGAGTCGATAGGCGCGACTATCCAGGCCCGCCGCAACGATCACCGCCTGTCGTATCCCGTCGCCGGCGGCGGAGAGGAAGAACTCGTCGAAAAACCGGGTCTGCGTGCCGTAGAGCCGCGGGAACGCGGCGGCGGCCGCCGAGGTGGCGGGCGCGGCGAGCACACCGGTCAGGTATGGGTCCGCCGACGCGGCGACGAAATGCTTCGCGTAGTCGTCGCGCGCCAGGGGCTGCGGGCTGACGGCGTGTACGGCGCGCCATCCGGCCACCAGCAGCGCGGTGTAGCCCACGCTGCTGACGATGTCCCAGTCGTCGCCCGCAGTGCGGACCCACGTGGATCGGGGTGTGCTCATCGTGAACCGCCTCCGGTCATAGTTCCAGCAGCACCGTCACCGGGCCGTCGTTGACCAGGTCGACCCGCATGTGCGCGCCGAAGGTGCCCGTCTCCACCGGCGCCCCGAGCCGGCGCAGCGCCGCCGCGAACTCCGTGACCAGCGGCTCGGCGATCGGCGCCGGCGCGGCCGCGTTCCACGACGGCCGCCGGCCCTTGGCGGTGTCGGCGTAGAGGGTGAACTGGCTGACCACCAGGATCGGCGCGCCGACGTCGGACGCCGACCGTTGGTCGTCGAGAATCCTTAACTGCCAGAGCCTTTCGGCGAGCTTCTGCGAAGTGCCGGTGTCGTCGCCGTGGGTCACGCCGACGAAGGCGAGCAGCCCCTGGCGCTCGGGCCGGATCGCGCCTACGGCGTGACCGTCGACGGACACCGTCGCCGACGACACCCGTTGCACCAGAACACGCATACGCACGATGCTGCCATGCGTAGGCTCGTGATGGTGTCGGTGCTTGTCGCGTTCTCGGTCACCCCTCTCGGTGTCGGCGAGGGCGTCGGCGCCCTCGTCGCCGACGCCGTGCGGGTGGTGCGGGATTCCGGATTGCCCAACACGACGGATTCGATGTTCACCGTGATCGAGGGGGACAGCTGGGGCGAGGTGATGGACGTCGTGCAGCGCGCCGTCGAGGCGGTGGCGGCCCGCGCGCCCCGGGTGAGCGTGGTGATCAAAGCGGACTGGCGTGCCGGTGTCACCGACGCGATGACCCGCAAGGTCGAATCGGTGCGGCGCCACCTCGGCGAGCCTTGACGCGGCGCGGCGCGTCGCCGGCCTGCAGCACCTGCACCTCGATCGACGGCACACTTTAGTGTCGTAGCGGTGGGCGTGCGCGCGGGAATCGTGGTCACCGGGACCGAGGTGTTGACCGGGCGGGTGGCCGACCGCAACGGTCCGTGGATCGCCGACCGGCTGCTCGAGCTGGGCGTGGAGCTGGCGCACATCACCATCTGCGGTGACCGCCCGCGTGACATCGAGGCGCAGCTGCGGTTTTTGGCCGACCAAGGCGTGCACCTGATCGTGACCAGCGGCGGCCTGGGCCCGACCGCCGACGATGCGACGGTGGCGACGGTGGCCCGGTTCTGCGGCCGGGAGCTGGTGCTCG
This sequence comes from Mycobacterium sp., assembly GCF_039583805.1. Taxonomy (GTDB): domain Bacteria; phylum Actinomycetota; class Actinomycetes; order Mycobacteriales; family Mycobacteriaceae; genus Mycobacterium. Next base: position 21,196 of record NZ_JAVKSH010000012.1, on the reverse strand, counting down.
ACGCCGCGCTGGAGGACAAAATCGCGGCGATTCTCAGGTCCCTGATGGCGCGGGTCGGCGGCGACTTCGACGCGGTGCGCGCCGCCAACCGCAAGCAGGCGTTGATTCCGGCCGGCGCGCTGGTGATCGACCCGGTCGGCACGGCGCCCGGCGTGGTGGTGCCCGGCGCGCCGACCGTCGTGGTGCTGCCCGGCCCGCCGCGCGAGTTGCAGCCGATGTGGCGCACCGCGGTGCAGACGCCCGTCGTGCAGCAGGCCATCGCCGGGCGGACCGTGTACCGCCAGGACACCGTGCGGATGTTCGGTCTGCCGGAATCCGGGCTGGCCGCGACCCTGCGCGAGGCCGAGGACCGGCTGCCCGGTTTCGCAGCGCTGGAGATCACCACCTGCCTGCGGCGCGGCGAGGTCGAGATGGTGACCCGCTACGAGCCGGACGCCGCCGGCGTGTACCGGCAACTGATGCAGGTGCTGCGCGAAAAGCATGGCCCGCACATCTTTTCCGAAGACGGCTCATCGGTGGACGACCAGGTCGCCGCGCTGCTGGCCGGCCGCCGGATCGCGACGGCGGAGTCGTGCACCGCCGGGTTGCTGGCGGCGCGGCTGACCGAGCGGGCGGGTTCGTCGGCGTACGTCGCCGGCGGGGTGGTGGCCTATGCCAACGACGCGAAGACGACGCTGCTCGGCGTGGACGCGGCGTTGATCGAGGCGCACGGGGCGGTGTCCGAGCCGGTGGCCGAGGCCATGGCGGCAGGAGCGTTGCGCCGCTTCGGGGCCGACACCGCGGCGGCGATCACCGGGATCGCCGGCCCCGGTGGTGGGACCGGCGAAAAGCCTGTCGGCACAGTCTGTTTCGCTGTCGCACTGGCCGACGGCCGGATGCTCACCCGGACAGTGCGGCTGCCGGGTGACCGCACCGACGTCCGCGAGCGCTCGACGACGGTGGCGATGCACCTGCTGCGGCGCGCGCTGAGCGACGACACCGCCGTCTAGCGTGCGGGCAGGACCTGCGGGTTCAGCAGCCCCGCGGGGTCGATCGCCGCGCGGATCGCCTTCATCAGGTCGATGTCCGCCGCGGTGCGTCCGAGTTCCAGCCAGGGTGCTTTTGCCCGTCCGACACCGTGTTCCGCGCTGATACTGCCGCCGTGTCGCACCACGTGGCGCAGCACCAGGTCAGTGACAGCGTCGCGGTCGGCCTCGCCGACGTCGAGCAGGTTGATGTGCAGGTTGCCGTCGGCGACGTGCCCGAAACAGACCGTCCGAACGTCGACGAACTCCGTTGCGATCTCCGCCGTGAGGGTTTGCAGGAACTGCTCGATCTCGCGCAACGGGGTGGACACGTCGAGTTTGACCACAGGCGTGCGGGATTGCGCGCTGATCGACTCGGTGTGGCTTTCGCGGTAGCGCCACAGTCGCGGTGCCGGCCCTTCGTCGATGGTGGCGTCGAGGACCGATTCGCCGGCCTGGCGGAGAATCTCGGCGAGCCGGGTGTCGGGTTGTCCGGCGACCTCGACGAGCAGCAGGAACGGCGCCTCGACGGCCAAGGGCGGCCGCAGCCGCTGGTGGCGGCACACCAGTTCGACGCCCGGCCCGGTCATCAGTTCGGCGGCCTCCACCGTCAACCCGGCCCGCTCAAGCCTGTCGACGAGGCGCAGGGCGTCCCCGACCTTCGGCACCGCGACCAACGCGACCAGGGTGTGGGGCGGTGGAACGATCAGCCGCATCAGGACGCGGGTGATGACGGCCAGCGTTCCCTCGGATCCGGCCAGCAGCCCAGGCAGGTCGTAGCCGACGTTGTCTTTGGTGAGCTCTTTCCACCGTGTGAGGACGCGGCCGTCGGACAGGACCGCTTCGACACCGAGCAGCTGAGATCGGGTGTCGCCGTTCTTGATGACGCGCACCCCGCCCGCATTGGTGGCGACGATCCCGCCGAGGGTCGCCGAATCGCGGGACGCCAGGTCGATGCCGAAGTCGAGGCCGTGCCGGCGTGCCGCCTGTTGGGCCTGCGCGATGGTGACGCCCGCGCCGGCGGCGAGCGTGCGGTCGACGGGATCGACGTGTTCGATCGTGGTCAGCCGCAGAGTGCTCAGCACGATCTCCCCGTCCATGGGAATCGATCCGCCGACCAGACCGGTGTTTCCGCCCTGCGGAACGACTTTGGCCCCGAAACGGGAACAGGCGGCGAGGACGGCCGCCACCTCGGCTGTGCTGCCCGGCCGGACCACGGCACCGGTGCGGCCGTGCCATCGCCCGGTCCAGTCGACGACGTATCCGGCGGTGGTGTCGGGATCGGTGAGAACATGCGCCGCGCCGACGATCTGGGCGAGCTCATGGACCACGGCCGGTGTCGGGGAGCTCATGCAGATGCGCTGCTCTCGACGAGCCGGCCTGCGCGGCGATCGGTGAACCGCCCGTCGGCGATGGCGGCGACGCCGTTGACAAGCACCGCGCGGACACCGCACGCCAGCTGCCACGGGTCGGTGAAAGTGGCTGTGTCGGTGACTGTCTCGGGGTCGAACACCACAATGTCGCCGACTGCGCCGGGCCGGAGGACACCGCGGTTTCCTGCGCCGATGCGGGACGCCGGCAGCGAGGTCATTTTGCGGATGGCCTCTTCGAGGGTGAGGACGCCCGTGTCCGTGACGTAGCGACGCAGCACACGCGCGAAAGTGCCGAAGCTGCGTGGGTGTGGGCGGCCCTGCCCGGTGGCGGCGAGCACCCATCCGTCGCTGGCGACCGACACCCACGGGTGGGCGAGGACCGCGCAGACGTCGTCGTCGCTCATGGCGTGGTTGACCATCGGCACCGCACCCTGGTGCGCCGCCAGCAGGTCAAGGGCCGCCTCCGCGGGATCTGTGTCGCGGTCGGCGCCGACCGCAGCGATCGACCATCCGACGTAGCGGCTGAACTCGCCGGGCGGCAGATCCGCGATCATGATTCCGTCGGGGTCGACGTCGCGCCCGAACCGCGCGCGCAGCTCATGCGCGATCTGTGCGCGCTGCTCGGGGTCGGCCAACCGGGACAGCAGCGCCGGGCGTCCACCGTCCAGCGCCCATCTGGGCAGACGTGTCGCCAGGTCGGTGCTCGACGCGGTGTAGGGGTAGACGTCGGCGGTGACGTCAAGCCCTCGGTCACGTGCGGCATCGATGAGCGCGAGTGCGTCGCGGACCGATCCCCAGTTCTGCGGGCCCATGGCCTTGAGGTGGGAAATCTCCAGGCGCGCGCCCGCCTGTTCGGCCACGCTGATCGCTTCCTGCACCGCCGCGACGAGATGCGACGCCTCGTCGCGGATATGGGTGGAATACAGCAGTCCCGCATCGGCTGCCGCCCCGGCCAGCGTCGTCAGCTCGGGTGAGTCGGCGAACATGCCCGGCAGGTAGATCAACCCGGTGGAGAACCCGACGACGCCCGGCTGCCGCGCGGCATCGGCGACGACGGAACACATCTCGTCGAGTTCGGCCGGCGCCGGTCGGCGGTCTTCTTCGCCCATCACGGCGCGCCGCAACGCATTGTGCCCCAGTTGCAGCGCGACATTCACCGCCGGGTTCGCCGACATCACGGCGGCGCCGAACCCCGCCGCGCCTGACGCGTCGCGGCCTGGCCGGCCTTCCCCGATGACACCCATTGAACGCCTTGCTTTTTCGTCATCCCGGATCGGAAACGGGGAGTGGCCGCAATTGCCGGTGACGATCGTGGTGACGCCCTGGAAGAGCTGGGTTTGCGCCGCCGGCTCGCGCAGCAGTGAGAAGTCCGCGTGGGTGTGCAGGTCGATGAAACCGGGTGCGACGACACATCCGGTCGCATCCAGGACGGTCCGGGCCGCGTACGTGCCGTCGCCCACGTCCACGATGGTGTCGCCGGCCAGCGCGAGGTCGGCCCGCCGGGCCGGTGACCCGGTGCCGTCGACGACGAGCCCGCCGGTGACGGCAATGTCGTACGGCATAGACGCCGGTCCCTCACCTGTCTCGACGAACGGTCTCCGGTCAAGCGTAGAGCCACCGCGGCGCATCCGCGTGCCGTTGCCGGACACGCCTTTGAGCTCGTACTAACCGACATCTTCTTTTAAGGTGCCGCGCACCTCGACCTCGCCCGGACGAAACCGTCTCCGGCGGTGTCGACTTCACGGCCGCCGAATCGTCCGAGCTCGTCGCGGACGATGCTGTCAAGGTTGTCGAGCAGGTCTCGCCACCGGTCGTCGCCGAGCGCGGCGGCACGCTCGGTGGAGCCGACGATGTCGGTGAAGACTACCGTGGTGAGCACGCGCTCGGCGACGAAGCCGGCCCGCACGCCGGTGATGAACTCCTCGATCTCGTCGAGCATCGGCGCGGTTCCCGGCGAGGTCCCACCTCGGTCCAAGCTCGTCCGGCGACGATACGCGCGACGACAGGCCCATGCCGCCGAAGTCGAAGCGGATCACCCGGCTGAAGGACGCCAGGCGCCGATGGAAGCGGTACACCGACGGCTCGGCGTCGATGGTGTCGATCGGGATGGATGGCCCCGGCAGCCCGAGCAGGTCCGTCGGGCCGTCGCCGACGACCTGGTGGGCGATGTCCAGCTGCAGGCATCGTCACCGCACCGGGCGTACCGAGTCCGCGGAACCTGCGCCACCGCCACAGGCTGGTTCACCTCACCGACAAGACCCGCGCAATCGGCACTGCAGGCACTTCGGCGGCGGCCGGCGCGTCCGTTGGCTTCGCCGGCTACTCCGACCATGACGTGATGCCGCGAGGTGATATCGCCGATGATGTCAGAACTGAGAAGGTACCCCATCCTCCGGCCGGCGACGGAAGGGGCTGTTGAGACTGGTGAGCACAACCCCACATTCACTCGACTTTGCCTGAGGCATAGGCACTTTTCTCGGTCCCGAACCGGATTCCGGTGGCGTCCTGACCGACCGCCGTCAGCAGCGCCACCAGGATCAGCACCGGCGTGATCGTCGCGGCCAACGCTAACGGGTAGCCGTGAGACTCGGCGAGGTGTTCCTGGATGGGCAGGTTGAACGCGGCCAGCAGATTACCGAGTTGGTAGGTCACGCCGGGGTAGAGGCCACGGATCTCGTCCGGCGACATCTCGGTCAGATGCGCCGGGATGACACCCCACGCGCCCTGCACCACCGCCTGCATCAGAAACGAGCCCACACACAGCAGCGCCACGGTGCGCGAGTACGCGAATAGCGGCACGATCGGCAGTCCGAGCACCGCGCAGAACATGACGGTGTGGCGGCGGCCGAACCGCTGCGAAAGGGCGCCGAAGAGCAGCCCGCCGAGAATCGCCCCGACGTTGTATGTCACCACGATCCACTTGGCCGTGGCGCCGGGAAGACCGGCGCCACCATCCGCGCCGGCCGACAAGAACGTCGGGTAGACGTCCTGGGTGCCGTGGCTCATCCAGTTGAACGCCGTCATCAGCAGCACCAGGTAGACGAACCGACGGACAATGCGAGCGTCGGCCAGCACGTCGCGAATCCTGGTGCGGGTCAACCGCATCCGGTCCCGCGTCGCCTTCCAGACCTCGGATTCACTCACCCGGTACCGGATGATGAGGCTGACCAGGGCCGGGGCGACGGACACACCGAACAACCACCGCCAGGACAGCCCCAGCCGGTCCATCACCACCAGCGACGCCAGGGTGGCCAGCAGGTAGCCGACGGCGTAGCCCTCCTGCAGCAGGCCGGAGAAAAAGCCGCGTCGCGCGAGCGGAACCTTCTCCATCGCCAGCGCGGCGCCCAGCCCCCATTCGCCGCCCATGCCGATGCCGTACAGCAGCCGCAGGATCACCAGCACAGTGAAATTGGGCGCGAACGCACAAAGGAAGCCGACGACCGAATAGAACGTCACGTCCACCATCAGCGGCAGCCGTCGGCCCACCCGGTCGGCCCACAGCCCGAACAGCAGGGCGCCCACCGGGCGCATCACCAGGGTCGCCGTCGTCAGGAACGCGACCTCGGTCCTGGTGCGGTGGAACGTCTCCGCGATGTCGGCGTAGACCAACACCACAAGGAAGTAGTCGAACGCGTCCATCGTCCAGCCCAGCAGCGCGGCGACGAACGCGTTGCGCTGGTCGCCGGTGAGCCGGCGCAAAGTCACGGGGCCATCAGTTCTGCTTTGCGGTCCCAGACCTCGATCATCGCGCGCAGGATCTCCTCGGCCCGCCCCCGCGGTCCACCGATTTCGGCGAACCTTGCGGAGTCTTTCACGGCCGAGCCGGCCCCGGCTACCGCGGCCGATCTGCCGGACGTGAGGCTGGCTCACATCCGTCCACCAACAAGATGTCAGACTGGCCGCATGCAACGCGATGACATCCGGGCGGTCGGCAGTCTGGCAGGAGAGGCGTCGTCGGTGGTGACGACGCTGGTGTGCGGCATGCACGCCGGTATCGCCGGCCGGGTGTTCGACTCGATAGGCCCGTCGGCGGCGCCGACCCGCGTCGTGCATGACGGGCTGGCGCGAGTCGTCTACGCCGGCGTCGGCCGCGGTCTGCGGAGCGCCGCGCGCGCGGTGGGTGCGGTGGCCGCTGAAGTCTGGGGCGACGACCGCGACGACGCGCTCGATACCCGGCCCGGTGCGGCCGGCGCCATCGCCGCGGTCAACGGCCTCTATGGCGACGAGCTGGCCGAGCGGGCCAACCGGCTGGCCGGTGCGATGCAGATCAGGCACGCCGGCGAGCCCGTCGGCCTGAGGCCCGAGTCGCTGGCGGCGACGTTCCCGACGGCGACCCGCCGTGTCGTCATCTTCGTGCACGGGTGGTGCCTCACCGAACGGTCGTGGTGCCGGGCGCCCCGTGACGGCGACGACACGAGTCCCTACGGCGAACGGCTGCGCGAGGACCTGGCGTTCAGCCCGGTCTACCTGCGGTACAACACCGGACTACACGTCTCCGCCAACGGGCGGGCGCTCGCCGACCTGCTGGTGCAGCTGACGGCGAACTGGCCCGGTGGCGTCGACGAGCTTGTCCTGGTTGGTCATTCGATGGGCGGACTGGTGGCGCGCAGCGCCTGCCACTACGGCGGACAACAGCGACACCGGTGGGCCGACTCGGTGAGTCACGTTGTCTGCCTTGGGTCTCCCCATCTGGGCGCCGCCCTGGAGAAGGGTGTGAACATGGCGTCGTGGGCGTTGGCCCGGCTGCCCGAGACCCGCGCCATCGCGCGCCTGGTGAACACCCGCAGCGACGGCGTCAAGGATCTGCGCTTCGGCGCGTGTGTCGAGGAAGATTGGCGCGACGCCGATCCGGACGAGTTCCTGCGCGATCGGTGCCGCGAGGTGCCGTTCCTGCCGGGCGCCATCTATCACTTCGTCGCCGCCACCGCCGCACCACCGGCGGTCGGCCTGATCGCTGGCGACCACGTTGTTCGGCCGAAAAGCGCATCGGGGCAGGGCACGTCGCGGCGAATCCCGTTCGACGCCGCACACGGCCTGACGCTGACCGGTCTGAACCACCTCGACTTGCTGAACCACCCGGCGGTGTACGCCACGCTGCGTCAGTGGCTGGCGGCCCCACCGGCCGGATGACTACGGCTGCGGCGGCGGCTGGTGTTGGCCGGCGATACCGGCGATCAGGTCCAATCCCACGCGGGCTTGCGCGCCCAACGCCGGCATGTCCGCCGGATTGGGGACGTCGGCGTTCGCCGGGTCGGTCAGCTGCCAGGGCTGGCAACCGTCGGTTTTGAACGCCTTGTCGGAATCCTCGATCCGCACGACCTGAGGTTTCTTGGTCAGGGCGTTGTCGACGACCTCGTTGCCGCTGGCGCCGCCCACCCGCTTCCAGTAGCAGGTGCGGTGTTCGGCGGGGCCGGGGGAGCTGTAGGTGCCCGGCACGACGTCTGTGCCCACCGCGAAGGTGCCGTCGTGGTCGATGGTCGTCGCGGGGGTCGGCGGCGGTGGCGGCGGATCGGCGTTGACGCTGCCGGCGCAGGCCAGGGCCCAGCCCGCGAACGCACACGCCGTCGCCACAATCACCGCTGGCCTAGACCGCATGATCGCCAGCATACGCGGTTGCGCCTCGGGCGACGCCTCGCCGCCGAGTCGCTAGGCGGTCTTGGTGAGCATCGGCAGCAGCAGCCGCCGGCGTGCCGACGTGACGTCGGCGAAATGATGCAGCGCCTCGTGCACCGAGCCGGCGACCGGGAACCCGGCCTCCCCGTCGGTGATCGTCAGCACACGGGCCACCGCCGGACCCACGACGAGTTCCCACTGGACGCCGAGTGCGCCGCAGTCCTCAGCCAAGCGGTAGATGAGCCGCATCCCTTGCGCCGAGATGCAATCCACCTCTGTGAAGTCCAGGATCAATCCGTTGTCCGGGAGGATGAAGCGCCGACAGTATTCGCCGACCCGATCGACGTTCGCGGCGTCGATCGCGCCGCTGACCTTCACCACGGTCGCCAGGTGACGGCATTGCGCCCTGATCATGGCGCCACCGCAGTCGAATAGGGGATTGCCGTCACGGGGCGCGCCGAGGGAATCAGCCGTGCCGATCGAATTCGTCATCAGCGCCTCACGTCTCGAACACCCCTCACGTCTCGAACAGCGTTGCCGGACAGCTTGTGTCCCGGCTCACTCCAACGTGATCGTGACGTTAACCGGCTACTTTAAGGTCACCGGGAGCAGTCCCTAATACTTCGGTGAGAACGGACTTGGGTGCCGTGGCCGTGCCGTCGTCGCCCAGTCAGTGCAGGTCGAACCGGTCGAGGTTCATCACCTTGGTCCACGCCGCGACGAAGTCGGGCACGAACTTGTCCTGCCCGTCGTCGCAGGCGTACACCTCGGCCAGAGCGCGCAGCTGCGAGTTCGAGCCGAATACCAGGTCCACGGCGGTGGCGGTCCACTTGAGCTGGCCGGTGGCGCGATCGCGCACCTCGTAGACGTTCTCGGACGACTCGGACGGCTTCCACTCGTTGCCCATGTCGCACAGGTTCACGAAGAAGTCGTTGGTCAACGTCTCGGCCCGGTCGGTGAAGACGCCATGCTGCGCGTGGCCGAAATTGGCGTTCAGCGCCCGCATGCCGCCGATCAGAACCGTCATCTCCGGAGCGGTCAACGTCAGCAGACCGGCCCGGTCCACCAACAGGCGTTCCGGCGCTTGCTTCTCCCCGGCCGGCAGGTAGTTGCGGAACCCGTCGGCCTTCGGTTCGAGCACCGCGAACGACTCCACGTCGGTCTGCTCCTGCGACGCGTCGGTGCGGCCCGGCGCGAACGGGACGGTGATGTCATACCCGGCGTTCTTCGCCGCCTGCTCGACGGCTGCGCAGCCGCCCAGCACGATCACGTCGGCCAGCGAGACTTTCTTTGCGCCGGGCTGCGCGGCGTTGAAGTCCTGCTGGACGCGTTCGAGGACGGGCAGCGTCTCGGCCAGCTCGGCCGGGCTGTTGGACTCCCAATCCTTCTGCGGCGCAAGCCGAATCCGTGCCCCGTTGGCCCCACCGCGCTTGTCGGTGCCGCGGAAACTCGCCGCCGCCGCCCACGCCGTCGCGACCAGCTGCGGGATGGACAGTCCCGACCCGAGCAGCGTGCTCTTCAGCGCCGCGATATCGGCGTCGTCGATCAGCTCGTGGTCGACGTCGGGCACCGGGTCCTGCCACAGCTGCGGCTCGGGAATCAGCGGGCCGAGGTAGCGGCTGAGGGGTCCCATGTCGCGGTGCAGCAGCTTGTACCACGCTTTGGCGAACTCGTGCTCGAGCTCGTCGGGGTGGTCCAGCCAGCGGCGGGTGATCTTCTCGTAGATCGGGTCCATCCGCATCGACAGGTCCGTCGTCAGCATCGTCGGGAGACGCTTGGCGGACGGGTCGAACGGATCGGGGATAACCGGCTCGGCGTCCTGCGCGGTCCACTGCCAGGCGCCGGCGGGGCTCTTGGTCAGCTCCCATTCGTAGCCGTAGAGGGTCTCCAGGAAACTGTTGTCCCACTTGGTGGGTGTAGGCGTCCAGACGACTTCGAGGCCGCTGCCCATCGCGTCCCTGCCCTTGCCGGCGCCGAACGAGCTCTTCCAGCCCAGCCCCTGCTGCTCTATCGGGGCGGCCTCGGGCTCCGGGCCGACCAGCTCCGACCGTCCGGCGCCGTGGGTCTTGCCGACGGTGTGGCCACCGACGATCAACGCGGCGGTCTCGACGTCATTCATCGCCATCCGGGCGAACGTCTCCCGGATGTCGATGGCCGCCGCCACCGGATCCGGTTTGCCGTTCGGCCCCTCCGGGTTCACGTAGATCAGACCCATCTGCGTGGCGCCGAACGGATTCGCGAGATCCCTCTTGCCGCTGTAGCGCTCGTCACCGAGCCAGGTGTCCTCGGGGCCCCAGTAGACCTCGTCGGGCTCCCAGATGTCCTGCCTGCCGAAGCCGAAGCCCAACGTGGAGAACCCCATGGACTCGTAGGCGCAGTTGCCGGCGAAGATCATCAGATCCGCCCAGGAGATCGTGCGGCCGTACTTCTTCTTGACCGGCCACAGCAACCGGCGTGCCTTGTCGAGGATGACGTTGTCGGGCCAGCTGTTCAGCGGCGCGAAGCGCTGGGCGCCCTGGCCGGCGCCACCGCGGCCGTCGTGGATGCGGTAGGTGCCCGCAGCATGCCACGCCATCCTGATGAAAAGCGGCCCGTAGTGCCCGTAGTCGGCCGGCCACCAGTCCTGCGAGTCCTTCATCAACGCGAAGAGGTCCCGCTTGAGCGCCTCGACGTCGAGGGCCTTGAACTCTGCGGCGTAGTTGAAGTCGCCGCCCATAGGGTTGGCCAGCGGCGAGTTCTGATGGAGCACACGCAGGTCCAGCTGATCCGGCCACCAATCCCGGTTCGTCATGGCTCGATTCTGCGTGGGTGTGGCGGCGGCCATTGCCGGGCATTCACTGTCAGACATCGGATTTCCTTTCGGGGGTAGGGGAATTAGGTCGGGTTTGTGACGTCGAGCAACCGGGGCATAGCCCCCAGTAGATGACCTCGGCTTCGTCGAAGGCGAAACCCTGAAGAGAGCCGCCACCGTCCGACGGGGTCAGGCAGGGTGCCTGCCCGACGGCGCAGTCGACGTCGGCGATCACTCCGCAGGACCGGCAGACCATGTGGTGGTGGTTGTCGGCGACGCGCGATTCGTAGCGGGCGACATGCCCCGAGGGCTGAATCCGCCGCAGCAGGCCCGCCGCGGTCAAGGCATGCAGGACGTCGTAGACCGCTTGGCGAGACACCGTGGGCAGCTCGCGCCGCACGGCAGCGAACACGCCGTCGGTGTCGGCGTGCGGGTGGGAGTGCACAGCTTCCAGCACAGCCACCCGTGGTCGCGTCACCCGAAGGTCCGCCGTGCGCAGTTGCTCCGCGTACTCCGGACAGCGCACCATCCTTGACATACCACTCCTTTTTTTGGAATCGGTCAAGAGTTTGGTCGGGTATGTCGGTATCGCCGTTGCACGGTTGGCGCTGCCGCGACTGGTACCCTCCGAAGGCCGTCGGCTGTCGAGGCGGCAGGCGGGCGGCGCGCCGATCAGCCAACACGGCCGCGTGTCAATCAGAAGCGGTGGGCTCACGGAGTGAATGCGGTGCGCAGCGGAGAGATCAAGGCCCTCACCGGACTTCGCATCGTCGCCGCCGTCTGGGTCGTGCTGTTCCACTTCCGGCCGCTGTTGCGCGACGCAGCGCCCGGGTTCAGCGACGCGCTGGCCCCGGTGCTCAACTGCGGCGCGCAGGGCGTCGACCTGTTCTTCATCCTCAGCGGTTTCGTGCTGACCTGGAACTACCTGGATCGGATGGGCAGGTCGTGGTCGGCACGCGCGACGCTGCACTTCCTGTGGCTGCGGCTGGCTCGAGTCTGGCCGGTGTATCTGGTCACCTTGAACCTGGCCGCGCTGTGGGTGATCTTCACCCTGCACGTGGGTCATGTCCCGTCCGAGGACGTGAGCCGGCTGACCGCGGTCAGCTACGTGCGGCAGGTCCTGCTGGTCCAGTTGTGGTTCCAGCCGTTCTTCGACGACTCGAGCTGGGACGGGCCGGCCTGGTCGATCAGCGCGGAGTGGCTGGCCTATCTGTTGTTCGGCGTGCTGGTGCTGGCGATCTTTCGGATGGCGCACGGCACCCGGGCACGCACCCTGATGTGGCTGGCGGTCGCCGCTTCGCTGCCACCCGTGCTGTTGCTGCTCATCAGCGGCCAGTTCTACACGCCTTGGAGCTGGCTGCCGCGCATCGTCATGGAGTTCACCGCCGGCGCACTCGTCGGCGCCGTCGTCACCCGGTTACGTCCGACCGATCGTGCTCGTTGCCGCGTCGGCTACCTGTCGGCGCTGCTGGCCGCGGCCACCGTGGGTCTGCTGTACTGGTTCGACGCACATCCGCTGTCCGGCGTCCAAGACAGCGGCGGGCTGGTCGACGTCTTGTTCGTGCCGCTGGTGTTGACGCTGGCTGTCGGCACCGGCAGCCTGCCGAGGCTGCTGTCCACCAAGCTGATGGTGTTCGGCGGCCAGATTTCGTTCTGCCTGTACATGGTTCACGAGCTGGTGCACACCGCGTGGATCTGGACCGCGCGGCAGTTCGAGCTCACCCTGCACGGCCGGGCGGGCGCGGCTATCGTCGTCGGCCTGTTCGCCGTCGCCGTGGGTGCCGCGATCCTGCTGTTCCATGCCGTCGAGGAGCCCGCTCGTCGCTGGATGCGCAGATTGCTCGACGTGCGGGTGGTGGAGTCCGATCCGGCCGGCCGCGCGCTGAAAGGTCCACCCGCACGGCCGGTGAATGGCAAGATTCAATCGATCGACCGCGCCACGGACCCGCGGCCGCAGTCGATCTCGGCGCGCGCGGGATAGCGGTTCGTCCGGCACAGCCCGGATGGTGCTGCCGCACGGCGTGGCCGACGTCGACAGGGGAGGTCGCAGTGGTTCGGATCCCTGCTCTGGCCGTCGCGCTGACGCTGGTAGTCGGCGTCTGCGGCCAACGACCGGCCGGTCAGTACCGGCTCGTCGACCTGAGCTCACCGCGGAGCCACGTCGCGGTGATCGGCGACTCCTACACCAGCGGCACCGACGAGGGCGGCCGGGGGCCGAGCGCCTGGACCGCGCGGGTGTGGCCCGCGCTGGCGCGGCAGGGGATTGACGTCATACCGGAGGTGGCCTCGGAGGGCGGATCGGGGTATGGCGTACGCGGGGATCGCGGCAGCCGCTTCGAAGACCTGGCGGCCCGGGCGGTCCGCCCCGACGATGCGCTGGTGGTGCTCTTCGGCTCGCGCAACGACCAGGGCGTGGACCCCCTACAGCTGTCGGAGCTGATCCGCACCACCCTCGACGTGCCCAGATTCGTTGCGCCGGCGGCCGGGCTGCTGGTGATCGGGCCGCCGTGGCCGACCGCCGATCCACCCAAGGCCGTACTTGAAGTTCGCGACGTCCTCCGCGACCGGGCACGGGAGGCGGGTGCAACGTTCGTCGATCCGATCGCCGAGCAGTGGTTCTCAGGTCACCCAGACCTGATCGGCTCCGACGGTGTGCACCCCAACGACGCGGGGCATGCGTATATGGCGGACCAGATCGCTCCGTTGATTCGCGCGCAGTTGCCCTGGCCGACGTGAACCCGGCAGGCAGGAACGTATGCCGGCAACGGCGGACCCGCGCGGTGCGATGTTTTGTCGACGCGGGTCGCGGGTACGTCTCGGGTTTCGAGCGGTTCGGCTCTCGAGAGGGAACGTGGGGAGTTCGGATGAAATCTGAAGCCAGAGCGGTGCTCGCGACCCTGGGCGGCGCGGCGATGCTCTTCGTCGCGGTCGGATGCGGCGGCGGTGCTGACAAGACGCCAACCTCCACCACCACCACCACAACCACAACGACCACAACGACGGCGTCGACCGGTACCACGGCGTCGCCGACGCCCGGGGAGCCCGGCGGCCCCACCGGCAGCGGCGGACCCGGCGGAGGCGGCGGCAGCATCCCCGGCGGCCCCACCGGCAGCGGCGGACCCGGCGGAGGCGGCGGC
>NZ_JAVKSH010000012.1:0-7178 GCF_039583805.1 Mycobacterium sp. | reverse complement strand
GCGGCGGACCCGGCGGAGGCGGCGGCAGCATCCCCGGCGGCCCCACCGGCAGCGGCGGACCCGGCGGAGGCGGCGGCTGCATCCCGGGCGTGGGCTGCGGCGGCTGGCCGTGACCGCGCACCATCGCTGAGCACGTCTATACGATCGCCGGCGGCGGGGTTAAGGTCGGGCAAGTCGATCGCAAGGGGATGCCCATGGCCGGGCTCAGGTTTGGATACTTCATTGCCCCATTCCATCGCGCCGGCACCAACCCGACGCTCGCTCTTCAACGCGACCTGGAGTTCGTCGAACATCTCGACACTCTGGGCTTCGATGAGGCGTGGATCGGTGAGCATCACTCGGCGGGCAGCGAAATCATCAGCTCCCCGGAGATCTTCATCGCCGCCGCCGCGGAGCGAACCACGCGGATCCGGCTCGGCACCGGGGTGATCTCGCTTGCTTACCACAACCCACTCTGGGTCGCCGACCGGCTGATGCTGCTGGATCACCTCACCCACGGTCGGGTGATCGGCGGCGTCGGGCCGGGCTCGCTGCCCACCGATTCCGCGATGATAGGCCTGAACCCGACCGACACCCGCGAACTGCTGGAAACCAACCTCGACATCCTCGTGCGCCTGCTGGCGGGGGAGACCGTCAGCGCCAAGACCGCCACCCACGAACTGTTCGACGCCCGCCTGCAGCTTGCGGCCTACTCCCAGGGCGGCATCCCGCTCGCGGTCGCCGCGGTCGCGTCGCCGACCGGAGCTCGCCTGGCCGGCAAACACGGAATCGGCCTGCTGTCCATCGGCGCGACGCTGACGATCGAGGGATTCGACGCGCTCGGCCACCACTGGAGCATCGTCGAAGAGCGTGCAGCGGCCTTCGGAAGGCAGGCCGATCGCGCCGACTGGACGCTTGTCGGGCCGTTCCATGTCGCCGAAACCGACGAGCAGGCGCGCACCGACGTCAAGTTCGGCATCGAGCCGTGGTTCCGCTACTTCCAGAAGGTGGCGGCATTCCCGCAGATGACGATGGCGGGGGACCGGCTCGACGAGATGATCGACCACATCAACGAAGCCGGCGCCGGCGTCATCGGCACACCCGAACGCGCCCGGGCACAGGTGCAGCGGCTGTGGGATCAGTCCGGCGGCTTCGGCTGCCTGCTGCAGATGGGCCACGAGTGGGCCAATCCGGCAGCGACGAAGCGGTCCGCCGAGTTGTTCGCCGCCGAGGTGATGCCACACTTCCAGGGGCAGGCGCAGCCCACCCTCGATGCCGCCGCGCGGGCCAGCGAAGTGCGCGACGACCTGGCGCAGACCCAACTGCAGGCCATCGACCACATGACCAAGAAATACCAGGACGAAATCAGCCGGGCATAGTCGGCGAAACTGACTGTGCCACCAGGTGGTAACGATGCCTGCAATCGCCGCAGCGGGCCGGCCGGATCCTGGTTGCCGCAATCGTCGCAGGGCTGACCGCGGCGATGAGCGAGCCGCACTAGAGTGGTCGCCATGACGACTCCGTCATACCTGTGGGGCGACGGATGGGACAGCCCGCCGCGCCGTCTGTACAGGCGGGACCAGGTGCTCAGCCGCAGACAGGCGCGCCGCATGAGCCGTCGCTTCGCGGGCGTCGGCGTGGGCATCGCGGCGGTCCGCCTGCAGGAACTGGCGGCGGGCGCGCCCGTCGCAGGCGACGAGTTGGCGGACGTGAATTTCGCCGTTGTCGCGAGTGAGATGCAGCGCGCGGAGCGTCTGGCCAGGTTCCAGCGCAACAGACGCCGCTGCGTCGAGTACCTGCTCGTGGCGGGCCTGGTTCTGGCATCGTTGAACCTGCTGTTCTGCCTGGCTTACCTCTTCGTCAGCCTGGCCCTCCACGATGCACCGTTCTGAACGGCTGCGGCCGCGACATCGTCTGCGCGTCCCGTAGTTTCGACATCATGCAGCATCCGATGAACCGTCAGATCGTGCTGCGGCACCGCCCCGCCGGGTTGCTCGGGCCGGCCGACACCGAGCTGGTCGTCGCGCCGGCACCCGAGCCGGCCGAGGGCGAGGCGCTGCTGCGCACCACCTACGTGGGCATCGACGCCGCCGCCCGGACCTGGCTCAACGACCAGCCCGGCTACCTCCCGCCGGTGCAGCTCGGCGAGGTCATCCGGGCCGCCGGGATCGGCGAAGTTGTCGCGTCGCGCTGCGACGCCTACACCGTCGGCGATGTCGTCACCACGCTGACGGGCTTTCAGGAGTACGTCATCGTCCGCGACGACGTGTTCAGCACTCCCGTCCCCGGCAAAGCCACAGTCGACCAGTTGGCGGTGATGTCGGTGTACGGCCCGACCGGTGCCACCGCCTATTTCGGAATGACCGACATCGGCCGGCCGCAGCCGGGGGAGACGGTGGTCGTGTCGGCCGCCGCAGGCGCCACCGGATCGGTTGCCGGGCAGATCGCCAAGATCGCCGGGGCCCGCGTGGTGGGGGTCGCCGGCGGGCCGGAGAAGTGCCGCGTGGTCGTCGAGGAATTCGGTTTCGACGCGTGCATCGACTACAAGCACGCTGACCTGGTGGCGGCTCTGAAAACGCACTGCCCGCACGGTGTCGACGTGTACTTCGACAACGTGGGCGGGCCGATCCTGGATGCGGTGCTGGGGCGCATCGCCGCCAATGGGCGGGTGGTGCTGTGCGACGTCATCTCCAGCTACGTCAGCGGGGAGCACCCCGGGCCGGCGAACTATGTGAACCTGCTGTCCAAAACGGCTCTCATGCAGGGGTTCAACACGCTCGGTCAGTGGGGTCGGTTCGACGAGGCTTTCGGCGCCTTGCGCCGATGGGAGGAGCAAGGCCGACTCGCGCACCGGGAGCACATCGTCGAGGGGGTCGAGTCGTGCGTCGACGCCCTCAACGGGCTGTTCACCGGGGCCAACATCGGCAAGAGTCTGGTCAAGGTCAGCGAGCCCGCATCCGCCTGAACCGGCGCAGCCACTATCGGCAGGGCATCGAGGCCACCGGCGCCGATGCGTCGCCGCCGGCGCGTCGGGCCTGCTGCGCGCGGTACCTCAGCGGCGTCATGGGCAGACGTGAGATCAGCGTCTGGAACCCCGGTGCGCCTCCGACAGGAGGTCGCCGCAATCTGCGGGTTTTGTCTGCGGCAGGCGCCGCGCCGCGCTTCCGCTAAACTGGAAGGGTCGCCGCCGTCCGGTCGGTGGCTCACGAGTTTGGAAGGTATCCACATGCCCTCGCTGTCGTTGACCAAGCTGGCCCTTGCGGCCGGCGGGCTGGCGTTGTCGTTGACCGCCGGAGTCGGCGTCGCGTCCGCCGATCCCGATCTGACTCCGATAATCAACACCACCTGCACCTACCCGCAGGCCATGGCGGCGTTGAACGCCCAAGATCCGGCCATCGCCTCGCGGTTCAGCTCGTCACCACTCGCGCAGTCGTGGTTGCGCTCGTTCCTGTCCGCCCCGCCCGATCAACGCGAACGGATGATCCAACAGCTTCGCAGCATGCCGGAGTCTCAGCAGTACACGGGTTTGGTGTTGCAGGTGGCCAACACCTGCAACAACTACTGAGCTGCTGGAACGGGCGATCGATCAAGGCCTCGATTTCACCGTCGAGACCTCCCCCGCCGGTAACACGGCGCTTCATCGGCCCGGCGATTATGGGCGCGACTCCGCGGCGCGGGCCAAGTCCGCTGCCGCCGAACGCAACTGATCAGCCGAATCCAGCCGCTCCGGAAAGCCGACCCGTGTGTAGGCCACCCCGCGTGGAGTGTGCACCCGTAGGTCCAGGCCGTAGCGGTCGACACCGGTACACACCGCGGTGTCGGTGTCGGGATAGCCGCCGAACGCCCGGGCCATCGCCGCCAGGGCGTCAGCGTGGCCGGCGTTGAGGTGTACCAGGGCCCGGGCCGAGGCCGGCGCGACCGGATCCGGCGACGCTGCGGCGTACTGGTCGCCGGTGGCCGAGTCCATCCGGCCGTATCCACCGACCCACCGGACCCGCCGAACTCTGAGCACCCAGACGGTGAAGTCGCTGAAGTCGAGGTAGTACCGGGCGGCGGGCACCGCGGTCAGGTAGGCCGCCCGAGCCGCGTCCCGTTCGCCGGCCGTGGGCGCGCTGGCCCTACCGGCCAACGTGATGCGGCTGCCGGCCAGCGGGTCGGCGTCGCTGCTCGCCGCCACGATCGCCAGGCTGGCCCTGGGGTCGCCGGCCAGGTTACGGCCGTGCTCGGCCAGGTTCGAGACGCACAGCACCGGCATCCCGTGCAGCAGTCCGTACGCCACGAACGACGCCCAGGGATCGCCCTCGGCGGTCAGGGTGGCCAGCGTGGCCGCATTGGTGGCGGCGGCGATTGTGCGCGCCTGCTCCGCCGCGGACGGACGCGCAGAATTCACCGGCGGGACCAGCGGCGGCGGCGCAGACGGCGCATCCCCGGGATCGCCGTGATCTCGAACCGCCACATCGGCGAGGCTACTGCAGGCCCAGCGCCCACGCTCGGCGCGCTGATCGCGACTCAGGTGGAGGCGCTGAGGATCTTGATCGCGAAGATGAGCGTATCGCCCGGCCGGATTCCAGCGCTGGGCTGACCGTTGGGGTAGCCATCCGCGGAGGTCATTGCGACGGCGACCGTGGACCCGACCTGCTGCCCCGCGATGGCCTTCTGGAAGCCCGGCACGACTCCGCCGAGCGGGAAGTCGACCGGGGTGCCCCGTTCGTAGCTGCTGTCGAACACCGACCCGTCACGTCCGTCCACGCCCAGATAGCAGACCGAAACCCGGGCTGTGCCCGGGACCACCGGCCCCTCTCCGGCGTGCAGCGTGTGCACCTGGGTCTGGGTCACGCTGAACGGGGGCGTCACGGTGACGCGCGGAGCTGTCGTATCCGTGGGTCCGGTGACCGCGATGCTGCCTGTGGTCCCGGCCAGGGTCCAGTCCGGGGGTCCACCGTTCGCCGGCGCTGCGGTGGGGCACGAGCCGGCCGCGGTTGCCGTGCCCGATGCAGCGAGCGTCAGCACGGTTGCCGCGATGCAGACCGCGAGCGCGACGGAGGAAAACACTCGGAAGGATTTCACGGCCGTCACGCTACAGCCACTCGTTGCGCCTCGTGCCGGGCGGCTGCGGTTGACGCTTGTCCCGCGGGTGGGATGTCCGCATGTCGGGCAAGCGTCAGAAGTGCAACCGTCTAAGCGTCACTTGCATCACTCGATGCTGGCGTGTCAAGGGACATGAGGATCTGCCCAGTGGCGGCGGCCAGCTGCTCAACTGCCACACCGTGATGTGAGGAGGATGCAACACCGGCAAGGCCGTAACTGCCGGTCCGTCGAAGGCGGATGACAGCGGATTACAGCAATGCGTCAGGGCGATGCCACCGCACGTCGGGGAACCGTCCGAAGTCGCTGTCGTAGGACACCACGCCGCCGCGGTGCTCGACGGCCAACGCGGCCAGGTGGGCATCATTGACCAGGTTGGCCCCCGCGCCAACCACTGTGAGCATCCTGCCCAGGATCTCGGCGTGACGCGGGGTGGGCTCGACCGCGACCGCTGTCGGCGCACCCAGCCAATCGACGACCTACCTCACCGCTGCTTCCGGCGACAGCGGTGAGGGAAACAATCCGTGACGAGTAACCAGCCGCACGAATGCCAGTAGCGGGACCCAGGCCAACCCCACAGCATCAGCCCCCGACAGCGCTCCGTCCAACCACCTCCGGGAGGCCTCATGATGATCGCTCGCGGTATTCACCGCGTAAAGAAGCACGTTGGCGTCGACGATCTTCATGCACGCCGCCGTTGACGGCGGATCAGTTCTTCGTCTTCGAGGCCGGCCGCGACCTGCAGCGCCCGATCAAGATTGATCCCCGGCACGCCAAGATCGGCTGTGCGAGTAGCGAATGCGCCCATTCGGGGACGCTGAGCCGCAGCATCGCGCACTGCATCGTTCAGCGCTGTCTTGAACGAGACGTGTTGTTGTTTCATGCGCTTGCGCAACAGTTGCACCACATCGTCGTCAAGAGTGACTGTGGTACGCACGTTTGACAGCATAGCATCAAGATCGGCGATGGTCTGCTGTCAATGTCGATGTCGAGACCGCCCGGCTGTCGGCTCCAGCCCGCCGGCCGCCGAGTTGATTCGGCACTGCGCATCGTCCTGGATCTCCAGGTGGTCGGGCTGGCACGTTCGTCGGGGGTTGTCGCCCTGGGTAAGTCCCCCGGGGTGACGGGTCCGCGCACCGAACGTGAAGCCATTGCGAAAATCAGGACCGAATCTCGCTACTGTTTCACGTTCGGTGAGCGCGGGGTGGGCACGGTCCGATCCCACGCCGCACCGGTCGCACCTACCTCGAGAGTCAGCACCGGAAAACCGGTGTCACGATGACCGCCTCACGGTGAGCGGCAGGTGGTCCATGCGGCCTCTGTGACCCGGGTCGACAGGCTATCGCTTACCGGTAACCCGCCATATCCGATTCCACCGTATTCCTGCCCGTGCGGTCACCGTGGAGCGGTGAGCGGCGCTGACGGGGGAGTGCGGTCGATGTTGCGAGACCAGCCGGACGCTCCCAAGGGGGGTGCGCGAGACCGCTCGTTTGCCGGCGGCTGAACGACTCCGCGCCCCGGATGAGGCCAGCATTCTGGCTTTCCCCGTCCGCAGTCCGCGTTCGGCCGGGCCGGTTCATAGTTCAGGGTGGATCGAGGCCAAAATTTCATGACGGTTTCAGTTGAGCAAAGGTACTGCAGCGTACCCGCGATGCGACGGCCGAGCCCGCCTGTTTGGCTTTAGTGTCGGCTGCTATGGCCGGACTGGACGGTTACGTGAAGCGCTGGCGCACAGCGCTTCACGTAACCGTGTCGGCATTGATAGTTGCCATCCTCGGACTCGCCATCACCCCCGGAGCTCATGCGGCTGCGGCCACGGCGACGTTGTCGGTGACATCGACGTGGCAGACCGGTTTCATCGCCCACTTCACCATCACCAACTCGAGCACGGTGCCGCTAACCGATTGGAAGCTTGAATTCGACTTGCCGATGGGAGAATCCGTCTCGCACACGTGGAATAGCACCCTTGCACACTCTGGCACGCACTATGTTCTCGCCCCCGCGAATTGGAATCGCATCATTGCACCGGGCGGTTCAGCCACAGGTGGTCTAAGAGGCGTGCTGACCGGTTCCTACTCGCCCCCGTCGAATTGTCTTCTCAACGGGCAATATTC
>NZ_JAVKSH010000011.1:0-43227 GCF_039583805.1 Mycobacterium sp. | reverse complement strand
CGGCCGCTCCGGCGACGCTGCTGGACAGCGTCGGCCAATTCGTCGACAGCAAGGTGCAGTTGGTGTCCAGCGGGCTGACCAACCAGCTTCAGACGTGGGGGCAGGCGGTGACGGCCCAACTGGACCACGCGACCTCGGTGGGGGGGCTGTCGGTGCCGCACTCCTGGTCGGGGGCGGCCGGGATGGCCCGGGCCGCGCCGGTGCTGCCGGCGACCCCGGTGAGCGCTCCCACCATGTCGTCGGGGCTGCCGGGTGGCCCGTTCGCGCATGCGTTGTTGGGGGCGTTAAGTGCGCGTGGCATCACCGGGCTCGCTTCCAAGGTGCCCAAGGTGATCCCCCGGTCGCCGGCCGGCGGCTGACCGCAACGCCGCGACAGTACGGGCCGCGACACGGGCTCAGACACGGACCCAGCCGGGTGGTTAGCTGACGCCGATTGCCAAGCAGGCGCCCAGGACCGTGGTCGACGCGTAGTTGGCGGCGTTGGCCAGATGGTTGTCGGTGGGCGTGTAGGTGGGCAGCGCCACCACGAAGGCGCGCCGATACTGCGCGGACAGGGTGGCCAGGTCTCCCCAGATGAGGTTGTTGCTCTGCTGGCCGAGCTGTTGCAGCTTGCTGGCGTAGGCGTTCATCACCGACGCCACCGCGTAGTTGGTGGCCTTCTGCTCCTTGTTCCAGTAGATGGCGGGCAGGTTGGGGTCGATCGCCTGCCACGCCGCGGTGTTCTTGCCGAACTGGTCCAGCGCTGTCCGCCACTCCGGGCAGGTACGGTTCGGCGCGGTGAGGAACGGCTGCGGATTGACGGGGTTGCCCACCGGCGCGATCTGACCCGGCGGCGCCGGCAGTGGCACCAGCGGACCGCGCGCCGCTGCCGAACCGTCGACGATGGCGGCGCAGATCTCGCCCAGCGCCGAGGCCGCGCTGTTGGCCGCACCGGCCAGGCTGTTGTCGGCGGGGGTGTACTTGGGGATGCGTTCGGCGTAGGCGCGCGAGTAGGCGATGAACTGCTCGTAGAGTTCGCGCATCACCCGGTGCGGCGTCAGCTTTTCCAACCCGACGGTTTGCGCTGCGGCGCCGCGCATCGACTGCCCGGCGGCAATGAACTGCGCGCGCTGTTTCTCCGTCCACGCCGCCGCCGGCACCGACCGGTCCCGGTCGTTCCACAGCCCCTCGCCGCTGTTGGACAACTCGTTGTTGATTCCCGTCCATGCTGCGCAGGTGGGGTCGTCGGTGATCACGGTGACGGGGCCGTTGTCGTCGGCGCTGGCAACGCCCCCGGTCGCATCCTGGCCCGAACCCGCCTTGCCGTTTTTGCCGTTGCCATCTCCCGAGCCGCCGCCGAACAGCACGATGGCGACCAGCGCGATCGCCAGGACCGCGACGACGGTCACCGCGCCCACTGCCCACTTCAGGTTCTTGTTGCCGTTGGGCTCTTCGGTGTCCGACGTCACGGTGGCCAGCTTAATTCACGCCCCGGCCGGCACCGGCGTTCGGCGGGCACCGGGGTTGACATCGAATAGAACAAGGGTTCGAATAGAGAGCATGCGATGGGACAAGCAGCGCGTCGACATCGACGACGACGCGCTGCCGGGCCTGCAGCGGATCGGTCTGGTCCGCACGGTGCGCCGGCCGCAGTTCGACGGCGTCACCTTCCACGAGGTGCTGTGCAAGTCGGCGCTGAACAAGATCCCGCACGCGGCGATGCTGCCGTTTCGCTACACCGTCAACGGCTACCGCGGGTGCTCGCATGCCTGTCGCTACTGCTTCGCCCGGCCCACGCACGAATACCTGGAGTTGAACTGCGGCAACGACTTCGACAACCAGATCGTCGTCAAGGTCAACGTCGTCGACGTGCTGCGCACAGAGCTGCGCCGCAGCTCGTGGTGCCGGGACACGGTCGCGTTGGGCACCAACACCGATCCCTACCAACGTGCCGAGGGCCGCTACGCGTTGATGCCGGGCATCATCGGGGCGCTCGCGGAATCGGGCACACCGCTGTCGATCCTGACCAAGGGCACCCTTTTGCGGCGAGACCTGCCGCTCATCGCCGACGCCGCCACGCAGGTGCCGGTCGACGTGGCGGTCTCGCTCGCGGTGGGCGACCCGGCGCTGCACCGCGACGTCGAACCGGGCACGCCCGGCCCCCAGGCGCGCCTGGAGTTGATCGCGGCGGTGCGCGACGCCGGGCTGGACTGCCACGTTATGGTGGCGCCGGTGTTGCCGTACCTCACCGATTCCGTCGAGCACCTCGACGACCTGCTGAGCCGGATCGCGTCGGCCGGCGCCACCGGTGTCACGGTGTTCGCGCTGCACCTGCGCGGATCGACGCGGGGCTGGTTCCTGGCGTGGTTGGCACGCACCCACCCGGAGCTGGTCACGCGGTATCGCACCCTGTACGGGAGCGGGGCGTATGCGCCGTCGCAGTACCGCGACGAGCTGCGGGCGCGGGTGGCGCCGCTGGTTGTCAGGTACGCGTTGGGTGGCGGGCACCACCGGTTCGGCGGTGGTGCGCCGGCCCAGGTCGCCGACATGGTGCAGCCGACGCTGTTCTGAGGTCTACCCGAGTGAGGTCTACCCGAGGTCGCCGGCGCGGAAGGTGTCGCACTGGTTGGGGTCACCGGTCTGATAGCCGACGGTGAACCAGTGCTGGCGCTGCTCGGAGGAGCCGTGACTCCACGACTCGGGGTTGGTGCGCCCGGTGGCAGCCTTCTGGATGCGGTCGTCGCCGACCGACGCCGCCGCTGAGAGCGCGTCTTGAATGTCTTTGTCGCTCAACGGTTGTAGGTAGGGCGTTCCGGTGCTCTGCTGCCTGGTGGTGGACGCGTAGTGCGCCCACACTCCGGCGTAGCAGTCGGCCTGCAGTTCGGTGCGCACACCGTTGCCGCCGGCGCCCTGAGCGCCTTGTTGGGCCCGGCCGAGCACGCCGACCAGGTTTTGCACGTGATGTCCGAATTCGTGGGCGACCACGTACTCCTGCGCCAACGGTCCAGCGCTGGAACCGAACCGGTCGACCAGGACCGCAAAGAAGTCGGTGTCGAAGTAGGCGGTCCGGTCGACCGGGCAGTAGAACGGTCCCACCTGTGTGGTCGCCGGGCCGCAGCCGGTGCTGACCCGTCCGCTGAACAGCCGCACCCGGGGACGGGTGTACCTGCGCACCAGCTGGCTCCACACCGCGTCGACGGAGTTACCGGTGGCCACCACGCGGCACTGCACGTACTTGTTGGCGTCTGCGCCGGTGCGGCACGTGTTGAGGTCGAAACCCGATGCCATGTCCTCGCGGGTGTTCACCGGCTGCTGGCTGAGCACATCGCCGGGGTCGACGCCCAGGAACATGGCCACCACCACGATCAACAGCCCGGCCAGGCCGCCGCCGACTGCGATTCCCCGGCCTCCGCCGGAAGAGGTCGTCGTGCTGGTGTCGATCCGCACACCGTCGTTGAAGGTCATCGCGCGCTCCCTCGCATCGAAGCCGAACCCTGTTGAGCGTCCCACACCGCGACGCGCGGGCCGTCGCGGTTGACGCGATTCAGGCCTCGTGCCGCGCGGTCCACTTCTGCTCGATGCGGCCGTAGCGCCACACCAGCAGCGCGATGATCCAGGTTCCAACGAACATGGCGACGATCACGAAGCTGATCGCGCTGAGGTTGAGACCGCCGATCCAGTCCCAGAACCCGCCGCTCCAGCCGAGTTGGTGGGCCAGAAGTCCGAACAGTTCGACGCTCCCGACGAGCAACGCGACCGCCACCGACAGGCCGGTGATGGCGATGTTGTAGTAGACCTTGCGTACCGGGTTGGAAAACGCCCAGCCGTAGGCGAAGTTCATAAACGAGCCGTCGATGGTGTCGAGCAGGCACATACCCGCGGTGAACAGCACCGGCAGACACAGGATGGCATACCAGGGCAGGCCGGCTGCCGCGCTGGCGCCCGCTAGCACAAGCAGCGCGACCTCGGTCGCGGTGTCGAAGCCCAGCCCGAACAGCAGGCCGACCGGGTACATGTGCCAAGAGCTGGCTATCGATGTGGTCAAGCGCCCGAGGATTCGATTGAGTAGTCCGCGATTGTTCAACTGGTCTTCGAGCTCGGCCTCGTCGTAGACGCCGTGGCGCATCCGCGCGAAGACGCCCACGATGCCGGCCAGGATGACGATGTTGATGATGGCGATCAGGTAGAGAAACACACCTGACACGCTTGTACCGATCAGGTCGGCGTAGTAGTGCAGCCGCGACGAGCCATCCTTGACTGGCCCTGCAATGGCTTTCAACCCGGCCGACAGCAGCACCGCCAGCGCGAAGACAACCGTGGAATGGCCCAGCGAAAAGAAGAAGCCCACCGCCAGCGGGCGCTGACCGTCGTTCATCAGCGTGCGGGTGGTGTTGTCGATAGCGGCGATGTGATCGGCGTCGAATGCGTGCCGCAGCC
Source organism: Mycobacterium sp. (assembly GCF_039583805.1). Taxonomy (GTDB): domain Bacteria; phylum Actinomycetota; class Actinomycetes; order Mycobacteriales; family Mycobacteriaceae; genus Mycobacterium. The sequence continues at coordinate 38,811 of NZ_JAVKSH010000011.1, read as the reverse complement.
CCAGGGTGTAGGCGGTGAGGCCGACGCCGACGCTGAATGCCTCATCGCCGACGCGCAAGTGTGCGGGCTCGACAATGCACAGCAGGGTGATCCATCCGGCCAGGTGCAGCGCGACGATCACCGCGATCATCGACCCGAGGCGCATCCACTCGGCTGGCGACATGGCTTCCCGCAACCTGGACCACGACGATGGCCGCCGGCCGTGGGTCAACCCCGGCCCATGAATTCCAGCGGGTGCTCGTATACCTGGACACGATGACGCCCGGTGTCGGTGACCAGCAGCTGGCCTTCGGGTCCAATCGTCATCCCGCCGGGTCGGTGGAAGCGCCGTTCCTCGGCGTAGCGGTTTGCTTCGGCGCGGAGCGTTCGGACCGCTTCGTATGCGTCCAAGTATTGCTGCGCCCACCGCGAGAGGACGGCGTCGCCGGCGAGGATCCCGAGGTGGCGACCGTCCTCGTCGAACACCCTGACGCAGTCGTGGCCCCAGTCCGACACATACACCGTCCCGGCATCATCGACGGCCACGCCGGACGGGCGGCTCAGCAGACCTTGCCCGTAGCTGCCCTGCAGATCCCCGGCGGGACCGAAGCGCTGCACGCGGTCGTTGCGCCAATCAGAAACCCAGATGTCGCCCTCTGGACCAACCGCGACACCCCACGGCATGTTGAGCTGGCCCGGCTCGGTGCCGAAGCAACCAAAGCAGGACAGCGCAGTTCCATCGGGGGTGAACCGCTGCAACCGGGCGTTCAAGGAGTCGCTAACCCACAGACAGCCATCGTTGTCGACCCGCAGCCCCGCTGGCCGGTCGAGCCGGCCGGGGCTGGAGCCGTGCCCGCCCCAACGCATCAGGTAGCTGCCGTCGGGCTCAAAGACCGAGACCCGGTGCAGGTCTTCGTCGGCTACGTAGACGCGACCAGCCTGATCCGTGGCCAGGGCGGTGGGCGCCAGGAAGCATCCGGGCTCGGCACCAAAACCCCCGATCTCGGCGAAGGTCTGCTCGTCGAAAGAGGTCACCGTTATCCGGGACGCCTTGTCCTTCCAAGCGCTCGACCTGTTGAGGACATAGACGACGTCTGGGCCGCCCAGCGCCACATCGACCGGATAGTTGAAGCCCTGCCCATTGATTCGACCCACACCGAGGGCGGCGCAGCGCGCCCCGACAAGCCCCGCGGTGCTCACTCCGCCGCCTTGAGGGGAAGCTGATCGAATCGTGCGCTGGGGCCCAGCACGTCTTTGGCGTCGACGTCGAGGAATTGCTCGAGGATAGACGCATACACAGCGCGAAAATCGGTGCTGGGCCGCACATCTCCCTCGTCTTGCGCCTCCGCGGCCAGATTCGGGTAGTCGCCGTAAAGCCCGCCGGCAACCTGGTCGCCGATAAGGAAGGCAACCCCACCCGCACCGTGGTCGGTCCCCGTGCTGTTCTCGGCTATGCGCCTACCGAACTCGGAGAACACCAGGACCACCGTGCTGCTGCGCAGCCCGAGGGCGTCCAAGTCGATGAAGAAGCGGTCGAGAGCGTGTGAGACCCTCTGCCACAGCCGCGCATGGACCACCACCTCGTCGGTGTGGGTGTCGAAGCTGCCGACGCTGGTGTAGAAAATGCGGGTTCCCAGGTTTCCCGCCATCACGGTGGCCACTCCCTGCAGGTCTTTGGCGAGCTGGTTGGTTCCGAACGGGTTGGGGTCGCGGTAGTCGACTCCGGAGCGGTACGCCGCGGCAGCGGCCTTGAGCATCTTGATCCCCTGCTGGGCACATCGGCCGGTTCCGAGCAGGCGAGCCGATCCCCACGCCCCGCTCGGGTGGGGCGCTACGGCGTAAGCCTGCTCGGCAACCCTCAGCAGCCGGTCGCGGGTGTCTCCTGGCCCGATGTCCGGGAACAGGCCGTACTTATCCAGGCTGCTCACCGATGCTGCCGGGACACCCGACAAGGCAAGTGCCCTGGGCAGGCCACGCCCGAAGTTGACGGCCAGCACCGGGTTGGTGTGTCGCGGGTCGAACAGCGCGGCAACCCTGGCCAGCCAACCCTCCAGCTTGACCTCGTTGGGCTCGGCTGTGTGCCAGATGTCCATGGATCGAAAATGGGAACGGCTGTGGTTCGGGTAGCCGATCCCCATGATCGCCGCTACCTTTCCCTGTTCGTAGAGGCGCGCGACCGATGCCATGGCCGAACTGAAGCCGACCCGCTCGTCGATGGGCAAGATCGCGTCGTCCTTCAGCGCGACGTGGGGCCGAAAGTCGTAGTAGCGGCCGTCGGCGTAGGGAACGATGGTGTTCAGATAGTCGTTACCGCCCGAAAGTTGCACGACCACCAGCCGCGTCGGCTCCGAAGTTGCCGTAACCGTCTGAGTCACCTCGCCACCTTCCTTCGCTCTCAGCAGTACTGGTAGTCCGGGGTTGACACGATTGCCCTCAGCAACTCCAGCGTGCGCTCCCGGACCGATTGAGCGTTCTCGCCGGTGCGTGGTGTTTCGGCTAGGCGCTCAGCCAAGATCTGGCGTGTCGCCGGTGCCAGCTTCAGCGACCCCATCGCCTCCAGGCAGGCGTCCACCCACCCGAGAGGCGTGGGGTCGGCACTTTCGGCGACCCGCTCCAGGATGCGGGAAACCCCGGGGGCGTCGGGTCGGGCGATCTCGGCTGCCGCGCAGTTGATCCGCTCGATCAACCCGGCGCTGTCGATCCACTCCTCACCCTCGTGCCACCCCTCCACCGACGGGGGGTTGAGTAGGGACTGGCCCATGAAGTGCGTGTTGTAGGCGAGCTCGGCGACGTCGTCGCTCGGTAGGAACCAGCGGCCGGTGAGCCGAGCCGTGCCCACCATGAGCTCCACGGGGCTCTTGACCTTGCGGTAGCGCACCTGCTGCGAGCGGAAGTGATCTGAGGTGAAGATGGCCCGTAGCAGGCTGCGCACATCGCCGTCCGTCTCCATGAAAACGGCTGCGAGCCTGGCGATCTCGGCTCTACCCGACTCGTCGGGTTCGTCGGCGACAAAGAAGCGGTACAGGCGCTCGGCGATGAAGCGAGCCGTCGCCGGCTGCTTGACGATGATGGCGATCACGTCGTCGCCGTTGAAGGCGCCGACCTGGCCGAGAAATCTTTTTTCCCCTGCATCGTGGTCGGCATCGTTGTAGACGAACCAGGCCGGAAAGACACCGAGGAAGAACTGCGGCATAAGGGGACCGACGCTCCAGCCGGTGAAGGCGCGTGCTGCCGCTTTGACGTCGTCCTCGGTGTAGTTGCCCACCCCCATCGTGAACAGCTCAAGGAGTTCGCGCCCGTAGTTCTCGTTGGGAGCGTCCTTGCGGTTAGACGGGTTGTCCAGCCAAAACAGCATGGCGGGATCGCGCGAGAGGCAGCGGAGCAGCTCTTCGAAGCTGCCCATGCCGCGCTGGCGAAACATCTCGATCTGGTCGAGCAGCGCCGAGCACGGGACCGGGTATTTGGCTGCGGTGGCGAACAGTCCGTGCCAGAACAAGGCCATCTTCTCCCGCAGCGGGCAAGTCGTCGTCAACAGCCGCCACATCCACTGCGGCCACGCAGACTCCGGGCTGCGCGCACCCACCGAGGCGGTGAAATACCGATCCACCAGGTCCTGGTCGGCGTAGCAGCCGTAGGTCGCCGTTTCCGCTGGCGGGTTCAACAGGGCTTCGACGGTCGATGCATAGCCCGCTGCCGCACAGTCGTCGAGCTCATCGGCCGATGCGCCGAAACCTGCCCGCCGAAGCAAATGCGCTATTTCCTCGCGGTCACCGCTCGCGTTTGGTCCCCTCGATGCCGGATCCGCCGGTGTCGGGGGCCTCATCGGTCTTCGCCTGTATTCGATGGTCGCGGATCGTTCATGGGTCCGAGCTTCCTGGGCGAGAGATTCACCACCTACGACTGTAATTCGCGCCGAGAACAATGCGAGTAGTTTGCAGGAATCTCCCGAGCCGACACTTCGCCGCTCTCGACGCCGCAGGGCGAATCCGGAGAAAACGCGAGCAGGACCCGTCCGGTGGCCGGGTGGATCAGGCGGTGGGTGTTCACACCGAACACCGCACGCACCCGCTCGGGGGTCAACACCTGCTGCGGGGTGCCGCCGGTGACAATCCGGCCGGTGTCCAGCACATAGATCCGGTCGAAGTAGGCGGCGGCGAGGTTGAGGTCGTGCAGCACACACAGCGTGGAAATCTCCAGGTGCCGCAGCAATTCCAGCAGCTCAAGCGCTGCGGACACGTCGAGGTGATTGGTCGGCTCATCCAGCAGCAGCAACGGGGTCCGCTGGGCCAGCGCACGTGCCACCAAGGTGCGTTGCTTCTCGCCGCCCGATAGGGTGGAGTAAATCCGCGTGCGGTGGTCCAGCATGCCCACTCGCTCCAACGCGTCGGCGACCACCTCGCGGTCGGTGTGCGATTCGCGGTCCAGCACACCCTGATGCGGCGCGCGCCCAAGCGACACGACGTCTTCGACGGTGAACTCGAAATCCCGGGGCGGTTCTTGGGCCACCACCGCGGCGCGTCGAGCCACCTCACGTTGCCGAAGGGTTGCCAGGTTATCCCCGCCCAACAAGACGACGCCCGCCACCGGACGAACCGAGCGATAGATCGCTTTAAGCAGGGTCGTCTTCCCGCTGCCGTTGGGTCCAACCAGGGCGACTTTTTCCCCCGAAGCGACCACCAGATCGCACCCGGTGACGACCGGCGTGGAATCCACTGTCACGCTGATCCCGTCCAGTGTCAGCCTCATCGGCTCAGCTCCGGTGCGTGATCACGATGCAGCAGCCACAAGAAATACGGAGCGCCCAGCACCGAGGTGACAATCCCGATCGGCAACTCGGCGGGGCTGGCGACCGTCCGGCAGACGATGTCAACGGCCACCAGATAGATCGCTCCGACGACGACCGCCACCGCCAGCACCCGGCGGTGGTCGGGCCCCACCAGCTCGCGCACGAGGTGCGGGATGATCAGCCCGACGAACCCGATCCCGCCGGCGACCGCGACCACCAGCCCGGTGACCAGTGCGGTCGCGATCAACAGCTGAACCTGCAGCCGGCGCACATCGAACCCCACCGACAGCGCGGTCTCCGCGCCGGCCACCAGAGCGTTCAGCGGGCGCGCCTGCACCAGCAGATACACCGTGAACAGCAGCACTGCGGCGGCGGGCGCACCCAGCGTCGACCACTGCGCGCCGGCCAGTGAGCCCAACGTCCAAAACAACACCGACGACGCCGCGCGGGGGTCATCGCTGGCAAAGATCAAAAAACTGGTCGCCCCGGCGAACAGGTAGGAAAACGTCACCCCGGCCAGCAGCACCCGGGTGGGTGCGAACGTGCCCCGCGAGACGACCAGTACCAATGCCGTGGTGATCAACGCCCCCAGAAACGCCCCCGCCGACGTCGACAACCCGACCAGCGCCGCCGAGCCCAGGGTGATCGTGGCCGCGGCCACAAAACCCGCCCCCGAGGACACCCCAAGCAAATACGGATCGGCCAGCGGGTTGCGCACCACTGCCTGCAATGTGGTACCCACCGCCGCCAATCCCGCACCCACGACCGCGCCCAACAGCACCCGCGGTATCCGCAGTTGCCAGACTATCTGGTCTTGCACCGCATCGAAATGCGCCGGCACCACGACCCCGGCCAGATGATGTCCGACAACCCGAGCCATGCTGAGCACCCCCACACCTCCGGCGCCCACCGAGGCGTCCACCGCTATCGCGAGGACGAGCGCCACCATCAGCACCGGCATCAATGCCGGCAACGGCAGCCGCCCCCTCGGCCGGCAGTCACCGGCGGGCCGGCCCGATCGTGCCGCGCGCATCGGTGCCGGAGTAGGGCTCATCGTGCGGCGAACGCGTCGGGGTGCAGCCACTTGGCCCTCGCTGCGATGCCATCGATGATCCGCGCCGTGCCCGGACTGGCCGCCGCCGCCATGTCGAGGAAATAGATCCGGCCGTTTTTGGCAGCGTCCGTGGTCGGGAAAGCCCGCTTCAGTGCCGCGGCCTCTTTCGCCGGATCAATCGGTTCCCCGGGTTTCACCAGTTCAATAAAAGCCTGAGGATCGGCCGCCGTGATTGCCTCTTTGCTGACCGGCTTCATACCCGTGGAATGCGGGAAAATGCTCGCACCACCGGATTCGCTGAGTGCATCTTGCTCAATGCCCACAGCGGTATCGGCGAGCTGCCCACCAAATTTGTAGAACTCGAACACTGTTATTTTCAGCGTGCCGGCGACGCGGGCTTCAATGCCATGCAACCGGGCGCGCAGTGCGGCCACCAATTGCTTCGCTTTATCACGCACGCCGAAAATCTCGCCGTAGTTTTCGACGTCGGTGAATACGTCGGTCACCTTCCCGTGCTGCCCGTCACCACATCCGCTCACCGCTGTGTACGTGTTGATCCCGGCCCGGGCAAGCTGGTCTGGCGACGCGCCACCCAACTTGGGATCCAGCCACATAGTTTCGTCGCTGATCACCAGATCCGGTGCGACGCCGAGCAGCGCCGCGGTGCTGGTCATGCCATTCGCGCTCAGCACCGGCACCCGATCCATTTGCGCCCTGTTCTGCGGCAGGGCCTTGGCCAGGCCGTTGGTCCCGCTTTGGGCGACGATCCGGTTGCCCACACCCAGATTGATCAATACGTCGGCAATTGCCGGATTCAAGATCACCGCGCGGCGTGGTGGGGCGTCGAACGTGGTGGTCCGACCGCAATCGGAGACCGCTGTCGGGAACCCCGAATTATCCGATCCAGCGGCCTCGCTGCGGCTAACCAAGGGCGCGCCGACACCCGAACCCGTGCATCCGCTGACCAGCGTGGCCGTCGCGGCCAGCGCAAGTGCGTGTCGCCGACCACCCCGGGTGCACTGTCTGACGGACCGCATGGCCTAGACGCCGGGTCGCGGCTCGCCGATCCGCCGGGCCGGGGTCGGATTCAAAGCCGATGGCTGTGCACACACCACCGATTCAGTATTGCGCACGAAGCCGACCGCACCTGCAAAAAACATGCAACAGTTTTTGCGAATCGTCCGCATTACCGGTGGCGGCGGGCTACCTTGCGCCCAGGGTCGGATTGATGCTCCTCGTCAGGGGTGATTGAGATGACGTTGCGGGTGATTCCTGAGGGTCTGGCCGGCGCCGCCGCCGCGGCGGCGGCGCTCACCGACCGGCTTGCGGCCGCCCAGGCGGACGCGGCGCCGTTGATTACCACGGTGGTGCCACCGGCCGCCGATCCGGTGTCACTGCACACCGCGGCGGGGTTCAGCGCGGCCGGCGGCCAACACGCTGCGGTCGCCGCACAGGGAGCGCAAGAGTTAGGTCGCGCCGGTGTCGGAGTGGGTGAGGCAGGTACCAGTTATGTGGCGGGCGATGCCGCCGCGGCGTCGTCGTATCCGAGCGCCGGCGGCTAACGATGACCACGCCGATCTGGATGGCGGCGCCACCAGAGGTGCATTCCGCGCTGTTGTCCGGCGGTCCGGGACCCGGTCCGTTGCTGGCATCGGCAGCTGCATGGAATTCGCTCAGTACCGAATATGCGGCGGTGGCCGACGAGCTCGCCGCCCTCCTGGCGGCGGTGCAGGCCGGGGTCTGGGACGGCCCGACGGCCGAGGCGTATATCGCCGCGAACGCGCCCTACCTGGCTTGGCTGATGCAGGCCAGTACAGACAGCGCCGCGATGGCCGGCCAACAGCAAATCGCTGCGACGGCCTACACCACGGCGCTGGCTGCCATGCCGACCCTGGCCGAGCTGGCCGCCAACCACGCCGCCAACGCGACGCTGGTGGCGACGAACTTCTTCGGCATCAACACCATCCCGATCGCCCTCAACGAAGCCGACTATGCGCGGATGTGGATTCAGGCCGCCACCACGATGAGCACCTATCAAGCCGTCGCCGGCTCGGCGGTGGCCGCCACACCGCACACCACGCCCGCGCCACAAATCGTGAAGTCGAATGCGAACGCCAAACCGGCAGCGACCTCCTCCGGTTCGCCGACCGTCTTCGACACGATATTTAACGACTTGGCGCAACTATTTAATTCGCAATCCTACACCGACTTCTACAACAACGTATTGACGCCGCTGGGAAATCTCATAGACCAAGCACTTCCTGCTGTGTTGGTCAACGAGCTCGGTAACCCATTTTTTTTCTTTAGCCCCGAGAATCTGGCGTTTGCTCTTACGGTGCCCCTTGATCCGGGTACATTTACTGCCTTTATTTCTGGCCTCTTCGCAGCCATACCCGGGACATTAGTGATAGCGGTGGCTACGGGCAATCCGGCAATCATCGCTTTAGCCGTGGTACTTCAAATTGACACGGCTCTTACTTTTATCATAACTAATGTTATCCAGTTGCTTCACTGGCTGCTCGACACGGCTGCTCCGCTGCTCCTCAACGTTGCGCTCCCCTTGCTGGCGGCCCCGCTCGCCCCCTTGGCCGCCTCCGCGAGTGCGCTGGGCGGCCTTGCAGGCTTGGCAGGGCTCGCCGGCTTGGCTCCACCGCTCGCGCCGGCGATGCCGCCGCCGTTGACGGCGGTTGTGCCGGCTAGCCCGACGCCGCCCTCGGTCCCGACTCCCGTCTCGGCTGCTGCGCCCACGCCCGCCCCGTCCCCGGCTCCGGTGCCCGGCGCTTCACCCCCACCGCCCGCGACGTCACCACCGCCGTTGACGGGCGCCGGAATGGAGGGTTTTGCTTACCTGGTCGGCGGCATTCCATCCCCTGCTCGCTCGCGCACCCGCGCCGAGGCTCAGGGGCCGGCCCCGGATAAGGCCACAGCACCGGCGGCCGCTGCCGCGGCGGCGGCCGAGGAGAGGGCGCGAGCGCGGCGGCGTCGGCGAACAAAAGTGGAAATGCTGGGCCGAGGTTATGAATACATGGACTTAGACCAAGATCTGCGTGACGACATTTCACCGGGTGGCGAGCGGACCGCGTCAGCGGTGGCCTCGGATCGGAGTGCGGGTCCCCTGGGGTTCGCCGGAACCACCCGCAGGGACACCACCGGCGAGGCAGCGGGGTTGGCCAGGTTGGGTGACGACGAGTTCGGCGGCGGCGCGCGGATGCCGCTGCTGCCGGGGACTTGGGGTGATGAGGGGCCTACGGATGGTGGGAAATGATCGCTCATGGAAGGGAGCAAGTGGTGAGTTTGTTGGATGCGGATATTGCGCAGTTGGTGGCCTCGCAGTCGGCGTTTGGCGCCAAGGCGGGGTTGCTGCGCTCGACGATCAGCCAGGCGGAGCTGGAGGCGGTGTCGGCGCAGGCGTTTCACGTGGGTGAGTCCGCGGCGGCGTTTCAGGCCGCCCATGCCCGGTTTGTGGAGGTGGCCAGCCGGATCAACGCGCTGCTCGATATCGCCCAGGCCAATCTGGGGGATGCGGCGGGTGCCTATGTGGCCGCCGATGCGGCCGGCGCGGCGGGCTACACCGGGTTCTGAGACGAAAGGGGACCAGTGATGTCGCAGATTGTGTACAACTACCCGGCGATGTTGGCCCATGCCGCCGATATGGCCGGCTATGCGGCGACCATGCAGGGGCTCGGCGCGGATATCGCCAGTGAGCAGGCCGCTTTGTCGGGGGCCTGGCAGGGTGATACCGGGATGATCTATCAGGCCTGGCAGACCCAGTGGAATCAGGCGATGAGCGATCTGGTGCGGGCCTATCACGCGATGGCGGGCACCCATGAGACCAACACGGTGTCCATGCTGGCCCGCGACCAAGCCGAAGCCGCCAAATGGGGCGGCTAGGAAATGGGGCGGCTAGGTCAGCGAGCGGGCTCGGCGCCGCGAAACTCAGGCCCGCGCCAGCCGATGATTGGTGACCCCAAGCTGCCATGCGGTGGCATCGGCCAACGCCCGGACCTGCTCGGGCCGCAGCCGCCCGCACAGCCGGCCCCAGTGGATCGCCACGTCGTCGCCGACGGCCACGTCGGGCACCGCGCTGTACCCGTCGCCCCAGATCTCGAGCCGGCGCGCCGACGGCTCCGACAAGGCCAGCACTCGGCCGTCCCAGACCAGCCTCCGGCACCACACCTCGACGTCGTCGCCGTCGCGGGAAAGCACGGTGCCCCAGGTGATTCGGCAGTTGTCCAGCACACCGAGCGGGTGCTCGTCGAGGCATCCCCCTTTTAGCCCCAGCAGTCGCGACCAGGGATACACCGCGAACACGTGGAAGCAGTGGTTGGCCGCCGCCTCACCCACCAGATCCGGGCCCAGGTGCGACCAGTACCGGCCGGCCTGCGGGCCGATGATGGCCAGCAGTTCGTCGACGAAGGCGCGCGGATCAAGCTCGGCGCCGTGGCCGCCGCCGAGCCAGTACGACTCGACCAGCCGGTAATCCAGCGGGTCGGGAATACCGGTCATCGTCGACAGCACCTGCAGGTACGGCCAGGCGCCGGAGAACTTCATCGCCGCGGCGCGGATCTCCTCCACCGACCCGTCGCGCAACGCGGCTCCCAGCGGCGGGCCGCAATAGCCGAGCGCGTTGGGTGCATGGGCGTAGCGGGCGAACATCTCCGCCCCGCGGACAGCCACCGGCACGCTCAGGATCGAGACCCCGCCAACTTGACGGCGTCGCGGTGCATCCGGCCGAAGTTGTAGTAGGCCGCGCACGCGCCTTCCGGGGACACCATGCAGGTCCCGATCGGGGTTTCAGGGGTGCACGCGGTGCCGAAAACCTTGCATTCCCAAGGCTTGAGCACACCTTTGAGCACCTCGCCGCATTGGCACGCCTTGGGGTCGGCAACCCGAACGCCAGGCATCGCGTACCGCAGCTCGGCGTCGAATTCCGCGAAGTCGTCGTGCAACCGCAGCGCGCTCTGCGAGATGAAGCCCAGGCCGCGCCATTCGAAGTGCGGGCGCAGCGCGAACACCGTGCCCATCAGCGCCAGTGCGGCCGGGTTGCCGTTTTCGGGCACCACCCTCGTGTACTGGTTCTCCACCTCGCAGCGGTCCTCCCGGATCTGGCGCAGCAGCATCGCCACCGACGCCAGGATGTCCAGCGGCTCGAATCCGGAGACCACCAAGGGTTTTCTGTACACCTCGGGCACGAATCGATATGGCCGGTTGCCGACGACGGTCGACACGTGCCCGGGTCCGATGAAGCCGGAGAGCCGCAAATCCGGAGATTCCAGGATGGCCTTGATCGGCGGCACGATCGTGACGTGGTTGCAGAACACGCTGAAATTGCGCAGGCCCAGCTCGCGTGCCCGTACCAGCGTCACCGCGGTCGACGGCGCGGTGGTTTCGAATCCGATGGCGAAGAACACCACCTGCTTGCCCGGGTCGTCGACGGCGATCTTCAGAGCGTCCAGAGGTGAGTAGACGAACCGCACGTCGGCGCCGCGTGCCTTGGCATCGAGCAGGCTGCCGTTGGAGCCGGGCACCCGCATCATGTCGCCGAAGCAGGTGAAGATCACGTCGGGCTGCCCAGCCAGCCACATGGCATCGTCGACGCGACCCATCGGGATCACGCACACCGGGCACCCGGGGCCGTGCACCAGTTCGACGTTGTCCGGCAGCATGTGTTCGATGCCGTGCCGATAAATGGTGTGGGTGTGCCCGCCGCACACCTCCATGAATTTGAAGTGCTCGCCGCCATGCCCGGCGAGGTGCTCGATCGCTGCCAGTAGTGTGCGGGCCGCCGCCGGGTCACGGAACTCGTCAACGAATCTCATAGCTGTCTCTTCCTGGTCAGACGATCGCGGATGAGTCGAAGGCTGCCATCTCGGTGGTGTAGGCGTCACCGAGCTTCTTGACCGCCGCGAGCGTGAGCAACGCCTCGGTCTCGTCGATCTTGGCCATCGCGAAGCCGACGTGGATCAGCACCCACTCATCGGGTTGCGGCAAATCGCTTTCCAGCAGCCGCAGGCTGATGGTACGTTGCACTCCACTGACGTCGACCTTCGCCAAATAATTTGCGGGGTCGGTGATTTCCACGATCCGCCCCGGAATCCCGAGACACATGCCTGATCACTCCTTCTTTTAGGTCGAGCCTTCTTTTAGGTCGAGCCTTCTTGTAAGTCGAGCCCTCTCAGCAGATCCTTGGCAGCGGGTCACCGACGAGCATGTCGACGATGCGGGAACCGCCGAACAGGGTGCGCACCACGACAGTTTCCGCCGGTTCGGTGACGATTTCCCCGACCTCGGCCGCCTCGGCACCCAACGGGTGCGACCGCAACGCGGCGAGCCCGGCCGGGGCTTCCTCGGGTGCGACGACGGCGACGAACTTGCCCTCGTTGGCGACGTACAGCGGGTCGATGCCGAGCAATTCGCAGGCGCCGCTGACCATGGGGCGCACCGGGAGCCGCTGCTCGTCAAGGAGGACCCCCAGTCCGCACGCCTGGGCCAGTTCGTTGCAGACGGTGCCCACGCCGCCGCGGGTCGCGTCTCGCAGCCAGCGGGTGGACGGCGCGGCCGCCAACAGCAACTCCACCAGCGGGCTCACCGAGGCGGTGTCGGAGCGGATGTCGGCTTCGATGGCCAGGTCGCCGCGGGCCAGCATCACCGCCATCCCGTGATCGCCCATCGACCCCGACAACAGCACCTTGTCGCCGGGGCGTACCGACTGCGCCGACAGCTGCCGCCCGACGGGAATGACACCGGCTCCCGTGGTGGTGACGAACAGTCCGTCGGCCGCGCCTTTGGGCACCACCTTGGTGTCACCAGTGACGATCTGCACGCCGGTCGCCGCAGCTGCGGCGGCCATGTCGGCGACGATCTGTCTCAACTCGGGGACCGGGAAGCCTTCTTCGAGCACGAACGCCGCCGAAATCCATTGCGGCACAGCCCCGGTCACGGCCAAGTCGTTGGCTGTGCCATGCACGGCCAACTCTCCGATCGAGCCGCCGGGAAACCGCCTGGGCTGCACCACAAATGAATCGGTGGACAGCGCTAACCGCTCCCCGCTGGGCAAGGCGATGACCGCGCCGTCACCAAGCGACTCCAGCAGCGGGTTACGGAATGCGTCCATGAACACCGCGTCGATCAGCGCCGCCGAGGCTTTGCCGCCGGCTCCGTGCGCCAGCGTCACGTGCTCGTCGAGCAGGCGTGGACGGCGTTTGCGGAAAGACTCGATCCGCTCGATCACCTGGCTCTCCTCGAAACGCGGGCCCGATGCCAGGTATTCGCTTGCCGGGTTGCTCGTCACGCAACCACCCCCTGAGTGTCCGCGTGTTCGTGCACAACCCGCCACAGCTCATAACCCAGCAGTGCCTGGGCTTCCTGGATTCGGTGCACGCTTTGGGAACGCACGATGAAACAGGCTTGCACATCCGGGTTATTCGCGAACGCGCCGCCGTCGTAGCCGGCGAAACCGACGGTGTACATGCCGCGATTGTGCGCTTCCCGCAGCGCGGTGACCAGGTTGGTCGAATTGCCGCTGGTCGACATTGCGATCGCGATGTCTCCGGCGTTCGCCCGGGCGATCAACTGCCGGGCGAACACCAGGTCGTAGCCGACGTCGTTGCCCAGCGCGGTCAAGATCGCCTGATCGGCGGTCAGCGACCAGGCGGGCAGCGGCGTGCCGATCGGCGGCCGCGCAAATAATCTTGCCAACGTCGTCGAATCGGTGCAGCTCCCGCCGTTACCGAAGGTGAATAACCGTCCTCCCGCGGCGAACCGGCGCGCCATCTCGGAGGCGGCGCGGGCCAGCAATGCCGTATTGGCCTCCAGCGTGGACCGACGCAACGCCAAGCTTTCGGCTGCTTTGGCCTGCGCCGACGCGGCCAGATCGGACAGCAGCGACGTGGGGTCGTCCTCCTGGGCGTCGATGAACGGATACAAGAAGTTGGTCGGTTCTTCGCTCATGTGCCGTACTCCTCGCCGAGTTTGCCGATCGCCGTCCCGGCATGCACCAGCACCAACTCGCCGGCCGCGACCGGGTCGACCAGCGCGGTCGCGACGGTCTCCACCCCCGTGGCGGTGCGCACCGCGGCCACGCCGTCCGCCAGCGCCGCCACAACCTCGCCGAGGCGGCCTTCGTCGCTGCAGGTTACGCAGATGTCGTCACGGCATTCATCGGTCGGTTTCAGCAGTCCGGGATGCTCGAAACAGACATGGGTCAATTCCCACAGCAGGTGGTAGAACAGCACGAAACCCCCGGTGGCGGGCACCTGTGGATCAGGGTCGTCGAGCCACAGCACGTGGTCGGCCATGCCCGCTTGGGGCCGCGCACCGCTGCCAATCCAGACGGTGGTCACCCCCCAGGCCGGGCCCCTGCGCATCACCGACCGCACCTCGGCGTTGTCGACCCCACTGACCGCTACCACGATGTCGCCGGGACGCACCGACACCCGCACCACGTCGACGACATCGGGCCCGGTGATCGCGACGGCCGGCAACGCCCGCTTGCCCACGATCACGGGATGGATGAATTCGACGGCGATGTGCAGGGCATGCGGTTCCCAGCCCGGCGCGATGGACCACATGGTGGCGCCTGCCGCGAATCGTTTGGCCAAGGTGAATGCGGTGGCAGCGAGATCGGCGGTAAGGTCGGCGCCCAGTCCGCGGTCAATCGCAGTGGTCATTTAGGACACCGTCTCTTCATCGCCGAACACGGTGTGCGTCACCCAGTGAATCGCTAAACACATCGCGTCGCATCCTCTTCCACCAACTCGGATCGCGCGCCCAGCACCGAGACCGCCGCCTGGCCAAGCGCGAGACCCCCGTCGTTGGGCGGAACCGTGTGATGAGTCAACACCTCAAATCCCGCCTGCTGCAACCCTCGACGGCATGCGCGCAGCAGCAGGACGTTCTGGAACACCCCGCCGGTGAGACCCACCAGCGTTACCTCACCGGCGACCAGACCGACCACATCCGCGACCGCGACTGCGACCGCATCGTGGAATCCAGCTGCCAGCGACGCGGGTTCAGTCCCCGCGTGCAGCGCACAGACCATCGTCGCAATCATGGGAAGCGGGTCGATCACCCCGTCGTCGCGCACATCCAGCCGCAACCCCAACGGCTCGGCTGCCGCCTCGGCCAGCACCTCGAGTTCGATGGCGGCCTGGCCTTCGTAGTCGATCCGGTGCCGAACACCAAGCAGGGAGGCGACGGCGTCGAACAGCCGACCCATGCTCGAACACGGCACACACCCCACGCCGGTTTCCAACTGCGAGCGCGTGACCCGCAGCTCGGCTGGAGTGGCAGCGGTGACCGGTGCTAAATCCGGGGTCCAATCGATACCGGCCATCCGCAACTGGGACAACGCCATCCGCCACGGATTACGGACCGCGGCGTCGCCGCCCGGCAGCGGCACCGGCAGCAGGTGCGCAACCCGGGTGAAGCGGTGGCTGTCGCGGCCCAAGGCGAGGATCTCCCCACCCCAGATGGTGCCGTCGCAGCCGTAGCCGGTGCCGTCGAAGGCGACTCCGATGATGGGTTCGCCGAGCCGACGGTGCTCGGTCAGCAGTGAGACGACGTGCGCGTGGTGATGCTGGACGAGATCCACCGGCCGGTCGCCGGCATGGCGTTCGGCCCAATCGCGGGTCTGGTACCCCGGATGCAGATCGGCGGCCACACGCACCGGTTGGTGCCGGATTTCGCCGAGCTGGCCCACGGCACGTTCGAACGCGTGCAGTGTCTCCACGCTGCCCATGTCGCCGATGTGGCCGGACATGAAGGCGAGCGGACCGTCGGTGAGGCAGAAGGTGTTCTTCAGCTCACCGCCGACAGCCAGCACTGCGGGGCCGTCGCGCCCGATGTCGACCGGCAGCGGCGCGTAGCCGCGGGAGCGGCGGATCGGCAATTCCCGGCCGTCGACGACACGCACCACCGAGTCGTCGCACGGCACGTGAATCGGCCGGTTGTGGTCGAGCACCGCATCGCACAACGCGGCCTCGGGCCGCGAAAGCCGCAAAAGTCGCTGTGCCACATCGTCTTCGGTGAAACAGATGGGCTCGTCGGAGCGGTTCGCGCTGGTCAGCACCAGGGCATCGGGAATCGGTGTGTCGACGGCCGGGGTGGGCGCCAGCAGCAGGTGATGGATGGGTGAGTAGGGCAGCATCAGCCCGAGCAGCGGGTTACCGCGCGCGACCGCGTCGGCGACGGGGGCATCCGGGCGCCGCCGCACCAAGACGATCGGCCGGGCCGGGCCGGACATGATCGCGGCCTCGGCGTCGTCGATCCACGCGAAGCGGCGCGCAACGTCAAGATCACGGACCAACATGGCAAACGGCTTGGCGCCGCGCGCCTTTCGGGCCCGCAGCGCGCCGACCGCCGCTTCGTCGTCGACGGTACAGGCCAGGTGATAGCCGCCGATTCCCTTGATGGCGACCACGGCGCCGGCGGCCAGCGCCTGCTGCGTGGCTGCCAATGCGGCATCGGATCCGACTACTCTTTCTGACCGCGCGGCTCCCGAGCAGAACCAGAGCGACGGACCGCAGTGCGGGCAGGCGATCGGCTGCGCATGGAATCGGCGGTCGGCCGGGTCGTGGTATTCGGCGGCGCACCGCTCGCACATGGCGAAAGCCGCCATGGTGGTGGCCGGGCGGTCATAGGGCAGCGCCCGGATGATGGTGAACCGCGGTCCGCAATTGGTGCAGGTCACGAATGGGTGCCGGTAACGGCGGTGGTGGGGGTCGAACAGCTCGCGCACGCAGTCGTCGCACACCGCGATATCGGGCGGAATCGGCGTGGTGGACCCAGCGACCGTTCGGCTTTCCACGATCCGGAACGCGGCGCCGCTCGCGGCGTCGGCCTCGAGGTCGACAACGCAGACAGCGCTGATCCTGGCCAGCGGGGGCGCCTGCGTGCGGAGCCGGCAGCCGAATTCGGCAACGCGTGCGCGCTGACCCTGCACCTCGAGGAAGACCGCCCCGGAATCGTTGCCGACGAATCCCGACAGGCCCAGCTCGCTGGCGACGCGGTGGACGAACGGACGGAAGCCCACCCCCTGGACGACGCCGGTCACGGTGAACCGCCGCCGAACGTCGTCGGATCGCAGCAATGTGTCGGTCATGTCAACCTCTTATCGGCGGCGGCTCTTATCGGCGGCGGCACTGACCGGCGGCGGGTAGGGCGGCGGATCGTCACGTCCCCGGCCCATCAGTTCGAGACCGGCCATCGCCTCCTCGGCGCCGGCCCGGTCGGTCTTCTCGACGGCGAAACCCATGTGGATGATGACCCAGTCACCCGGGGCGAATGCCTCCTCCGGCAGCATGGCGACGTTGACCTTGCGTTGCGCGCCGGCGACGTCGACGAGCGCGAGCTGTCCGTCGTAACCTTCCAGCATCCGCACCACCTGGCCCGGTATACCCAGACACATCGCTCAGCCCTCCTCCTGCTCCGATGACGCCGGTGATCGAGACCGCAGGGCGGCGACGACCTCCTCGACCGCTCGCACGGCCTGCGGGACGGCGCCCGCGACGGGCTCGGTGAGGCCGATGCCTTCCCCGACGTTCCCGGCTTCGCAGCCGACGACGATCGTGTAGGGCGGACTGCCGCCCAGGGCGTGCAGGCTGGCGAACACCGCCGCGGGATCCATGCCGTGCGTGTCCAGTCCCGCGCTGGAATCCAGCGCCGAATGGTCGGCCTCGAAGACGTGCAGCGTCCCCGGCGAGCCTCGATCAGGCACGGCATCGACCAGCACCAAGGCGTCCCAGCCGTCGAGCAGGTCGTAGGCCAGATGCATCCCGCCGATCCCGTAGTCGTTGGCGCGCAACCCTTCTGACACGGCCATCCGGTCGCACACGTGCCGCATCACCTCGGGACCGAAGCCGTCGTCACCGAGGAAGATGTTGCCGATGCCGGCTACCAGAATGCGGGAGGCCATAGCGCCGCCGGATTCGCTACATGCGCCGCAGTTTGAGGTAGCGCCGGGCGTCCGGCAGCGAGACCAGCCCCATGATCACGGCCATCAGGACGACCAGCCCAAGGATGCCGATGAACACCCACCCTACAATCACCATGTTGGATTCCTTTCCTCGCAGCGTTGGGCTTCCAGCGGTTCGACTTCGTCGGGTGCGAAGTACAGGTAGCGGCCGTGCCAGTCGTGCAGGTCGGCGGCCGGGTCGTCGTCGATCACGACGCCCACGTGCTGGTTGCCGTCGACGTCCTCGTGCACCGAGGTGACCCGCGCGGTCTTGCCGGAGTAGAACAGGTCGTGCGCGTCGGCGCGGCGGGTCGGATTCAGCCTCACCCGGCTGCCGCGTGCCACTCGCACGCCGTTCACCAGCACCGCGTCGACGTCTGGACGTACTGCGTTGTCGGCCAATGGATCCCACCACTGCACCCCGTCGGGTATCTCCGGGATCAGCCCCAGCCCACCGGCGGGGGTGTCCAGGTGCGGGTCGCGCAGCACACCGTGCAGCTGCCGCATCGCCTCCGGTGACATCGCGTCGCAGCGGTCGATGATCTGTGCGGCCAGCGGATCGGTGGCGCGGGCCTGTGCCTTCTCCTGCTCGGTCATCGTCATGACCCGCAGGGTGAGAATCTCGTCAATCTCGGTGGAGTCGTAGAGCGCGCCTTCGCTCTGCTCGGCGACCTCGGGATGGTCGTAGAGGATGATTGGCGACACCAGCAGCAGATCGTGCTCACCGGGTGGGCCGGCCAGCACCGGGAAGCAGCGGTGCTGCCGGCAGCGAGCGGCCGGGGCGGCGGCGTGCTCGGGTGGCTCGAGCAGTGAGATGAACTGGCCGCCAACGGCTTGGGCGATGACATGGGTGCCGATCAGCGATCGCGCGATGGCGTCGTCCCGGCCGGCGGCCGGGGTGCCGATGTTACGCACGGTCACGGTGACACGGTTCAGGCCGCTGTCACGTTCGACAGCGACGGTCAGCGACGCGCGGATGTCGCGCCGTGTGCGCACCAACCTGCCGCCGCAGACGAGTTCGATCTCCGTGCCCGACGACGCCAGCACCGGCAGCGACCACTGCCCGGGCGGCTCAGCGAATTCGAAAGGCCCGAAGGACAACTCGGTCTCGACGGCCTCGTCCCAGCTCAGCCATGAGCCCGACGGCGTCGTCAGCTCATCGACCGGCTGGTAATGCCCGCCACCGGTGTCGCGTTCGGCGCCGCGGTGCTGTAGCTGCAGGAAACGCACCACCAGGGTGACGGCGTCCGCCGACGCCAGGAATTGCGCCGAGAGGCAGTCGTCTTCGCCGAACCCCGCGTCGGCGGCGCCGGGCGGACCCAGAACACCGAATTGCCAACGGGTTTGGTTCTTTCGCGACGACGCCCGGTACGGGTAGAGCAGGTAACCCTCGTAGAGCACCGCGTCGGCGACGGCGCGGGCCCGATCCCAGTTCGCGCTCACCGGACGTCCTGGCGGGCCGCGGCCAGCAGTGCGGTGACCGCGTCATCGATGCTCAACAGCCCGCGCGCCGACTTGTATTCGGCCAGCGCTCTCACCGTGTCGTGGCCGAGCCGCACCCACCCGGTGTCGGGGTAGTGCTGCGCGATCAGGTCTCGCCACACCGTGACCGGCATGTCGTAGCGGTCCTCGCAGGCCCACGGCACCTGCCGGACCGAAAACCCGCGCCCTTGCGCGGTGAAAACTGTTCCGCTGAAAAGGAATTGCAACGGCACAGCACCGTCGCGCAGTGCGTGCAGGTATTTGGCCGCCGCGACCTCGAAATCGTAGGTGCAGTCCAAGGCCAGCGGTACCTCGGTCTCGGCGGTGAAGCCCGGTACCATCGCCGCGCAGTGCTGCCACAGGAAGGTGTGCTGAGTGGTCGCCCAGCGGTCCCGCGACCCGAACAGGTCGGTCAGTCCGGCGGCCTCGTCGTCGGAGTAGCCGCGGCGCACCGGGTCGATGCGCACCTGGCAGCGCAGCGCGATCGCGTGCACCGGGTCGTCGCCGGGTGCGCGGACCCGGACGCGAGCGCCGAGCACCGGGGTGACCGCGTACGGTTCCGCCACCACGTCGACGACGTCGAACGACAGGTCCGTCATGGCAGCCGCTCCGTGCTGCGCGTGGCCAGCGTCGCGAAGAAATCGTCGATGAACGCCCGGGCCTCCTGCCCGCCGTCGAAGCCCCGCCACAACGTCCGCAGCGTGCCCACGAACTCGTAGCAGGTGTCGATCGGGACGAGGTAGCACACCGGCTGGTGATCGTCGGCGACTCGGATCAGCAATGCCTCGACGTCGTCGACGAGCAGGCTCACGCGCGGTTCTGCGGCGCTGATCGCGCTCCAGGCGTCGAGGTCGAGCTCACTTTCGGTGGCGCCGGCCGGTCCCGGGTAGAACGCGACGGTGCGGCCGAGTGTCGAGTTGCGGAAGAAAAACGCCAAGCCGACCGGGATCTGCAACGCCTCCCAGCTGGGGCGGTCCAGCGCGAAGTCCCGCAGCGCCAGAAACCGGTCCGGGACCGCGCGGTAGCGCAGCTCGGC
Organism: Mycobacterium sp.; assembly: GCF_039583805.1. GTDB lineage: Bacteria > Actinomycetota > Actinomycetes > Mycobacteriales > Mycobacteriaceae > Mycobacterium. The sequence continues at coordinate 18,521 of NZ_JAVKSH010000011.1, read as the reverse complement.
TTGAGAGTCGGTGAACAGCAGATAGCAGCCCCGGCACACGCACATCAGCTGCCGTCCCGGGACGTTCACGACGTGCTGGTGTGCGTCGGCGATCCGCTCGGAGCACATGTCACACCGTTCACCCGCGGGCCGGAGTGCGCGCCGGCCGCTGGTGATGCGGGTCAGGACGTCGTAAGGACTACTCATGCCGACGCGCCCATCGGTTCGGCGGGCACCGCGAGGGACAGCACGCCGTCGCGGCTCAGCAACGGGACGGGATCCAGGTGGGTGTCCGCGCCGCCGAGGCCGGCCCCGGCGTGTACAACGTCGAAATCCGCCTGGCAGCGGGGACATCGCAGCACCGCGTCGTGCAGTCCGGCTCCGGCCAGGGATCCGTCGCAGGCCGGGCAGTGGTCGCGGTAGGCGTAGATCTGGTCGCCGACCCGGCAGGCCAGCAGCGAAACACCGGCGACGGTGAAACCGCCGACTTCGCCGGGTGCCAGCTCGGCGAGGTCCGGCACCGGATGCCAGGTGGCCGAGCTGCCGTTGGCGTGGACTCTGGTCAGCAGCTGTTCGGCCGGAATCACCGTCGCCGTCGAATCAGCGTGAGCGGCAACGACGTCGATCGACGAAACCTCCGGCGCGGCGGCCCGGATTGCGTCCTGGACCGCAAGTTCCAGCGTCACAGCCGAGGAGGGGCAACTCTTGCAGCTGCCGGAAAACTGAAGCTGCACGCTGTCGCCGACGATGTCGAGCAGGTGCACGTCGCCGCCGTGCGAACCCAGGTAGGGCCGCACCCGGTCCAGCGCGTCCGCCACCCGGCGGCGGAGGTCGTGCGGGTGCAGGCCGTGCACCAGCAGCAGGCTGGCCACCAGGTCGTCGGCGGCCAGCCGGTCGATCACCGACGGCTCGTCGGCCAACTCGACGATCCGGGACAGGCCGGCGCCGTAGAGGTCGACGACTTCGCGAACCAGCTGCTCGGCGCGCTCACGCGCGCCGACCCCGCCCGCTGCGGTCGCGTCCAGCAGGGTCTGGATTCGATCGCCCGCCGTGCGCCAGTGCGCGTCCCCCTGCAACTCCTCGGGGCGATCAGCCATGCATCACTCCCCCGTGGCCGTTTGGGTCGGCGAATGCAGCCGCTCTATTGTCTTGCCCTTGCCGAGGTACATGTGCACGCCGCAGGGCAGGCACGGGTCGAAGCTGCGCACCGTGCGCATGATGTCGATGCCCTTGAAGTTCTCCCGGTCGTTCTCCTCGAAGATCGGCTGGCCCTGCACCGCGTCCTCGTACGGCCCCGGCGTGCCGAAGCTGTCGCGCGGGTTGGCGTTCCACGGGGTCGGGGGATAGGGGTGGTAGTTCGCGATCTTGCCGTCGCGGATCACCATGTGGTGGCTCAAGACTCCGCGCACCGCCTCGGTGAAGCCGCACCCGATGCCCTCCTTGGGCACGTCGAACTTTTCCCAGGTCTTTGTACGCCCAGCGCGGATTTCCGCTAAGGCCTGCTCGGCGAAGTGCAGCGCGCAGGCCGCCGCGTAGGCCTGGAAGTACGTCCGTGCCCGGTCGCGTTCGATCGTGTTGGATCCGTGTTGGGGGATCTTCCATTCGAAGCTAACCGGGCCTTTGAGTGCGGTCTTGGGCAGGTTGATTTGCACGGAATGGCCGGTGGACTTGACGTAGCCGATGTCGACCAGGCCGGCCAGCGCGGTGGCCCAGAGCCGGGCCAGCGGGCCGCCGCCGGTGTCGAGCGCCAGGTGGTCGCGGCCGTCGAACCAGCGTGGCGACATCACCCAGCTGTAGTTGCCGCCGTCCATGTCGCGTTTTTGCGGGTGCGGGTTGGTGTGCTGGTTCCACGGATGACGCCGGTCCACTGGGTTGCCCAGCGGGTCGTTGCGGACGAACATCTCCTGATCGGTCCAGTCGTCGTAATAGGAGCTGCCCAACAGGATTCGGATGCCCAGGTTGATGTCGACCAGCGAGTGGGTGACCAGCTTGCCGTCGACCACCACGCCGGGCGTGACGAACATGGCGTTGCCCCAGCGCTCCATGTCTTTGTAGGCGAAGTTGCACACCTGGGGATCCTGGAAGGAGCCCCAGCAGCCCAACAGGGTGCGCCGCAGGCCGACGTTTTCGTAGCCGGGCAGGGCCTCGTAGAAGAAGTCGAAGAGGTCGTCGTGCATCGGCACGACCTTCTTCATGAACTCCACATAGCGCATCAACCGGCTCATGTAGTCGGTCATCAGCTGCACGGTCGCGACGGTGCCCACACCGCCGGGGTAGAGCGTCGACGGGTGGACGTGGCGGCCCTCCATGAGGCAGAACATCTCCCGGGTGTACCGGCTGACCTGCAGCGCCTCCCGGTAGAACTCCCCGCTGAACGGGTTGAGCGAGCGCATGATGTCGGCGATCGTTTTGTGGCCATGGGCGCCGGCGTTCGGGGCGGGGGTGTTCTCGGCCCTGGCCAGCACACCGGGGTTGGTCTCGGAGACCATTTTCTCGCAGAAGTCCACCCCGACCAGGTTCTCCTGGAAGATGTTGTGGTCGAACATGTATTCCGCGGCCTCGCCGAGGTTGACGATCCACTCGCCCAGGTGCGGCGGCTTGACGCCGTAGGCCATGTTCTGGCAGTAGCACGAACAGGTGGCGTGGTTGTCGCCGCAGATCCCGCAGATGCGACTGGTGATGAAGTGCGCGTCGCGGGGATCCTTGCCCTTCATGAAGATCGAGTAGCCGCGGAAGATCGACGAGGTGCTGTGGCACTCCACTACTTGTTTGTTGTCGAAGTCGATCTTGGTGTAGATGCCAAGGCTGCCCACGATCCGGGTGATCGGATCCCACGCCATTTCCACCAGCTGGCCGGGTTCCCGCTTTTCCTGCGACGGCTTGGGGATGATCGTTGTCATGGAAAGTTCACTCTCTCTGTTGCGACGGCTCTGTTGCGACGGCTCTGTTGCGACGGCTCTGTTGCGACGGCGGTGTGGGCTACCAGGTGCGGCGGGCACCCGTGGTGAGTTCCGTGCCTTTGTGCCGCCAGCGCGGCTCCTTGTCGACGGTGCGCGCGGTGACGCCGCGCAGGCTGCGGATCAGCGAGCCGTACAGGCCGGACGCCGTGCTGGAGATCTTCCCGCCCGGCGGCTCGTCCATGAACGGCATGAACTTGTCCGGGAACCCGGGCATGGTGCAGCCGATGCAGATGCCGCCGACGTTGGGGCACCCGCCGACACCGTTGAGCCAGCCGCGTTTGGGCACGTTGCACTTGACGACCGGACCCCAGCAGCCAAGTTTGACAATGCATTTCGGTGATCCGTACTCGGTGGCGAAGTCACCCTGCTCGTAGTAGCCGGCCCGGTCACACCCCTCGTGCACGGTGGCGCCGAACAGCCAGCTGGGCCGCAACGCGTCGTCGAGTGGGATCATCGGCGCCTGACCGGTGGCCATGTAGAGCAGGTAGGTCAGCGTTTCGGACAGGTTGTCCGGATGGATCGGGCAGCCCGGCACGCAGACTATCGGGATTCCGGCCTTGCTCTTCCAGTCCCAGCCGAGGTAGTCGGGCACGCCCATCGCTCCGGTCGGGTTGCCGGCCATGGCATGGATGCCGCCGTAGCACGCGCAGGTACCCACCGCCACCACCGCCGTCGCCTTGGGGACGAGGCGGTCCAGCCACTCGCTGGTGGTCATCGGCTGCCCGGTGGCCGGGTTGTTGCCGAACCCGCACCAATACCCCTCGCTCTTGATGGCCTCGTTGGGAATCGAGCCCTCGACGACGAGGACGAACGGTTCCAGCTCGCCGCGGTCGGCCTTGAAGAACCATTCGAGGAAGTCGTCGGCGCCGCCGGTGGGTCCGCATTCGAAATCGATCAGCGGCCAGTGCACGGCGACCTTGGGAAGCCCGGGGAGCGCGCCGAGGGCAATCTCCTCGACGCTGGGCTGGGTGGCGGCAGTCAACGCCACCGAATCGCCATCACAACTCAGGCCCGCGTTGATCCAGAGCACATGGATCAAGGCTTCTTCCGCTTTGACTGCTGCTTCCGTTGGCATTGCGCAGCTTTCCGGGGCCGGGTTGGAAACCCCTGAAACCCCTGCGCCGCAAGGACCCACTGCTCGATCCACCACGCGGCGCTAATTCTTCGGTCTACTCCGACACTCGTGCGTTGTCAACGGTCTGCCAGCAAATATCAAGAGTTTTGACGGTCTCCTCGAATTTGGCTGCTTCTGGCCTCGGGCACGGCGTTTTCAACGGTCATCGACAGCGCTTGTACCTGGTGACGCAGCTAAGCGAACGGCGTCGTCTCGTCCTGCAAATCAACCGCACTTATCATCCTGCGAATCAATTGCATCTCTTGATGTATCGATAGCCAACGGTGCGGCGCATTCAGGACGTCGAGCCGGCCGCGAACCGGCGCAGCCAGCCGAACCAGGCATCCATGCCGGCTCCGGTCCGTGCGCTGATCGGCAGGATCGTCGCGGTCGTGTTGACCTTCCGGACGTGGGCGATGTAGTTGTCGACGTCGGCGTCCAGGTGTGGTACCAGGTCGATCTTGTTGATCAGCACCAGATCGACGGAGCGGAACATCACCGGGTATTTCAGTGGCTTGTCTTCACCCTCGGTGATCGAGTAGACCATAGCCTTGGCGTGCTCGCCGACGTCGAACTCCGCCGGGCAGACCAGGTTGCCGACGTTTTCGATGATCACCAGGTTCAGCCGGGACAGGTCGAGGCCGCCCAGCGCGCGGTTGATCATCGGAGCGTCGAGGTGGCATTCGCCGCCGAACCCCGCGCCGGTGTTGAGCAGCGACACCTGGGCGCCGCGGTCGCTGAGCTTGGCCGCGTCCAGGTCGGTGGCGATATCGCCTTCGATTACCCCGATCGCGAACTCGCCGGCGAGCTCGTCGAGTGTGGCCTGCAGCACCGTCGTTTTTCCGGACCCCGGTGAGCTCATCAGGTTCAGTGCACGAATCCCGTTGCTCTCGAACGCCTTCCGGTTGATGCCGGCACGGATGTCATTCTCGGCGAAGATGGCCTCCAGCACATCGATGCGCTGTGAGCCGGTGTCGTAGCCACTGTGGTCGCCATGGTCGTGGCTGTGAACCGTGCCGTCGTCGTGTCGATGAAACCTACCCATGGCCAACACCTTTCATGAAACGTCGAGCGAGGTCACCAGGAATTCGTTGCCGCGCAGGACCTCAACATCAGCGCTCTCACAGTGCGGACATAGCAGTGACCACTGCGAGGTGATCGTCGACTGCCGGCCGCACGAACGGCACGTCACTTCGGCGGTGACGAACTCGAGTTCCAGCTCGGCATCGGGCATGTTCTCGTAATCGCGGAGCAGCGTCCAGCAGAATGACAGCGATTCCGGAACCACCTGCCGCAGCGCACCGATCCTGACCCGCACGACGTCGACGTGGTGTCCGTTGGCGTGGGGTCGCACCACGTCGGCGATCGCCTGACATAGTGCCAGCTCATGCACGACTGGTCACCGCCGTTCGCGCCAAGCCCGGAGGGCTGGGGAGGACCATGAACCTGGGGAGGCTCATGAACCTGGGGAGGCTCATGAACACTGTTCTACACCAACACTGTTCTACACCCGAGAATCCGCCAGCGTGGCGGAGCGACCGCGAACCCGCGGAGGCCGCGTTTTCGGTGCCGCGTGCACCGGGATCATCGCGGATAGCACAATAGCGTCTAGCACAATAGCGTCTAGCACAATGCGGCTAGCAGAATAGCGGATAGCACACCAGAAGCCACCCGGACCCACACGACAGCGGAGATGGCAGTGACCGATCAACACGCCCACGGCGAACCGCACACCCACGAACACGGCCATGAGGGGCTCGCTCATGCACATTCGCATACCAGCCACGAGCACCAGCATGTGGAGCACGAACACGTGCATACCCACGCCGACGGGACCGAACACACGCATCCGCATGTGCACCAGGCCGACCTGCAGGAAGAGCACGGCCACCCGCATTGACAGCCGCCGCAACCGATCGCAGGCGGACTGAACCACCGGTTGTATCGACGGGCGGCACCGTGGACTATCAGATCACTCAAGACGACCGCGCCCGGTTCAAACGCTGCCGGCGGCAGTGGGATTTCGCGTCGCCGCGCCGCCGTGGCCTTGAGCCCGTCGGAGTCGTCGATCCCACTTTGCCTGCCGCGCTCAAGGACGCGCTCGCGATCTACTACTACCCGGGCACGTGGGACTGGCCCCGGGAATTAAGGCAATCGCTGGTGCACAAGGCCGTCGAACGTTCTCTCGACAATGCCGACGCGGGGGACATGCTCCAGACCGCGATGGCCGTGCTCGATACCTACGACGCGTGGGCGACCACGCTCGACGACTTCGCCCCCGTGCAGATCCAGCACGACGTCCATGGACTGGTGCCCGATCCGCGCGATCCTGAAAGCGGGTTGACGACCCCGGCGGGATTGCCGGTGATCTACAGTTGCCGGATCGACCTGCTGGCGGTCGACGCGGCAGACGAGTACTGGGTAGTCCGCCACCAGATCGTCGACGAATGGCAGCATGTGCAGGCCATGATGCGCGACGAAGGGGCGGTCGCCGGTTGTTGGGCCTGGGAGCGCGAGTACGTCGGCATGGAGATCTCGGGCACGATCCACAACGAGGTCCTCATCACCGGCCCGCTCGAGCCACCTTCGCCCGATCGCGCCGCGACCGGCGCGTCGAAGCGAGTCCCCCAGAGCGAGGCCAGCGGCGGCGGGCGAGCGATCCCGCAGCACCGACGGATGTCCGCGCGCACATCCCGAACCGCTGGGACGAGCCGCGTCGAGCAACGCACAGCGGGCCTGCTGCGGCGAACCCGCATCCGCCGAAGCCGCGCCGAGATCGGCGCGGTGGGCACGCTTATCGGTGCGGAGGCGATCGACATGAGCAGTGAGCCGGCGATCTATCCCACGTTCGCCCCCCACTGTCAGGCGTGTGAATTCAGCGTCCCGTGCCAAGCCCTGGTCGAGGGAACCGACCCGGAACCGGGGCTGGGGGCGGATTTTCGCCGGCGCCCCACCGGAGAAACCCCGGAGCCGAGATTGGGTCAGTCGACCTGGGGCTTCGGCCGGGGGGCCGCTCCGCCCCGGTGGTGACCATGCACATGGCCTACGGTGCCGCGTCGACTTCGGCGCTCGATGGTCGTGATCGCAGCGAACGCTACGGCGGCGAGGACTGGCAATCCCGGGTATCGGGCGCGACACTGAATTGGTGGCGACGAAACCATCAGCTCTGGACCCGGCCGTCACCGAGCGGATCGGAGAATTGCTGCGCGCCCACGGGCTGCGGCGGATGGCGTCGCGGATCGCAGTATTGGCGGTCCTCGAGCCGGTCGACGGGCACCTGTGCGTCGCGGAGATCCACCGACGGCTGGGCGAGGCCGTGCCGGCCGAGAACCAGCCTCCGGACCTGGCGACGATCTACCGGGCGGTGACCACCTTGGTCGAGCAGGGTGTACTGCATGCGTTAACTCTGGAGAGCGGCGTCACCACCTACGGGTTGGCTGCAGACCCCCACCATCACGCGGTATGCACCCGATGCGGCTCGATCATCGAAGTGCCCGCGCGGCAACTGACCTCGGCGTTGAAACATGCGATGGCGGGCAGTTCCTTCGCACTGTCCGAGCGGGCCGGCCTCACCCTGCACGGGCTGTGCCCGCGATGCCAGGACAACGACAGCCGGACGGGCGACGCGAGCCCGCCAATACCGACCCGGTAGGGCGTTCTCGACGACCTCGGGTCACCCCGTCGGATGGCACCGCGGACACGATCCATGACGATCCACCGAAACTACCGCCTCTACACTGAGCAGTCGTTCACCTGCGTCCCCAAGGAGTGTTTGTGCTGCGCAGTCACGCCGCCGGTTCGTTGCGCGCCGCCGACGCCGGCCGGAAGGTGACGCTGGCCGGCTGGGTGGCGCGCCGCCGCGACCACGGCGGGGTGATCTTCATCGACCTGCGCGACGCGTCGGGCATCTCGCAGGTGGTGTTCCGCGCCGCCGACGTGCTCGAGCCGGCGCACCGGCTGCGAGCCGAGTTCTGCGTGGCCGTCGACGGGGTGGTCGAGATTCGCCCGGAGGGCAACGAGAACCCCGAGATCGCCACCGGCGCCATCGAGGTCAACGCGACGTCGCTGATCGTGCTCGGCGAGTGCGCGCCGCTGCCGTTTCAGCTCGACGAGCCCGCCGGCGAGGAGATTCGGCTGCAGTACCGCTACCTGGACCTGCGCCGCGACGGGCCGGGTCGGGCGATTCGGTTGCGCTCCAAGGTGAATGCCGCCGCGCGGGCGGTGCTGGCCGCTCACGACTTCGTCGAGATCGAGACGCCGACGTTGACCCGCTCCACCCCGGAGGGAGCCCGGGATTTCCTGGTGCCGGCGCGGCTGCAACCCGGCTCGTTCTACGCCTTGCCGCAGAGCCCGCAGCTGTTCAAGCAGCTGCTGATGGTCGCGGGCATGGAGCGCTACTACCAGATCGCGCGGTGCTACCGCGACGAGGATTTCCGCGCCGACCGCCAGCCCGAGTTCACCCAGCTCGATGTGGAGATGAGTTTCGTCGACACCGACGACGTCATCGCGATCTCCGAGGAGATCCTCGCCGCGCTGTGGGCGCTGATCGGCTATCGGCTCGCCACCCCGATCCCTCGGATCGGCTACGCCGACGCGATGCGCCGGTTCGGGTCGGACAAGCCCGACATGCGGTTCGGCCTGGAACTGGTGGAGTGCACAAAGTTCTTTGCCGGCACGCCGTTTCGGGTGTTCCAGGCGCCGTATGTGGGCGCGGTGGTGATGCCCGGCGGGGGGTCGCAGCCGCGGCGCACGCTGGACGGCTGGCAGGACTGGGCCAAGCAGCGCGGACACAAGGGCCTGGCCTACGTGCTGGTCGACGAGGACGGCGGTCTGTCCGGTCCGGTGGCCAAAAACCTTTCCGACGCCGAACGCGCCGGCCTGGCAGCGCATGTCGGCGCAGCGCCCGGTGACTGCGTGTTCTTCTCCGCCGGACCGGCGAAGGCGTCACGGGCTTTGCTGGGCGCGGCGCGCGTCGAGATCGCCCAGCGGCTGGGGTTGGTCGACCCGCAGGCGTGGGCGTTCGTCTGGGTGGTCGACCCGCCGTTGTTCGAGCCCGCCGACGACGCCACCGCCGCCGGCGACGTCGCGGTGGGCTCGGGTGCGTGGACCGCGGTGCATCACGCGTTCACCGCGCCCCAGCCCGACTACGAGGCGTCGGTGCAGGCCGACCCCGGCAACGTGCTGGCCGACGCCTACGACATCGTCTGCAACGGCCACGAAATCGGCGGGGGGTCGCTTCGTATCCACCGCCGCGACATCCAGGAGCAGGTGTTCGCGGTGATGGGACTCGACAAGGCCCAGGCCGCCGAGAAGTTCGGTTTCCTGCTGGAGGCGTTCACGTTCGGCGCGCCGCCGCACGGCGGCATCGCCTTCGGCTGGGACCGGATCACGGCGCTGCTGGCTGGAGCCGACTCCATCCGTGAGGTGATCGCGTTCCCCAAGTCCGGCGGCGGTGTCGACCCGCTCACCGATGCTCCGGCGCCCATTACCGCGCAGCAGCGCAAGGAGTCGGGCATCGACGCCGACCCGGCGCACCGCGATCGGTGCTGAAACGCACGGCCGGGCGGGTGCGCGGACGTGTCAGTGGATCGCCCTGGACCACAGCTTCTGCAGGGCGATCTGGATCGGGTGGCCCGACCGCACGATGTTGATCACCGCGCGGGGGAACAGCTGCCGGTCCGGAGCGCACGTGGGCCATGCCGCGGGTCCCTGAGTCCTCAACACCCGGTTGGCCACCGCGATCTGCTGGTCCCGGGTCGCCTGGGCCGGTGAGCCGACGCCCCCGTTTTCGTCCCAGGTCGACTGCTTGAACTGCAGGCCCCCGTAGAACCCGTTGCCGGTGTCGGCCGACCAGTTGCCGCCGGACTCGCATTCGGCAACGGCGTTCCAGTCGACGCTGTCGGTGTATGTCACTCCGGTAGCCGGGTCGATGAACAGTGAAATGCCGACGGCGACGAGCGAGGCTTTCGCAAGCGCCTTGCAGACCGTCAGCGTGATGAGATTTCCGCGTAAATTCTGCATGCATCCGAATTATCAAACGAGCGTGAAACTTGTCAACACTTGAGGCGGGATTATTTTAGTGGGATGCCTGATGGGAGGGCGTTTTGAGAAACGAAAGTAAATTCAAGTGCCAGGTGAGGCGAGTTTATAAAAGAGTGTATTTTGATGTACAAGTTAAGCTCTGTTAATTAGAGTTGTTTAGAGTAACTGGTGTTATTGAAGTGACGGGTGATAACGGTTGTTGATGAAGTGGCGTCGACCGGGACACCGCCGCGGCGCCGTGGTATGCCTGAGACCGTGTCCGACGGTCTGTTCGACGTCCCTGATGCGCCCGGCGCAGCCGGCGATGGCGGATCGGCCATGGCGCCTTTGGCAGTGCGGATGCGTCCGGTGACCCTCGACGAGGTGGTCGGACAGGACCATCTGCTACAACCCGGGTCGCCGCTGCGCCGGCTGGTCGAGGGCTCCGGCGCGGCGTCGGTCATCCTCTACGGCCCTCCGGGCAGCGGCAAGACCACGCTGGCGGCGTTGATCTCGCAGGCGACCGGCCGGCGGTTCGAGGCGCTGTCGGCATTGTCGGCCGGGGTCAAAGACGTCCGCGCGGTGATCGATACGGCACGGCGTGGGGCGCTCCACGGCGAGCAGACGGTGCTGTTCATCGACGAGGTGCACCGGTTCTCCAAGACCCAGCAGGACGCGCTGCTCTCGGCGGTAGAGAACCGGGTGGTGCTGCTGGTGGCGGCGACCACCGAGAACCCGTCGTTCTCGGTGGTCGCGCCGCTGCTGTCGCGGTCGCTGATCCTGGCGCTGCGGCCGCTGAGCGGCGACGACATCCGCACCGTCGTGCAGCGCGCCGTCGAGGCCCCGCGCGGTCTGGCCGGCCGGGTGCCGGTGCAACCCGCCGCCGTCGAACTGCTGGTGCGGCTGGCCGCCGGCGACGCCCGGCGCGCGCTGACCGCGCTGGAGGTCGCGGCGGAATCAGCCGCGCCGGCGGCCGACGGGGTGACCGTCGAGGCCATCGAGCGGTCGCTGGACGAGGCCGCTGTGCGCTACGACCGCGACGGTGATCAGCACTACGACGTGATCAGCGCGTTCATCAAGTCGGTGCGCGGCTGCGACGTCGACGCCGCGCTGCACTACCTGGCCCGCATGCTTCTCGCCGGGGAGGACCCGCGGTTCATCGCGCGCCGGCTGATGATCCTGGCCAGCGAGGACATCGGCATGGCCGACCCGAGCGCGCTGCAGACCGCGGTCGCCGCCGCGCAGACGGTGGCGCTGATCGGCATGCCCGAGGCGCAGCTGACGCTGGCGCACGCCACCGTGCACCTGGCCACCGCGCCCAAGTCGAACGCGGTGACCGTCGCGCTGGGCGCGGCGATGGCCGACATCAAGGCCGGCAAGGCCGGGGTGGTGCCGGCCCATCTGCGCGACGGTCACTATTCGGGCGCCGCCGCGCTGGGCAACGCGGCCGGCTACCAGTACTCCCACGACGCCCCGGATGGCGTTGTGGCACAACAGTATCCGCCCGACGAGTTGGCCGGGGTGGACTACTATCACCCGACCGGCCGCGGCGCGGAGCGGGAGATCGCCGGTCGGCTGCAGCGGCTGCGCACGATCATCCGCCGCCGCGGCTGAGCGGCACGCGCTGTATCAGGTGCCACTTCGGCCTCGTCTGCACCGCCGAGTAGGCATGGCGTGCCCAGGCAGAGCGGTACCGCATGTGATATCGCCTTGCGGGTGATGGCCGCCGCGGGCCGAGAGGCCGCAGCGTCTCACGGGTCACGTGAGACGCTGATGCCGTCGGCGCCGCGCCGCCCGGACCTCTCAGACCAATTCCGGCACCCGCAGGTGAGCGATCGCCAGCTCGAACTCACCGACGTCGTACTGGTCGGCACCCAGGTCGCGCAGCCGCGCGGTACGCAGCGACCGGGCCGCGTCGCCGTTGCGCTCCATCGCCGCGGAGCTGTCAAACGTCGACGACGACACCGCCCGCCACGACGTGCGGTCGAGCATCAGGCTCGCACTGCAGAACCCGTCGAGCTCCTCGATCGCGGGCAGCACCGACCCGCGGTAGAAGTCGATGGCGCGGTCGAACTGGTCGGGCCGCACCTTGAGCCAGGTGGACCGCACGCAGGCGCCGGGACCGGAGCGGCGCTCGCGATGCAGCACCGCGATCTCCCATTCGTCGACGGTCGGGCTGGCGCCGAACACTTGCGCCGCCCGGTCGCGCACCGGCCGGACCCGCTCGGCGCCGGCATGCATCGCCTGCTCGGTATCCCACGAGCTGGTCGCGATGCAGCGGCCGGACTGGCGGTCCACCAACAGCGACAAGCCCAGGCACCCATCGATGTCCCGCAGCGTGGGCATGACCACGTCACGGATGTGCGCAATGCCGGCGTCGATGCACGACGGTTGGGCCTCGATCGTCGTAGAACGTGCGAACACGGTCCGCTCCCTCCTCGTCGGGGCAGCGCCCCGCCGGCGCCACCGACCTCACTGACCACCTTGCTCCAACCGGTCAAGCGTGGCAATGGCTTTGCGACGAATTGGCAGGCCGACGACCCTTCCCCTTAGGCTGGACGCCGTGCATACCGACGTGCTCGACCTCGACCGGGACGATCCGCGGCGGTCGGTGCGGTTGAGCTTCGTGCGCGGGTAAGGACGGCGACAGGGTGCGGACACACGAGATCAGGAAGCGGTTCCTCGACCACTTCGTCAAAGCGGGGCACACCGAGGTGCCCAGCGCCTCGGTGATTCTCGACGACCCCAACCTGCTGTTCGTCAACGCCGGCATGGTCCAGTTCGTGCCGTACTTTCTCGGGCAGCGCACGCCGCCGTACCCGACGGCCGTCAGCATCCAGAAGTGCATCCGCACGCCCGATATCGACGAGGTCGGGATCACCACCCGGCACAACACCTTCTTCCAGATGGCCGGCAACTTCTCGTTCGGCGACTACTTCAAACGCGGTGCCATCGAGCTGGCCTGGAGCCTGCTGACCAACAGCCTCGATGACGGCGGATACGGCCTCGACCCGCAAAGAATATGGGCCACAGTCTATTTCGACGACGACGAAGCTCTGCAGCTGTGGCAGCAGGTCGCCGGCCTGCCCGTCGAGCGCATCCAGCGCCGCGGTATGGAGGACAACTTCTGGTCGATGGGCATTCCCGGGCCGTGCGGTCCGTCGTCGGAGATCTACTACGACCGGGGCCCGGAATTCGGTGTCGACGGTGGGCCGATCGCCAACGAAGAACGCTACGTCGAGCTGTGGAACCTGGTGTTCATGCAGAGCGAACGCGGCGACGGCGCAGGCAAGTCCGGCTTTGAGATACTCGGCCCGTTGCCGCGCAAGAACATCGACACCGGCATGGGCGTCGAACGGGTGGCGTTCGTGCTGCAGGGGGTGCACAACGTTTACGAAACCGACCTGTTGCGCCCGGTCATCGAGAAAGTGGCCCAACGTGCTCCGCGTGGCTACGACGTCGGCCACCATGCCGACGACGTGCGCTATCGGATCATCGCCGACCACAGCCGCACTGCGGCCATCCTGATCGGCGACGGCGTCAGCCCGGGCAACGACGGCCGCGGCTATGTGCTGCGCCGGCTGCTGCGCCGGGTCATCCGTTCGGCCAAGCTGCTCGACATCGACGGCCCCGTCGTCGGCGACCTGATGGCCTGCGTCCGCGACGCGATGGGCCCGTCATATCCCGAGCTGGCCACCGACTTCGATCGGATCCACCGCATCGCGGTCGCCGAGGAGACCGCGTTCAACCGCACGCTGGCCTCGGGGTCGCGGCTGTTCGACGAGGTGGCCGGGGCGACCAAGGCATCCGGTGCCACCGTGCTGTCCGGATCGGATGCCTTCACGCTGCACGACACCTACGGGTTCCCGATCGAGCTCACCCTCGAGATGGCGGCCGAGGCCGGCCTGCAGGTCGACGAAATCGGCTTCCGCGAGCTGATGGCGCAGCAGCGCCGCCGCGCCAAGGCCGACGCCGCCGCGCGCAAGCACGCGCACGCCGACCTGTCGGCCTACCGGGAGCTGGTCGACGCGGGCCCCACCGAGTTCACCGGTTTCGACGAGTTGACCTCGCAGGCGCGCATCCTGGGGATCTTCGTCGACGGCAAGCGGGTGCCGGTGGTCTCCCACGGCTTGCCCACGGAGTCAGCCGGCACGCATCGGGTCGAGCTGGTGCTCGACCGCACCCCGCTGTACGCCGAATCGGGCGGGCAGGTCGCCGACGTGGGGTCGATCAGCGGCACCGGCGCCGGCGAGAGCGCCCGGGCGGCCGTCACCGACGTGCAGAAGATCGCCAAAACCCTGTGGGTGCACAGCGTCAACGTGGAGTCCGGCGAATTCGTCGAGGGCGACAGCGTCGTCGCCGAGGTGGACCCGCACTGGCGCAAGGGCGCCACCCAAGGGCATTCGGGAACCCACATGGTGCATGCTGCGCTGCGACAAGTATTGGGGCCCAACGCTGTTCAGGCCGGCTCGCTGAATCGGCCGGGATATCTGCGGTTCGACTTCAACTGGCAGGGGCCGTTATCGGACACCCAGAGCTCACAAATCCAAGAGGTGACCAACGAGGCTGTGCAGGCCGACTTCGCGGTGCACACCTTCACCGAGCGCCTCGACAAGGCCAAGGCGATGGGCGCGCTGGCGCTGTTCGGGGAGAGCTACCCCGACACGGTGCGGGTCGTTGAGATCGGCGGGCCGTTCTCGCTGGAGCTGTGCGGCGGCACGCACGTGCGCAACTCGGCGCAGATCGGCCCGGTGACCGTGCTGGGGGAGTCGTCGGTGGGGTCCGGGGTGCGACGGGTGGAGGCCTACGTCGGGCTGGAGTCGTTCAAACACCTGGCCAAGGAACGCGCGCTGATGGCCGGGCTGGCGTCGTCGCTGAAGGTGCCCTCTGAGGAGGTGCCCGCCCGGGTGGCCACCCTGGTGGAGCGTCTCAAGGCCGCCGAGCGGGAGCTCGAACGCGCCCGGCTGGCCACGGCCCGGGCGGCTGCGGTGAACGCCGCCGCCGGCGCGCAGCGCATCGGTAGCGTGCGGGTGGTGGCGCAGCGCATGCCGGCCGGCATGAAGGCCGCCGACCTACGTGCCCTGGTCGGCGACATCCGCGGCAAGCTCGGCAGCGATCCCGCGGTGGTCGCGTTGATCGCCGAGGGCGGCCCGGATGGGCAGGCCGGCTCCGTGCCGTACGCGGTCGCCGCCAATGCCGCCGCCCAGGGCCTGGGGCTGCGCGCCGACGAGCTGGTCAAGCTGCTCGCCGGCGCGGTCACCGGCCGCGGGGGCGGCAAGGCCGACCTCGCGCAGGGCTCGGGCGCGAACCCGGCGGGCATCGACGCCGCGCTCGACGCGCTGCGGGCCGAGATAGCGCGGGTCGGCTGAGTGGACGCCGCAGGGTTGGATCGCGTCGGCAACCGCGCGCCGGACCGGCCCGGCGGGGATGACCCGGGGCGCGGCCGGCGGCTCGGTATCGACGTCGGCAGTGTTCGCATCGGGGTGGCGTGCAGCGACCCCGACGGCATCCTGGCCACTCCGGTGGAGACCGTGCTACGAGATCGGTCCGGCAAGCAGCTGCGCCGATCGCAAGGGCGGCGTAGCCGGGCGCAGCGGGTCGGCGCCGGCGAACTGCGGCGGCTGGCCGAGCTGGTGGCCGAGGCCGAGGCGGTCGAGGTGGTCGTCGGGCTGCCGCGCACCCTGTCCGACCGCACCGGCCCGTCAGCCCGCGACGCGATCGAGTTGGCCGACACGCTGGCCCGCCGGATCGCGCCGATCCCGGTGCGGTTGGCCGACGAGCGGTTGACCACCGTGGCGGCGCAGCGGTCGCTGCGCGCGGCCGGTGTCCGGGCGAAGGGCCAGCGCGCGATCATCGACCAGGCGGCGGCCGTGGCGATTCTGCAAGGGTGGCTCGACCAGTGCCGCGCCGCGCGGCCCGAGGAGGTCACCGGTGGCTGACGCTCGGCGGCGTGTCCGGGCTCAACCGACGGCGGTGGGGCCGCCCCGTCACACGCTCAGCCGCGCCGACCGGCGTCGCGCCGAACGGCGCCGCCGTCGCCGCCGCGTGGCCGGTGGACTGCTCGCGGCTGTGCTGGTGGTGGTGGTGGCGACGGGCGTGTTCCTCGGGGCCAGGCTGTGGCACAGCGCTTTCCGTCCCGACACCGACTACGCCGGGAGTGGTAGGCGTGACGTGGTGATCCAGATCCACGCCGGTGACTCGACCACCGCGATCGGGGAGACGCTGCGCCAATCCCAGGTGGTCCGCACCGTCCGGGCTTTCGTCGGCGCCGCGTACGGTAACCCCAAGATCGCCTCGATCCAGCCCGGCTACTACCGGATGCGCACCGAAATCCCGGCATCGGCCGCGGTGCAGCGGCTCGTCGATCCCGACAACCGGGTGGGCAAGCTGGTCATCCCGGAGGGACGTCAGCTCGACGACACCACCGACGTGCAGACCGATGCCACGACACCGGGTATTTTCAGCCTGATCTCCCACGCGACCTGCGTGGACCTCGACGGCGATCGGCGCTGCGTGCCGGCGGCCGGCCTGCGCTCGGCGGCCGGCACCGCGACGCCGGCGGCGCTGACCGTGCCGCGCTGGGCCGTCGATCCGGTGCTGCGGATGGGCGCGAACCATCGTCGCATCGAGGGCCTGATCGCGCCGGGCACCTTCGACGTCGACCCGTCGGCGTCGCCGCAGGCGATTCTGTCGGCGCTGATCTCCGCCAGCGCCGTCGAGTATGTCAAGTCCGGGCTGCTGGACACCGCCGCGGACATGCACCGGACGCCCTACGACATCTTGGTGGTGGCGTCGCTGGTGCAGCGGGAAGCCAAGCCGCCGGACTTCCCGAAAGTCGCCCGGGTCATCTACAACAGGCTGGCCGATCACCGCACGCTCGAGTTCGACTCGACGGTGAACTATCCGCTGGACCGCCAGGAGGTCGCCACCAGCGATGCCGACCGCGAACAGTCCACGCCGTGGAACACCTACCTGATGGCGGGCCTGCCCGCGACGCCGATCTGCGCACCGGGCAGCGAGGCGCTGTCCGCCGCCGAGCATCCGGCCCCCGGCGACTGGCTGTACTTCGTCACCATCGACTCGCAGGGCACGACGCTGTTCACCCGGGACTATCAGCAGCACCTGGCGAACATCGAGCTGGCCAAGCACAACGGTGTCCTCGACTCCGCGCGGTAGGTCGGCGCCCCGCAAAGCCGGGGTGCTCGGCTCGCCGATCGCCCATTCCCGTTCGCCGCAACTGCACCTGGCCGCCTACCGCGCGCTGGGCCTGAACGACTGGACCTACGACCGCATCGAGTGCGGCGCCGGCGAATTACCCTCGGTGGTAAGCGCTTTCGGCCCGGAATGGGTCGGCGTGTCGGTGACCATGCCGGGCAAGTTCGCGGCGCTGGCCTTCGCCGACGAGCGCACACCGCGCGCCGAGCTGGTCGGCGCGGCCAATACGCTGGTGCGCACACCGCGCGGCTGGCGCGCCGACAACACCGACGTCGACGGTGTGATGGGCGCGCTGGGCGCGGCGTCGGGGCACGCCGTGGTGGCGGGGTCGGGCGGCACCGCACAGGCGGCCGTGGTGGCGCTGGCCGAACGGGGTGTCGACACCATCACCGTGGTTGCGCGCAACCGCGACAAGGCTGCCCGGCTGGTGGAGCTGGGCGCCCGGCTCGGTGTCACCACCAGGTTCAGCGAGCTGGACAGTGCCCGGCTGCCCGACGAGGTGACCGTAGTGGTCAACACGCTGCCGGCCGGGGTGGCGGCGCGGCACGCGTCGGCCCTCGCCGGTGTTCCGGTGCTGCTGGACGCGATCTACGACCCCTGGCCGACACCACTGGCCGCGGCGGTGACCGCTGCCGGCGGTCGGGTGATCGGCGGGCTGCAGATGCTGCTGCATCAGGCGTACGCGCAGGTGGAACTATTCACAGGGCTGCCGGCGCCGCGAGCGGCGATGGCTTGCGCTGTGCAAGCGCTGCACTAACCTGCCCGGCATGTGGGCCGGGGTGGCGGTGCTGTGGCTGGTGGCGTTGAGCGGCTACGACGTCCGGCAACGCCGGCTCCCCAACTGGCTCACCCTGCCCGGCGCCGTGGCGGTGGTGTTCGTCGCCGCTGTCAGCGGCCGTGGGCCGGCCGCGGTCCTGGGCGCGGCGGCGCTGGGCGGGCTCTACCTGGTGGTGCATCTGGTCGCACCGGCGGGGATGGGCGCCGGCGACGTCAAGCTGGCGCTGGGCCTGGGCGCGTTGACCGGCCGCTTCGGCGTCGACGTGTGGTTTTTGGCTGCGTTCGCCGCGCCGCTGCTGACCGGGCTCCTCGGTGGCGCGGCGAGGTTGCGCGGTGTGCGCCTGGTACCGCATGGACCGTCGATGTGTCTGGCCAGCGCCGCAGCGGTGGGCCTGGCGATCTGCTGACCTGCGGTGTGGGTGTGACGCCGCGGCCTCTCGGGCTGAGCTCGGCGA
>NZ_JAVKSH010000010.1:0-44104 GCF_039583805.1 Mycobacterium sp. | reverse complement strand
AGTTATTCGTCGAGTGTGCGGTTTGCTACGCCAGCACCGGCGTGTCGCGTACGAAACCGCACACTCGACAGATTTTCCGGTGCTCACACCGGGGCGCAGCCCCTTGAACGCTCCGAGCGACAGCTGTGGCGGCGCGGTGCCGCGAAGGAGGTTGTCGCGCAGAGGCGGGCACTGCGCACATCGCCTCTTCCAGCGGCCGGTGGTGCTGATGTGGCCAGACAGCAATATCGGGATCGGGAGGTCTTCGGGTGCACGGCGCCGCGACAATGCCCCGGGTGCCGGTCGGCTCGGGACGGCACCAACGGGGTTTGAGGTGTGTTGCGCGGCAACGTAGTTACGACGCGTCGCTTCGCGTGCAGGTGCTGCCGGCTGATCGGCCGCCCAGCAGGCTCAACGGTGCGGTCATGCCCTTCGGCTCAGTGGGCTGCAGCTACCACCAACCGCGAATCGTGAGCCAAGTCAGGTTCCGCCGAGCCGCCTTTGGCGCCGTCGCAGCCGGCGGTGAGCACCAGCTCGCCGTTCCTGGCGATGAACCACGCCGGAGCCACCGGAGGTCGGCCGTCGGAGGCGGTGAATCCGAGCATGCCGGTACGGGTGCCCGCCGACAGGAACTCGACGACTTCGCGGGACAATTCCGCCGTATCTCTACAGGGTTATATCGCTACAGGGTCACGACGTCGTAGTCGCCGAGGCGGTTCATCAAGACGTGCAACTGGTCCTGCGACGAGCCCAGCGTGTGCTCGATCGCGGTCAGCCGGGCCGCGTAGTGGCCCACCGGATACTCGGCGGTCACGCCGATGCCGCCGTGCAGCTGGATCGCCTCCTGACTGATGTGGCGCGCCGAGCGGCCGATCTGCAGCTTGGCCCGTGCCGCGATCACCGGGTCGAAGGTGCCGTCGGCTATCGACATCGCGGCGTAGTCGCTCATGCTCTGCGCCAGCTCCAGCGACACGTACATGTCGGCGGCGCGTTGCGTCAGCGTCTGGAACTGGTTCAGCGTGACCCCGAACTGCTTGCGCGTCTTGAGGTATTCGGTGGTCAGCCGCAACGCTTCCGCCATCGCCCCGACGGCTTCGGCGCACAACGCCGACTGCACGCCGATGATCGCTGCCTGCACGGCCGCGGACGCGTCCACGGTCGTGCCGAGTGGTTCGGCCGGCGTGTTGTCCAGGTCGATCTGCGCGCCGCGCTGACCGTCGAAGGTCCGGTATCGGTGGCGGGTGACGGCGTCGGCGTCGACCAGAAACAGCCCGGTCCCGCCGTCGGGCAGCGCGGCGCTGACCACCAGCGTGTCGGCGCAGTCGCCGGCCAGCACCGGATTTTTGCGTCCGTTCACAGTCCACGAATCACCCTGTTGCACAGCGGTTGTCGCGACATTGGTCGCGGCGGCACGCATCCCGGGCTCGACGTGGGCGAAGGCCAGCAGCGTGTGGCCGGCGGCAACGTCGTCGAGCAGGCGCTGCTGGGCTGCGGTGCCCAGCCGGGCGATCAGCGCACCCGGTCCCAGCGCGGCGTGCAGCACGGGTTCGGGGGCCAACCGTCGCCCGAACTCGGCGAGCACCACCATGATCTCGATCTGACCTGACTCGGCCGGGTCGAATCCCAGGCCGAGAATACCGATATCGGCGAGCTGGCTCCACACGTCGCGGCTCCAGCCCAGATCGGTGGCGATCACTTTGTTGCGGCTCTCCGGGTCGTAGGTGCCGGCCAGTAGGTCACGGGTGGTGTCGCGAAGCAGCACCTGCTCGTCGGTCAACTGAAAGTCCATGGCGTTCCTCACAATCCCAGAATGGTCGACGCAATGATGCTGCGCTGTATTTCGTTGCTACCGCCGTAGATCGACGTCTTGCGGTAATTGAGGTAGTGCGGCGCGCTGTCTTGAGCCCACCGCGGCGAGACGATACCGTCGCCGGCGTCGACGGGCAGCGCGTCCGGTCCAGCCACCTCGACGAGCAGTTCGGTGACGGTCTGCTGCAGCTGGCTGCCCCGCAGCTTTAGCACCGACGAGGCCGGGTCGGGCTTACCGTTCTTGGAGCCGGACGCCACCCGCATCTGCGTGAGCTCCAACGCGAGCAGATCGTTTTCGGCCTCGGCGAGCCGAGCCGCGAACAGTGGATCGCCGAGCAGGCCGGAGTCGGTGGCACGCTGCTTGACTTCGGAGAGACGAACCTTGGTTCGGGCGACTCCCGCGATGCCGGTCCGCTCGTTGGCCAACAGGAACTTTGCGTACGTCCAGCCCTGATTCTCCTCTCCGACAAGCTGATCGGCGGGTACCCGGACGTCGGAGAAGAACACCTCGTTGACCTCGTAGCTGCCGTCGACCAGCTTGATCGGCCGCACGGTGATACCGGGGGTGTCCATGTCGATGAGCAGAAACGAAATGCCGGCCTGCCGTTTCGGCGCCTGCGGATCGGTACGGACCAGGCAGAAAATCCAGTCGGCGTACTGGCCCAGAGTGGTCCAGGTCTTTTGCCCGTTGACGACGTAGCTGTCCCCGTCGCGTACCGCGGCCGTGCGCAGCGAGGCCAGATCGGACCCGGCTTCCGGCTCGGAGAACCCTTGGCACCACCAGATGTCCAGCGCCGCCGTCGGCGGCAGGAATCGCTCCTTGATCTCCTGGGACCCGAACTCGGCGATCACCGGGCCGACCATCTTGGTGTTGAAGTTCAGCGGCTCGGGCACGCTGGCCAGTTGCAGCTCGTCGAGCCAGATCTGCTGCTGAGCTGCCGTCCAGTCCTTGCCGCCCCACTCCACCGGCCAGTTGGGCACCGCCAGTCCGTGGTCGTTGAGGATCTTTTGGCAGCGCACGACGTCCTCGCGGCTCAACCGCAGTTCCAGGCGGACTCGTTCCCGGACGTCGGCGGGAATCTGCGTCGTGAAGAACGTCCGCAACTCGTCCCGGAATGCTGCTTCGTCTGCGCTGAGCGCAAGTTGCATGACAGTGTCTCCTTGATGCCGATCCCAACGGTGCTGTCCTGCACGTTAGGCGCCGCCGGGGCGGCGGGTGGCAGGACCCCACCTGGAACGGATTTCCGGGGCGGGGCCGGCGCCCGCATAAGACGGCGATCGCACCGGCCCGCGGCGTTGTCCACAGTTGCGGGTTGCTCCACAGTCGGCCTCGGGACGTCATCCGATGGCTCCGCGATGGCCGGGGGCGCGGCTACGGTCGGCGCATGCGAACCGAACTGCCCGCCCGGCGGCTGCACCGACGGCTCGGGGCCCAACCGGAGTCCGACAGCGACGACGCCGGTGACCCGGACGGTGACCCGAACTCGCTGCTGCCGCGCTGGCTCCCCGATGCGCCGGCCCGGGACGGCGGCTGGCTGGCCAAGGTGCGTGCCGATCCGGGTCGCGCCGGCGCCGTCGCTTTGGCGGGGATCGCCCTGATCGCCGTGTTGGTGACGGTGTTCACCCTGGTGCGCGGCCAGCCCGCGCCGGTGGTGTCGGCCAAGCTGCCGCCGGTGCAGACGGCGTCGTCGGCAAGCCCCGGTCCGAGCCCGTCGGCGGCGCCCGGCCAGCCGGTGGTGGTCAGCGTGGTGGGCCTGGTGCGAAACCCGGGACTGGTCACCCTGGCACCCGGTGCGCGGATCGCCGACGCGCTGACGGCGGCGGGCGGCACGCTCAACGGCGCGGACACCATCGGGTTGAACATGGCCCGCCCGCTTGGCGACGGCGAACAGATCGTGGTGGGGGTCGCGCCGCCGCGAGGGCAGCCGACCGTGCTGGGCAGTTCGGTGACCTCCGGCGGCGCCTCCGCCGCCACACCTGGCCCGGTCGGGCCTGCACACCGCGAAGCGATCGACCTCAACAGGGCAACAGCGCAGCAGCTGGACGCCCTGCCCGGCGTCGGCCCGGTGACGGCGGCCGCGATCGTGGCATGGCGCGACGCCCACGGCAAGTTCACCAGCGTCGATCAGCTCGCGGAGGTGGACGGCATCGGCCCGGCGCGGCTGGACAAACTGCGCCCGCTGGTCCGTGTCTGAGACCGGTGTACCAGCCCAGTGGGGTCAAGCCCAGTGGGGTCAAGCCCAGTGGGGTCGAGCCCAGTGGGGTCAAGCCCAGTGAGGTCAAGCCCAGTGAGGTCAAGCCCAGTGAGGTCAAGCCCAGTGGGGTCAAGCCCAGTGGGGTCGAGCCCAGTGGGGTCGAACCGGCGGCGCCGCGGCTGGATGCCCGGCTGGTGCCCGCCGCCCTCGTCGGATGGGCGGTCACCGCGGCCGGAATCGTCTGGCCTATCGGTCACCTGCTCGGGGCGTCGTCGCTGGTGCTCGTCGTGTGTGGCGGGCTGGCGCGGTGCGGACGACACCGCCGGCCACAGCTCCGCGCGATCGGCGTCGGCCTGGTCGCCGTGGGTGTGGTGGGGGCGGGGTTCGGTTTCGCGATTGCGTTGCGCGCCCGCGCGACCGCGCACCACCCGGTCACGGCCGCCTTCGGAACCACCACGCCAGCAACGGTCACGCCCACCCAAAGCGCGGTGTCGGTGGGCCGCGGTCGGCTGATGTTCCGTGCCAGGCTGGTGCGGCTGGGGGACGACGGCGTATCAGGACGCGTCACGGTGTTCGCCCCGGCCCGCGATTTCGCCGGGCTGATGGCGGGTCAGCCGGTGCGGTTCCGTGCGCGGATCACCCGGCCCACCCGCCATGACCTGACCGTCGCGGTGCTCAACGCGACCGGCGCGCCCGCCCTGGGCGAGGCCGCTCCGACGTATCGAGCAGCCCACGCCGTTCGCGCCCGGTTCGCCGCCGCGGCTCGTCGGGTGCTGCCCGGCGAGCAGGCGGCGATGCTGCCCGCCCTGGTCCTCGGGGACACCTCGGCGGTCACCGCCGTCACCGGCCAGGAATTTCGAGCGGCCGGGCTGACGCACCTGACAGCGGTGTCGGGGGCGAATGTCACGATCGTCTGCGGGGCGGTGCTGTTCGTGTCGCGGCTGATCGGACTGCGGGCGGCCGCGGTGCTGGCGGCGATCGCCCTGGTGGTGTTCGTCGTCGTGGTGCAGCCGACGGCCAGTGTGCTGCGCGCCGCGGTGATGGGTGCGATCGCGCTGGCCGCTGTGGTGTCGTCGCGTCGGCGGCAGGCGATTCCGGCGTTGTCGGCCACCGTCCTGGTGCTGCTGGTGGCTGCTCCCCAGTTGGCTGTCGACGTCGGATTCGCGTTGTCGGTGGTGGCTACGGCAGCCCTGGTCGTCGTCGCACCGGTGTGGTCACGGCGCATGGTGTCGGTCGGCTGGCCCAGGCCGCTCGCCGACGCCGTCTGTGTGGCATGCGCGGCGCAGCTGGTGACGGCGCCGCTGATCGCCGGCATCTCCGGGCGCGTCAGCCTGGTCGCCGCCGCGGCCAACTGCGCGGTCGCGGGGCTGATTGCTCCGATCACCGTGTTGGGCAGCGCAGCGGCGGCACTGTGCTCGGTCTGGCCGGCGGCGGCGCACCTGTTGATCCGGTTCATCGGCCCCGAGCTGTGGTGGGTGCTCAGCGTCGCGCACTGGGCGGCCAAGGTGCCGGCCGCCGCCGCACCGGTTCCCTCGGGTGCTGCCGGCGTCATGTCGGTGGGAGCGGCCGCGGTGCTGGCGGCGGTGCTGTGGCGCCGGCGATGGTTCCGGGTGGTGTCGGCGGTGACCGTCGCCGTCCTGCTGGCCTGGTCGCTGTCGGGATTACTGGCGGGAGCAGCCGGAGTCCCCGGCGGGCCTGTCGGCCGCGCATGACACCATCGAACGGTGAGCCAACCGGTTCCGGCGTTGCACCTCGTGCTGGGCGATGAGGCGCTGCTGGTCGAGCGCGCCGTCGCCGACGTCGTGCGGTCGGCGCGACGGCGTGCGGGCACCACCGACATCCCGGTGAACCGGCTGCGGGCCGGCGACGTCAGTACCTACGAGCTCGCCGAACTGCTGAGTCCGTCGCTGTTCGCCGACGAGCGGATCGTCGTGCTGGAAGCCGCGGGTGAGGCCGGCAAAGAGGCGGCCGAGTTGATCGCCGCCACCGCCGCGGACATCCCGGCGGGCACTGAACTCGTCGTCGTGCATGCGGGCGGCGGACGCGCCAAAGCGCTGGCCGGCCAACTCCGAGCGCTGGGTGCGCAGGTGCACCTGTGCAGCGGGATCACCAAACCCGGCGAACGTGCCGACTTCGTCCGCGCCGAGTTTCGTTCGCTGCAGGTCACAGTCGACCAGGACACCGTCACTGCCCTGCTGGAAGCGGTGGGCTCCGATGTGCGTGAACTCGCCTCGGTGTGTGCCCAACTGGCGGCCGACACCAGCGGACGGGTCGACGCCGCCGCGGTGCGCCGCTATCACAGCGGCAAGGCTGACGTGAAGGGTTTCGAGATCGCCGACAAAGCCGTGGCCGGTGATCTCGAAGGTGCCGTGGAGGCGTTGCGTTGGGCGATGACGCGCGGCGAACCGCACGTGGTGCTCGCCGACGCGCTGGCCGAGGCGATTCACACGATCGGCCGGGTGGGCCCGATGCGGGGTGATCCGCACCGACTGGCCGGGGAGCTCGGGATGCCGCCCTGGCGGGTGCAGAAGGCGCAGAAGCAGGCCCGCGGCTGGTCGGCGGACATGGTGGCGACGGCGATGCGGGTGGCCGCGGCGCTGAACGCCGACGTCAAGGGCGCGGCGGCGGACGCGGACTACGCGCTGGAAGCCGCGGTCCGCACGGTCGCCGAGTTGGCCGCCGACGGCCGTTAGCGCAGGTCCGCAGGTCTCAGAGCGTGTTGAAGGCCCGCGCCAGCGCCGACTTCTTGTTCGCGGCCTGGTGTTTGTGGATCACGCCCTTGCCGGCGGCCTTGTCCAGCTTGCGGCTTGTCGATGCCAGCAGCTCCGCGGCCTTGTCCTTCTCACCGGACGCGGCGGCGTCCCGGAATGCCCGGACCGCGGTGCGAAGCGACGATTTGACCGCCTTGTTGCGCAGTCGACGGCGCTCGTTGGTGCGGTTGCGCTTCTGCTGGCTCTTGATGTTGGCCACGCGTGTCGTTCCTTCGTCGATTGGGTATCCCCGCGGCGCGGGCGTTTGGGCACCGGTTCGCGAACAGCGTGCCGGACGCTATACCGGGCAGTGATTGCCCAGGTTAGCAGCCTGTTACGTTTCCGCCCAAAGTGGCGCTTCCGGGCCGACGGGAACGGGCCGGTGGTGCAGCATGTGACAGGTGGCCCTCGGAACGATGCCCGGCGAGACCAAGAAGCGGTCGCACACCCGGTCGCGTCCGGCTACGCAGCACGGCCACATCTTCGGCGGATACGACAACTCGGACGTCTACTCGTCGGCGTTCGACGAGATGTTCGACGGTCAGGGCAATGTCCGCGGCCCCTACAAAGGCATCTACGCCGAGCTTGCTCCGTCGGATGCCTCCGAGCTCCAGGCCCGGGCTGAGGCGCTGGGCCGTGCGTTCATCGACCAGGGCATAACGTTCTCGCTGTCGGGTCAGGAGCGGCCGTTTCCGCTCGATCTGGTCCCGCGGGTCATCTCGGCCGCCGAGTGGAGCCGTTTGGAGCGGGGCATCATCCAGCGGGTCAAGGCCCTCGAGCTGTACCTCGACGATGTCTACGGCGATCAGGAGATCCTGCGCGACGGCGTGATCCCGCGCCGCTTGGTGACCTCGTGTGAGCACTTCTACCGCCAGGCCGCCGGCATCAATCCACCGAACGGCGTGCGCATCCACGTCGCGGGCATCGACGTGATCCGCGACGACCGGGGCAACTTCCGAGTCCTCGAGGACAACCTGCGCTCGCCGTCAGGGGTGTCATATGTGATGGAGAACCGGCGCACTATGGCGCGGGTTTTCCCGAACCTGTTCGCCACCCACCGGGTGCGCGCGGTCGACGACTACCCCGCTCACCTGCTGCGGGCGTTGCGCAACTGCGCGGCCACCAACGAGGCCGACCCGACGATCGTCGTGCTCACTCCCGGGCTGGCCAATTCGGCGTATTTCGAGCACTCGCTGCTGGCCCGCCAGATGGGTGTCGAGCTCGTCGAAGGCCGTGACCTGTTCTGCCGTGACAACCAGGTGTACATGCGCACCACCGAGGGGGAACGTCAGGTCGACGTCATCTACCGGCGCATCGACGACGCCTTTCTCGACCCGATGCAGTTCCGCGCGGACTCGGTGCTCGGGGTGGCCGGTCTGCTCAACGCGGCCCGCGCGGGCACTGTCGTCATCTCCAGCGCGGTCGGTAACGGTGTCGGCGACGACAAACTCGTCTACACCTATGTGCCGACCATGATCGAGTACTACCTCGGCGAGAAGCCGCTGCTGGCCAACGTCCAGACCTGGCGGTGCTGGCTGGACGACGACCGCGAAGAGGTGCTCGATCGGGTCCATGAGCTGGTTGTCAAGCCGGTCGAAGGCTCTGGCGGATACGGCATCGTCTTCGGCCCGGAAGCCTCGGACAAAGAACTCGCCGCGGTCCGCAACAAGATCCGCGACAATCCACGCAGCTGGATCGCGCAGCCGATGATGGAACTGTCGACCGTGCCGACCCAGGTCGGAAACACGTTGGCGCCCCGCTACGTCGACCTGCGGCCGTTCGCCGTCAACGACGGCGAGCACATATGGGTGCTGCCCGGCGGCCTGACCCGCGTGGCGCTGGACCAGGGGTCGCGGGTGGTCAATTCCAGCCAGGGCGGCGGCTCCAAGGACACCTGGGTGCTGGCGCCGCGCGCCTCGGCAGGCAACCGGGAGCTGGGTGCTGCTGAGATCGTGCGTTCGCGCCCCACGCCGATCCGGGCCGGCGACCCGGCGACCGACGGGTCATCGCAGCGACAACAGCAGCCGCAGGAGCAGCACCAGCAACAGGCGGGGATGCACTGATGTTGGCCCGCAACGCCGAGGCGCTGTATTGGATCGGCCGTTACGTCGAACGCGCCGACGACACGGCGCGCATTCTCGACATCGGCGTGCACCAGTTGCTCGAAGACTCCAGCGTGGACCCCGACCATGCCTCCCGGGTACTGCTGCACGTGCTGGGCATCGAGCCGCCCGACACCGAGTTGGACGTCTGGTCGCTGACCGACCTGGTGGCCTTCAGCCGGGGGGCTGCGGGCGGCTGCTCGATCGTCGACGCGATTTCGGCCGCACGCGAAAACGCGAGGTCGGCCCGGGAAGTGACGTCCACCGAGATGTGGGAGTCCCTCAACACCACCTACCATGCACTTGCCGAACGCGAACGTGCCGCGAAGCGCTTTGGGCCGCATGAATTTCTGTCCTTCATCGAAGGCCGGGCGGCGATGTTCGCCGGACTGGCCGACTCGACGCTCTCACGTGACGACGGCTACCGTTTCATGGTGCTGGGCCGCGCGATCGAGCGGGTCGATATGACGGTGCGGCTGTTGTTGTCGAGAGTCGGCGACAGCGCGTCCTCGCCGGCGTGGGTGACGGCGCTGCGCTCTGCCGGAGCACACGACACCTACCTGCGCACCTATCGCGGTGTGCTGGACGCCAATCGGGTGGTCGAGTTCATGCTGCTCGACCGGCTGTTCCCGCGCTCGATCTTCTACTCACTGAGGCTGGCCGAGCACAGCCTCGAAGAACTGCAGCTTAATCCGCACAGCCGGGTCGGGGCCACCGCGGAAGCCCAGCGGATGCTCGGCCGGGCTCGCAGTGAACTGGAATTCCTGCCGCCGGGCGCACTGCTCGAGTCGCTGGAGATCCGGCTGGCGGGTCTACAGAAAACCTGCCGGGATGTCGGAGAAGCGCTGGCGCTGCAGTACTTCCACGCTGCACCGTGGGTGGCGTGGTCGGGCGCCGGCCAGAACGGCTCATCGGTTGTCGAACAAGGGAAGACGTGATGTGGCGGATGCGGGTGGTGCATTTCACCGGATACGCCTACAAGTCACCGGTGACGGCTTCCTTCAACGAAGCCCGGCTGACTCCGCGATCGGATTCGCGACAGAACGTGATTCTCAGCCGTGTCGAGACGCAGCCTGCCACCCGCTCGTACCGCTACGTCGATTACTGGGGCACCGCGGTGACGGCGTTCGACTTGCACGCGCCGCACACCCAATTGGAGGTGACGTCCTCGTCGGTAGTCGAGACCGACCGGCCAGATCCGCCGGCAGCGAAGCTGACCTGGACCGACCTGCAAGCCGAGGCGGTGATCGATCGCTTCGCCGAAGTGCTCAGCCCGACGGGATACGCCCCGGCAAGCCGGCGCGTTGCGGCCGTGGGCAGGCGGATCGCCAGATACCACGAGCCCGCCGAAGCCGTCGCCGCCGCCGCACGGTGGGTGCGCGGCGAACTGGACTACGTTGTCGGCACCACCGGCGTCCACTCTTCAGGGCTGGATGCGCTGCGCAAAGGCAAAGGCGTCTGCCAGGACTTTGCCCACCTGACATTGATTGTGTTGCGCAGCATGGGAATTCCTGCACGCTACGTCTCCGGCTACCTGCATCCAAAACGCGCTGCGGTGGTCGGGAAAACCGTCTACGGCCATAGCCACGCCTGGATTCAGGCGTGGACCGGCAGTTGGTGGGACTACGACCCCACCACTGACACCGACATCAACGAGCGGTACGTCAGCGTGGGCGCCGGCCGCGACTACGCCGACGTGCCCCCGCTGAAAGGGATCTACTCCGGGGAAGGGTCGACGGACCTCGACGTGGCCGTAGAAGTTACCCGGCTGGCATAGCCGCGGTGCGGCGGTCCGGCGCTTGTGATGTGATCAGCTGTGATGGGTATCAAAGTCGGGCTGGAGCACCGCACCAACTACACCTTCGACCGGCTGGTCGAGGTGTATCCGCACGTCGTGCGGCTGCGCCCGGCGCCCCACTGCCGCACACCCATCGAGGCGTACTCGCTGCGGGTCGAGCCGGCCGAGCACTTCATCAACTGGCAGCAGGACGCGGTGGGCAACTTCCTGGCCCGGCTGGTCTTTCCGAATCGCACGCGCCGGCTGAGCATCACCGTCGGGCTCATCGCCGACCTCACGGTGATCAACCCGTTCGATTTCTTCATCGAGGACTGGGCGCAGACATGGCGTCCTCTCCCTCGCTCCGGTCCTCGCCCGAGCGGCACAGGCGGCGTCAGCCCCGGGTTCGCCTACCCTAAGGCGCTGGTCGATGACCTCGAGCCGTACCTGAGGCCGGTCGACGAGAACGGCCCCGGCTCTGCCGGTGCCGCCGGTGCCGGCGAGCTCGTCCAGGCGTGGGTGCGCGACTTCTCGGTGCCGGACGGCACCCGAACCATCGACTTCCTGGTGGCGCTCAACCGTGCGATCAACACCGACGTCCGCTATACCGTGCGCCTGGAACCCGGCGTGCAGACACCGGATTTCACCCTGCGCACCGGCATCGGATCGTGCCGGGACTCGGCGTGGCTGCTGGTGTCGATCCTGCGTGAAATGGGACTGGCCGCCCGATTTGTCTCCGGCTACCTGGTACAGCTGGCCACCGACGTCGAGGCCCTCGACGGGCCGTCCGGGCCCGCCGCCGACTTCACCGACCTGCACGCGTGGGCCGAGGTGTACATCCCGGGTGCTGGCTGGATCGGGCTGGACCCGACGTCGGGGCTGCTCGCCGGCGAGGGCCACATCCCGCTGGCGGCAACAGCGCACCCCGCGGGTGCGGCACCGATCAGCGGGGCCACCGAGGCCTGCCACACGGTGCTGGACTTCTCGAACACCGTCACCCGCGTCCACGAAGACCCGCGCGTCACGCTGCCCTATACCGCCGCGGCGTGGCAGGCGATCTGCGAGGTCGGCCGGGGAGTCGACGACCGGCTGGCCGCCGGCGACGTTCGGCTGACCGTCGGCGGCGAGCCGACCTTCGTGTCAGTGGACAACCAGGTCGACGAGCAATGGACGACGGCCGCCGACGGCCCGGACAAGCGCCAACGGGCATCCGACCTGGCCGCCCGGCTCAAAGCGGTGTGGGCGCCGCAGGGGCTGATCCAGCGCGAGCAGGGCAAGTGGTATCCAGGAGAGCCGTTGCCGCGCTGGCAGATTGGGCTGTACTGGCGCAGCGACGGGCAGCCGCTGTGGACCAATGACGCGCTGCTGGCCGACCCGTGGAGCGGCGAGACGACCGGCGTCGCCGCCGAGCCCGTCGACAGCGAGGCGGCCTACCGGGTGCTCGCCCGCATCGCCGACGGTCTCGGTCTGCCGCTCTCCCAGGTGCGGCCGGCCTACGAAGATCCACTGTCCCAGCTGGCCGCCGCAGTACGCATGCCCGGCGGTGACGCGGTGCAACCGGGTGACGACCTCGGCCCCGAAACCGGCCCCGAAACCGGCCGGGACACCGCGGCGGGCCGTGCCGCGCTGCTGGCGCGTCTCGACGAATCCGTCAGGTCCCCGGCGGCGTTCGTGCTGCCGCTGCACCGCCGCGACGACGACCTCGGCTGGGCCAGCGCGAACTGGCGGCTGCGCCGTGGCCGCATCGTGCTGACCGACGGGGATTCGCCTGCGGGCCTGCGGCTCCCGCTGGATTCGATCAGTTGGCGGCCGGCACGCGTCTCCTTCGACATCGACCCGACGTCCGTCGGGCATGCGCTGTCGGCGGAGCCCGGCACTGTCAAGCAAGCAGCGGCGGTGATCGAGGACCTCGAGACGGCGCCGAGAACCGCGATGGTCGCCGAGGTTCGCGATGGGCTGCTGCACATCTTCATGCCGCCCACCGAGGCGTTCGAGCACTTCGTCGACCTCGTCGACCGGGTCGAGGCCGCGGCCGCTGACGCCGACTGCCCGGTCGTTCTCGAGGGCTACGGCCCGCCGCCGGACCCGCGGCTGACCTCGGTGACGATCACCCCCGACCCCGGAGTCATCGAGGTCAACATCGCGCCCACCGCCACCTTCGCCGAACAGCGGCAGCAGCTGGAAACCCTCTACGAGCAGGCAAGGTTGGCCCGGCTCACGACCGAGTCGTTCGACATCGACGGCACCCACGGCGGCACCGGCGGCGGCAACCACATCACCCTCGGCGGCATTACGCCCGCCGACTCTCCGTTGCTGCGCCGCCCGGACCTGCTGGTTTCGCTGCTGACCTACTGGCAGCGCCACCCGTCGCTGTCCTACCTGTTCGCGGGGCGGTTCGTCGGCACCACGTCACAGGCGCCGCGAGTCGACGAGGGCCGCGCCGAGGCACTCTACGAACTCGAGATCGCGTTCGCCGAGATCGCCCGGCTGGCTCCGTCGTCCGGGGATGCGCGCCCACGGCCGTGGGTGGCCGACCGCGCGCTGCGGCACCTGCTGAGCGACATCACCGGGAACACGCACCGCGCCGAGTTCTGCATCGACAAGCTCTACAACCCCGACAGCGCCCGCGGCCGGCTGGGCCTGGTGGAGCTGCGCGGGTTCGAGATGCCCCCGCACCTGCGCATGGCGATGGTGCAGTCACTGTTGGTGCGCGCGCTGGTGGCGTGGCTGTGGGAGGAGCCGCTGCGCGCCCCGCTGATCCGCCACGGCGCGAACTTACACGGCCGATACCTGTTGCCGCACTTCGTGATCCAGGACATTGCCGAGGTGGCCGCCGACCTGCGCGCACACGGCATCGACTTCCGGACCAGCTGGCTGGACCCGTTCACCGAATTCCGCTTCCCGCGCATCGGCACCGCCGTCTTCGACGGCGTGGAAATCGAATTGCGCGGCGCGATCGAGCCGTGGAACACCCTCGGCGAGGAGTCCACCGCCGGCGGCACCGCCCGCTACGTCGACTCGTCGGTGGAGCGCCTCCAGGTTCGTACCATCGGCGCCGACCGGCACCGCCACGTGGTGACGTGCAACGGCCACCCGGTGCCGCTGCTGGCCACCGACAACCCCGACATCCAGGTGGGTGGCGTGCGATTTCGGGCCTGGCAGCCGCCCAGCGCGCTGCACCCGACCATCACCGTCGACGGCCCGCTGCGGTTCGAGCTCGTCGACGTCGGCACCGCCACGTCGCGCGGTGGCTGCACCTACCATGTCGCCCATCCCGGTGGCCGCGCCTATGACGATCCACCCGTCAACGCGGTCGAGGCCGAGGCGCGGCGCAGCCGCCGTTTCGAGGCCACCGGCTTCACCCCCGGCAAGCTCGACATGTCCGACATCCAAGAAAAGCAGGCCCGGCTGTGCACCGACGTCGGCGCGCCGGGCATCCTCGACCTGCGACGCGTGCGGACGGTGCTGCAGTAGTCGCAGAAGTTCATCTGGCCGTCGGTGAAGGGTTTCGCCGGCTACGCTGGATGCGACGTCACCTCGTCGATGACGGTGTGGATGAACTGCATCTTCTCCAGCACGGCGGCCGGCAGCACGAACGGGTACAGGTCGTCGTGGCCCATCGAACGGTTAATCATGTTCAGCGACCACGACAACGGCAGCCACATGTCGATGATGGTGGAAAACGCGCTGGGGCCCAGCACCCTCCGCTCGAATATCGCCGCGGCCGGCGCGATACCGCACGCAGCCGACGTGTCCAGGGCGTCGCGGATGTGCAAGTAGTGCGCGAAGGTCTCCGCCCAATCCTCGGCCGGGTGCATGGTCGCATACGACGACACGAACCCCTCCTCCCAGCCCGCCGGCGCGCCGTCGCGGTAATGACGGTCCAGCGCCTGCTGATAGTCGGCATCCGGGTCACCGAACAGTTCCCGAAATCGCGCGAGGTAATCCGGCGACGGCGCGATCAGCAGGTAGAAGTAGTAGTGCCCGATTTCGTGACGGAAGTGCCCGAGCAGCGTGCGGTACGGCTCCGCCATCGCCACCCGCAGCTGCGCGCGATGCACGTCGTCACCCTCGGCCAAATCCAAAGTGATGACGCCGTTGTGGTGTCCGGTGAAGACTTTCTCGCGCTCACTGGACAGCAGCTCGAATGCCAATCCGTAGTCGGGGTCCGCGTCGCGGCCGACGATCGGCAACTTCAGCTCACACAGCTCGGCGATCAGCCGCCGCTTGGCTCGTTCAGCCTGCGCGAACGCCGCCAATCCCTTGGTGTCGGCGTCGTCGGGCCTTTGCCGGGTGAGCCCGCACGATGCGCAGAGCTGACCAACCTGGCCCGTCTTGGCCAGCCAATTGCATTCGGCGAGATAGAGATTGGCACACAGCTGATAATCGCCCGCGCGAACCGCGCCGGCGTGGCCGGGCTCGGAGTCGGAGATCACCAGCAGCGCCATGTCGTCAAGCGAGAAACCCAGTGCGGCATCACAAGACAGACACACCGAGTTCTCGAACGCCAGACGCTGACCGCAGTTGGGACACAGGAAGTCACGCATGCAACACTTCGCCTTCACAGGGCGCCACGTCGACGGCGACGTCGATCACGCTGCTCTCGGAGTTGGTGTAGATGATGCCGCGCAGCGGCGGCACGTCGGCGTAGTCGCGGCCCCGGCCCACAACGATGTAGCGCTCGTCGACCATCTGGTCGTTGGTGGGGTCCAGCCCGAGCCACTGGTTCTGCGGTGTCCACACCGCCGCCCACGCGTGGCTGGCGTCGGCACCGATCATCCGGTGCTTACCCGGTGGCGGGTCGGTGGCCAGATAGCCGGACACATAGCTGGCGGCCAGGCCGTTGGCGCGTAGGCAAGCGATCGCCAGCCGGGCGAAATCTTGGCAGACGCCCGCACGGGCGGCCAGCACCTCGTGGACTGCGGTGGACACCGTCGTCGACCCGGAGCGGTAGGTGAAGTCGGCGTGGATGCGCGACGCCAGTTCGTGCAGCACCTCGATCAGCGGGCGCCCGGGAGTGAAGCTGGGCGCTGCGTAGTCACGCACCGCATCGGTGATTTCGGGCGGGTCGAGGTCGAGGGTGAACTCGGCGGCGAGCGCCCCGTGAGGGCCGGCGGGGCGCGCGTCCTCCCACGGGGCGCGTGCCGATCCGCTGCCGTAGAGCTCGGCGGGTGGCGGGTCCACCTCGACGATGGCGTCGCTGGTGATCGTCAGGCTGCGGTGTGGCTCGGTGACGTGAAAATAGGAGCTGACGTTGCCGTAGGTGTCGCGGCTGATGGAGCTGTCGGCGGCTGCCGGCTGGGTCCGCAACTCGTGGGCAAGACACCGCTGCCGCTCGCAGTCACACGGCGTGAGGAACCCGCGGCCGTAGGAGCTCGTCACGAAGTCAGAGTAGCGGTATTCGGTGCGGTGGGTGACGCGATAGCGGCGGGTCCGCGGCTGGCTGGAACAGTCGGTCATGGCGTCGTCCGGCGGCGGTCGAGTCCCCACAGCGGCTGCATCGCGCCGGGCACCGAAAGCTGGGTCGTGTTGATGATGCCGGACAGGTCGAGCAGCCCGTGGTGCACGGCATCCAGCAATTCGGTCAGCTCGGCGCGCTGCCCCGCCGAGCTGACAACGTCGAGTTCAGCCGGGTCGAGCCGGCGCAGCCGGGTGTTGAGCTCGTCGACCAACCGTTCGGCCTTCGACGAGCCGGACGCCCCCGGCAGCGCCTTCAGATCGGCGCCGAGCCGCTCCAGCTGGTACTCCAGCGACCGCGGGTTCTCGGCTTCGAACAGCACCAGTTCGGCCACCGCGGCCACGTTCCCCGCGCCCAGGTTGCGCCGCAGGTAGATCACCGACGACTCGCAGGCGACCAGTACGGACTCGATGATCGCCTGCTCGGCGTCAGGATCGCGCGCCTGCCCCAATGTGACGCGCAGCAGCGCGGTCAGCCACAGCCCGCGCTCGATCCGTTTGCCGATATCGGTCATGGTCCAGTCGACGTCACGCACCATCGATTCGGCGGCGACCCCGGACAACGCCAGCATTCCTGCCAGCGTCAGTGCGTGCGCGGAGCCCAAAGTGGTGTCGTCGGCCGGAGGTTCGGCACCCGGAGCCGGGCGTCGGCTCGCGAGCTGCGCCAGTGCCCGTTCGACGCCACCGATCACCATCCAGGTGTCCTTGGACATCTGGTCGCGCACCGCCCGGGCCGCCAAACCCAGCCGTTCCACCGATTGGGCCAGCGAACCGGGGCGCTCCCGGTCGACGGTCAGCGACCACAGGGTGCGCGGTGCGGCGGTGACCCTCTCGGCGTCGGAGCCCCCCGTGTCGGTGCCGGTGACCTGTTCGAGAGCGGCGAGCAGCACCGGCACGCATTCGCCGCCCGCCACCTCGTGGCCGTGGCGGAATTCGTGGTAGCGCTCGCGGGTGATGGTCAGCAGCCGGGCCATGCTCTCGGCGCGTTCGGCGTAGCGGCCCAGCCAGAAGAGGTCGGACAGCACCCGCGGCGAGCTGACACCGCGGGTGCCGCTGGGCCGCACCGCGGGCAGCTCCACGGCGGGCGCCGTGACCTGAGCCTGGGCCCGCGTCGGCGGTCTGACCCAGATATCTTTAGCGGCAACGGTATTCAGTGCGTACGCAGCATTTCCGGGAGCCAGGACATAGCCGAGCCCGCCGCTCATCGTCGCGTAGCCGCCCCGCTGTGCGACGGTGAACAACCGCATCCCGACGCCGGCGGCCGTCAGCCCGCCCGGGTAGTGGTCGGTCGGCGCCGACGAGAACTGAGGCAGCTCCTGGCCCACCCACTGCCACGGGGTTGCCTGGATGCATGCCGCCAGTTCCTCGCGTTGCCCCGACGCCAGCGACGGACCGACGATGGTCCGCCCACCGGTGATCGGCCGGACCAGCAGTGACGAGACTCGCGCGAGCAGGTGCGAACGCTCGGCCTCGATACCGCCCCAATACAGCGGAGCCGTTGGCAGCAAAGGGGTTTCGTCGAACAACTGCCGGGCCAGCTCGGGCAGGAACCTCAGCAGTCCCGGACTTTCCAGGATGCCGCTGCCGAGTGTGTTGACCACGGTCACCGCCCCGCGTCGGAGCACCTCGACCAGCCCGACCACGCCCAGCTGCGAATCGGCTCGCAGATCGAGCGGATCGGCATACTCGGCGTCGACGCGGCGCAACACGACATCGACCTGCTTGAGCGTGCCCAGCGACCGCATCCACAGCTTGCCGTCGCGGACCACTAAATCAGTGCTCTCCACCAGCGGGAACCCCAGCACCGACGCCAGATAGGCCTGGTCGAAGGCCGTCTCGGAGTGGATGCCGGCGCTGAGGACCACCACCACCGGATCCTCGGCGGCCTCGGGTGCCACGTTGATCAGCGCCAGCCGCAACGTCTGGGCGAACGGCGAGATCGGACGGGGCCCGAACCGCTCGTAGAGAACCGGTGCCGCGTGGGCGACCACGCGACGGCCGGCCAGCGCGTATCCGGCTCCCGACGGCGCCTGCGTCCAATCCGCGTTGACCAGAAACCCCCCCGAACGGTCCCGGCTGACGTCGCAGGCGTACAGGAAAAGCTGGTGCCGCCCGGGGATTTCGATCCCACTGGCCGCCCGGATATAGCCGGGATGGGCGAACAGCAGCTCAGGCGGTAACACCCCGCTGGTGATCGCCTGCCGTGGCCCGTAGATGTCGGCCAGCACCCCGTTGAGCAGCCGGCTGCGTTGTACCACACCGGATTCCAGAGTGTCCCAATC
Source organism: Mycobacterium sp. (assembly GCF_039583805.1). Classification (GTDB taxonomy): domain Bacteria; phylum Actinomycetota; class Actinomycetes; order Mycobacteriales; family Mycobacteriaceae; genus Mycobacterium. The sequence continues at coordinate 25,753 of NZ_JAVKSH010000010.1, read as the reverse complement.
GTCCACCGATACGAGCAGCGGCAATCCGTCCAGGCGCCACGGGGTCGGGGCGGCCATGCCGTGACCGTCGGCGGCGACGTCGTCGCTGTGGTCGATGGCGATGTAGGTGATGCCGTCGTTGTCGACGAGCGCCCGCACCGTCTCACGCAGCCGGTCCAGACCCGCGCGTCCCCGCTCACCGACGACCTCGGCCAGCTGCGACCAGCCCGGCCGGATGTCACCGGCGTCGTCGACGAACTCGTCGTACCCCAGCGCAGTTGCCCGCCCGCCGCGGGGGTCGAACAGTGTTTCCTGGGCCCAGGCAGTGCGGTAGCCGGCGAGAAGCCGGTCGGGGTCGTCATGCGCGGTGGGCGGCACGGGACCGGACGGCGGCGGCGACAACGAGCTACCTCCTGAGGTCTACCACGGCCGGTGGCGTCTGATCTGGACGGTCTGCACCGGGCGCGAATCGAGGCTGGCCGATGTCCACACCACTGATCTCATCACAGTGACCCAAAGGACGGCACCCGAAGGACCGCAGCGCCGAGTGGTCGGGGTGGTTCCCGCGAGCTGAGCGCCACGAGCGGCATCGTCGACACCGACCTGGCGGGCCTGTTGAGCGGACTCGCGGGCGTCCTCCAGGTCTGAGCAGATGACGAGCGGGTCACAGTCGGTAGCGTTCATCCGGCCAAGTATTACGCCGCGGCCGTGTTACCCGTAGCCTAGGCTGGACCCGATCTCAACAGGCGGGAGGCCTCGATGCGCATTGCGGACGTGCTGCGGAACAAGGGCGCGGCGGTGGTGACGATCAACCCCGACGCGACGGTGGCCGAGCTACTCGCCGGTCTCGCGAAGCACAACATCGGCGCGATGGTGGTCGCCGAATCGGACGGCCCGGTGGGCATCGTCTCGGAGCGCGACGTGGTCCGGGCGCTGCATGCGCACGGCGCGGGTGTGCTGGCCCGGCCGGTTCGGAAAATCATGACCGCCGTCATCTCGACCTGCGTCAGAGCCGACACTGTGGACAGCATCAGCGTGCTGATGACCGAGAACCGGGTGCGGCACGTGCCGGTGGTCGAAAACGGGAAACTGCTCGGCATCGTCAGCATCGGCGACGTCGTCAAGACCCGCATGGAAGAACTCGAAGCCGAGCACAAACAGCTGCAGTCCTACATAAACCAGGGCTAGGCATAAACCAGGGCTAGGCATAAACCAGGGCTAGGCATCACCTAGGGCTGACGGCTCAACTCCACGAATAGTCGGCGCGCAGCCGGGCTGCCACCCGGTCGAAGATCTCCGGGTCCAGAATCGCTCCTTCGCGGCGGATGCCCTCCTCGGGGACGTCGAGCACTCGATCCAACCGCACCCAGCCGGGCCTGCCGCCGTCGTCCCAGCCGCCCGAGCCGATCCCGATCCAATCCCGGTCGTGATCGTCGCGCACCTGGCTGGACACCAGCAGACCGAGCAAGGTGCGACGGTCGCGTCCCACCACCAGCACGGGCCTGTCTTCACCGCGGGTGGGGTGGTCCTCGTAGACGACCCATGTCCACACGATCTCGCCCGGATCAGCCCGGCCGTCGAGGTCGGGCGCGTACACCAGTGTGCGCGCCCGGTGCGCGGTGGGGACGCTGCTGCGGGTCACCGGTCGCCCGGCGGTGATCTCCGCTTGTGGTGGCGACATGCCGCCGACGATGACGTCCAAACCGATCTGGATTCCCCGCTGCATCGTCGGCGAGTTCTGCAGCTGCCGGACGAACCGGGGCGCGTCGTGGAACACCAGGTTCGCGGCGAAGCGCTGCAACGTCTTCCACTGTGTCTTCCGCGGGGAAGCCATGGTCGCAGCATAGGCCCGGCGCGATGGTGTCCGGCCGACGCCGCCCCGATACCCTGGACGTACTCGCGGATACCTGGGTGCCGCGCAGCAGACGTCGACCAGGAGATTCCCATCAGCGCTGACCAGACCTTCACCGCACCGGCGCAGATTCGGAACTTCTGCATCATCGCCCACATCGACCACGGCAAGTCCACGCTGGCGGATCGGATGCTGCAGCTGACCGGCGTCGTCGACGAGCGGTCCATGCGCGCGCAGTACCTGGACCGGATGGACATCGAACGCGAACGCGGCATCACCATCAAGGCGCAGAACGTGCGGCTGCCCTGGCGAGCGGGGGAGTGTGACTACGTCCTGCACCTCATCGACACCCCGGGCCACGTCGACTTCACCTACGAGGTGTCCCGGGCACTGGCCGCCTGCGAGGGCGCGGTGCTGCTGGTCGACGCCGCGCAGGGTATCGAAGCTCAAACCCTGGCCAACCTGTATCTGGCGCTGGAGCGCGACCTGGCGATCATCCCGGTGCTCAACAAGATCGACCTGCCCGCCGCCGACCCGGACCGCTACGCCGGCGAGATCGCCCACATCATCGGCTGCGAGCCCGGCGACGTGCTGCGGGTGTCCGGCAAGACCGGCGAGGGGGTGGCCGACCTGCTCGACGAGGTGGTCAAGCAGGTGCCCTCGCCGACCGGAGATCCTGACGCGCCCACCCGGGCGATGATCTTCGACTCCGTCTACGACACCTACCGCGGTGTGGTGACCTACGTGCGCGTGATCGACGGCAAGATCACCCCCCGCGAGAAGATCGCAATGATGTCCACCGGCGCCACCCACGAGCTGCTGGAGGTGGGCGTCGTCTCCCCGGAGCCGAAGGCCGCCCCCGGATTGGGCGTCGGGGAGGTGGGCTACCTGATCACCGGCGTGAAGGACGTGCGCCAGTCGAAAGTCGGCGACACCGTGACCACCGCCCGCCACGGCGCCACCGAGCCGTTGATCGGCTATCGCGAACCCAAGCCGATGGTGTATTCCGGGCTGTATCCCGTCGACGGCTCGGACTACCCGGACCTGCGTGACGCGCTGGAGAAGCTCCAGCTCAACGACGCGGCGCTCACCTACGAGCCGGAAACCTCGGTGGCGCTGGGTTTCGGGTTCCGGTGCGGGTTTTTGGGCCTGCTGCACATGGAGATCACCCGCGAGCGCCTGGAGCGCGAATTCGACCTCGACCTGATCTCCACCTCACCCAACGTGGTTTACCGCGTGGTGTTGGAAGGCGGCGCGGCCGGGGGAATTATCGTCACCAACCCGTCGGACTGGCCGTCGGGCAAGATCGGCGCCGTCTACGAGCCCGTCGTCACAACCACCGTTATCGCGCCGAGCGAGTTCATCGGCACCATCATGGAGCTGTGCCAGTCGCGGCGCGGCGAGCTGGGCGGCATGGACTATCTTTCGCCGGAGCGGGTGGAGCTGCGCTACACCATGCCGCTGGGCGAGATCATCTTCGGCTTCTTCGATTCGCTGAAATCCCGCACCCGCGGCTACGCCAGCCTGGACTACGAGGCGGCCGGCGAGCAGGAGGCCGACCTGGTCAAGGTCGACATCCTGCTGCAGGGTGAGCCGGTCGACGCGTTCAGCGCGATCGTGCACCGCGAGGCCGCCGCCGCCTACGGCCACACCATGACCGCCAAACTCAAGGAGCTGATCCCGCGTCAGCAGTTCGAAGTGCCGGTGCAGGCCGCGATCGGCTCGAAAATCATTGCGCGGGAGAACATCCGGGCTATACGCAAAGATGTGCTGTCCAAGTGCTACGGCGGTGACATCACCCGCAAGCGCAAGCTGCTGGAAAAGCAGAAGGAAGGCAAGAAGCGGATGAAGACGATCGGGCGGGTCGAGGTGCCGCAGGAGGCGTTCGTCGCAGCGTTGTCCGCCGACAGCGGGGACAAGGCGAAGAAGTAGCGCCGGGCTACACCTGGTTGTTGGAGATCAGGTCGCCGGACGCCGCATTGATCGTGACTATGTGGTCGACCAGGTAGGTGTCCCACACGTCGGCCCGCCACGTGGTGACGTTGTCGGTGTCAACCAGGCTGAGCTTGGTGATCGAGCCATTCGGGACCGCTGCCAGCATCTTGCCCACGGCGGCCTGGTAGTCCAGGTGCGCGGCGTGCACCAGGGCCCGATGTTCGGCCTTGTCGGCGTCGCTGTCGTTGGTCGGGGTCGGCCCGACCATCACCGTGATGCCGTCGACGCCGATTTTCATCTCCTGCTCGGTGCCGTCCGGGGTGACCACCAAGACTTTCCAGGTTCCCGTGTCGTCGGTTTCGCTCTCGATGAAGATCAGGGTGCTGTCGGGTACCTGCCCGACCGCCGCGGCACCGGCGCGCACCAGCGTGCGCGGGTCGGGCGGGGCGTCCGGACGCTCCCACGAGGAATGGGACGTCGTGGTGGTCGGGGTGGCGCCGGGCGTTCCGCTGTGACCGCACCCGGTCAGGGCTGCGATCACCACACCGATCGACATGGTCAGAATCCACGAACGATTTGTCACAGTCGCCATCAGCCCACCGTAGCGTGCACGTCCTGGCTCGCTCTGCTGCGCTCCTGTGCGCCCGCTTTCGGCGTGGCGGGTGCCGGTCTGGACCGTCGACCCGGTCGCTGAAGTTATAAAGTGAGCGCGGTGGGCGGCTTCCTGGGCTGGTGGGACGGCGTCGAGCTGTGGTTGTCCGGGCTGGGCTTTGTGCTGCAGACCCTGGTGGTCATGCCGGTGGTGCTGGCGCTGGCGTTCCTCATCGCGGCCGCGCTGGACGCTCTGCTCGGCCGCGGCATCGGGCTGATGCGTCGTGTGCGCCACGACGACCAGGCCCCGCGGTGACCGGCATGCCGCGCTCGCAGGTGACGCTGGTGCTGGTCACGCTGCTGGTGCTGGTCCTCGTCAGCTGGCTGCTGACGCACTGAGGCGCGCAGGCCGCCAGCCGATTCTGTTACGCTCCGCCACATGCACGCGGCGTCCGGCAATCGGGAGCGGTATGTTCTGGCGCTCATTGCCGTGGGGAATTGCGCTGTGGCCGACGTGCACTGTCGCCGCTGACTGCGTGCCCGCGCGCGGTCTGGTGTCGGCGCCGGTGAAACTCGGCGGATACTGATTGATCGCCTTTCCGCAGCGACGGGATCTCGTTTCTGCCCGTCCACGGAAAGGTTCCTCATGTTCCTCATGCGAAACGATGCCGGCGGTGCGCCGCGGTGGCGACGCGTCGCCGCGTGCGCCGTCACCGCGGGCTCCGTCGCGGCATGTCACGGCGGCGCCAGCGACGTCGTCGGCGAGGGCGGGCCGGCCGGCTCCCACACCAGCATCACCCTGGTCGCGTACTCGGCTCCAGAACCGGGCTGGAGCACGGTGATTCCGGCGTTCAACGCCACCGAGCAAGGCAAAGGTGTGCAGGTCGTCACCTCCTACGGGGCTTCCAGCGACCAGTCGCGCAGCGTCGCCGACGGCAAGCCCGCCGACGTCGTGAACTTCTCCGTCGAACCCGACATCACCCGACTGGTCAAGGCCGGCAAGGTTTCCAAGGACTGGGACAAAGACGCCACCAAAGGCGTCCCTTTCAGTTCTGTTGTCACGTTGGTTGTACGACAAGGGAACCCGAAGAACATCCATGACTGGGAGGACCTACTGCGGCCCGGGGTAGAGGTCGTCACACCCAGTCCGCTCAGTTCGGGGTCGGCGAAATGGAATCTCCTCGCCCCCTACGCCGTCAAGAGCGACGGCGGCCGGAATCCTGCGGCGGGGATCGACTTCGTCAACCAGTTGGTGAGCCGGCACGTCACACTGCGTCCGGGTTCCGGGCGGGAGGCCACCGACGTCTTCGTCCAGGGCAGCGGCGACGTCTTGATCAGCTACGAGAACGAGGCCATCGCCACCGAACGGCAGGGCAAGCCGGTCACCCATGTCAATCCGGCGCACACCTTCAAAATCGAGAACCCGCTGGCGGTCGTGATCACCAGCGGCCAGCTGGCGACGGCTACCGCGTTCAGGAACTTCCAATACACCGCGCAGGCGCAGAAGTTGTGGGCGCAGGCCGGTTTTCGCCCTGTGGACCCGGCCGTTGCCGCCGGCGTCCGCGGGCGGTTCCCGGTACCGCAGAAGCTGTGGACCATCGCCGACCTGGGCGGCTGGGACACCGTGGACACGCGACTGTTCGACAAGAACACCGGCAGCATCACCAAGATCTACATGCAGGCCACCGGATGACGGCGGTGCTGACACCGGCCGAGGCGCGCCGCGGCACCGTGTCGCTGCGGGTCGGCGTCGCGATGAGCTGGCTGTCGGTGATCGTGCTGCTGCCGCTGGCCGCCATCGGGTGGCAGGCCGTCGGCGGCGGCTGGCGGGCGTTCTGGCTGGCGGTGACCTCGCGCGCGGCGCTGGAGTCGCTGCGGGTGACGCTGACGATTTCGGCGGGCATCACCGTGCTCAACCTGGTGTTCGGCCTGATGGTCGCCTGGGTGCTGGTGCGCGACGATTTCGCCGGCAAGCGGCTGATGGACACGATCATCGATCTGCCGTTCGCGTTGCCGACCATTGTCGCCAGCCTGGTGATGCTGGCCCTCTACGGGCCCGACAGCCCCGTCGGCCTGCATCTGCAACACACCGCGTGGGGTGTCGCGGTGGCGTTGGCCTTCGTCACGCTGCCCTTCGTGGTGCGCGCCGTGCAGCCGGTGCTGCTCGAAATCGACCGCGAGGCCGAAGAAGCGGCCGCGTCGCTGGGTGCCGACAACGCGACGATCTTCACCGCCGTGGTGCTGCCGTCGCTGACGCCGGCCTTGTTGTCCGGTGCCGGCCTGTCTTTTTCACGAGCCATCGGCGAGTTCGGGTCGGTGGTGCTGATTGGTGGGGCGGTGCCGGGCAGGACCGAAGTGTCCTCACAGTGGATCCGCACCTTGATCGAAAACGACGACCGCACCGGGGCCGCAGCGATTTCGGTTGTGTTGCTGGCTATCTCGTTCATGGTTCTGTTCGTCCTGCGCACGTTCGGATCGCGGGTGGCCAAGCGCGAGGAGCTGTCCGCATGACGACCGCGCCGGCGACGATGCAGAGCGAAGCGATGAGGAGGAGCGGCGCATGACGACCGCGCCGCGAGTGCGCTATCTCATCCGCTGGGTCGCGCTGGGATATGTCTTCGCTCTGCTCGCGGTCCCGGTGACGCTCATCGTGTGGCGGACGTTCTCGCCCGGGCTGCGCCAGTTCTTCGCCTACGTGAGCACCCCGGCAGCGGTGTCGGCGCTGAACCTGTCGCTGCTGGTGGTGGCGATCGTGGTGCCGCTGAACGTGATCTTCGGTATTCCGACGGCGTTGATGTTGGCGCGCAACCGGTTCCGCGGAAAAGGCGTGCTGCAGGCGATCGTCGACCTGCCGTTCGCGGTCTCCCCCGTCATCGTCGGGGTGGCACTGGTTGTGCTCTGGGGATCGGGCGGCGCCCTGGGATTCGTGGAGAAAGACTTCGGACTCAAGATCATCTTCGGCCTGCCGGGTATCGTGCTGGCGAGCATTTTCGTCACCCTGCCGTTCGTGGTCCGCGAGGTCGAACCGGTGCTGCACGAGCTGGGAACCGATCAGGAGGAGGCGGCGGCGACGCTGGGTTCGTCAGGGTGGCAAACGTTTTGGCGCATAACGCTGCCGTCGATTCGGTGGGGCCTGACGTACGGCATCGTGCTGACCATCGCGCGCACTCTCGGTGAGTACGGCGCGGTGCTGATCGTGTCGTCGAACCTGCCGGGCACCTCGCAGACGTTGACGCTGCTGGTCTCCGACCGCTACAACCGCGGCGACGAGTACGGCGCGTATGCGCTGTCGACGCTGCTGATGGCGGTATCAATGGTGGTTTTGGTCGTGCAGGTGGCGCTCGACGCGCGGCGGCCGCACAAGGAGGTGGTATGAGACCGAGGCAGATTGAGTCTGAGGCGATTATCGTGACCGGCGCCAACAAGCGCTACGGGGATTTCGTCGCGCTGGACAACGTCGACTTCTCGGTGCCGGCAGGCTCGTTGACGGCGTTGCTGGGGCCCAGCGGCTCGGGCAAGTCCACGCTGCTTCGGGCGATCGCGGGCCTGGATGAGCCAGACACCGGCTCCGTGACGATCTACGGCCGCGACGTCACCCGGGTGCCGCCGCAACGGCGCGGCATCGGCTTCGTGTTCCAGCACTACGCGGCGTTCAAACACCTGACCGTGCGCGACAATGTCGCGTTCGGGCTGAAGATCCGCCGCCGTCCCAAGCCCGAGATCGCCGCGAAGGTCGACAACCTGCTGGAGGTGATGGGGTTGAGCGGTTTTCAGAACCGCTACCCCAACCAGCTCTCCGGAGGCCAGCGCCAACGGATGGCGCTGGCCCGCGCGCTGGCGGTGGATCCCCAGGTGCTGCTGCTCGACGAGCCGTTCGGCGCGTTGGACGCCAAGGTGCGCGAGGAGCTGCGGGCCTGGCTGCGCCGGTTGCACGACGAGGTGCACGTCACCACCCTGCTGGTCACCCACGACCAGGCCGAAGCGCTGGACGTGGCGGACCGGATCGCCGTGCTCAACCAGGGACGTATCGAGCAAATCGGTTCTCCGACAGATGTTTACGACACACCCGCGAACGCTTTCGTGATGTCGTTCCTGGGCGCGGTGTCCTCGTTGAACGGAACCCTGGTCCGTCCGCACGACATCCGGGTGGGCCGTACGCCGGAGATGGCGACCGCCGCCGGCGACGTGACCGCGCAGTCCACCGGTGTGCTGCGCGCCACCGTCGAGCGGGTGGTGGTGCTGGGCTTCGAGGTGCGGGTGGAGCTGACCAGCGCGGCCACCCGCGGGTCGTTCACCGCCCAGATCACCCGCGGTGACGCTGCGGCGCTGGCCTTGCGCGAGGGGGACACCGTCTACGTGCGGGCCACCCAGGTGCCGCCGATGACCGGCGAAGTCAACGCACCGACAGCCGTCACGCAGATGTCGCCGGAGCCGACGACGCGGGGACGTTGATCACGCCCTGGCCGATCAGCGTCAGTGAGCAGTGCGAGTGGCCGGCTGGTGGGGACGAACCGGGCAGCACCAGGGAGCTCGCGGTCCCGGGTGCCTGCCACCGGTCGGCCGGCCTGTCGCCATCGCCAAGTGGTGTCGCGGGTAAGGCCGTCGGGGGTCATCCGGCGGGACCGGTCGACACCAGGTCACAGAAGCCACGCAGAAGCCACACGGATCACTTGTCGCTCACCATGAGGCGGTCACCACGACACCGGTTCTCCCGCGCGGACTGACGAGGCAGATGTGACCAGTGCGACGTGAGGTCCAACCGTGCCCACCCCACGCTCACCGAACGTGAAACTGTTGCGAGATTCGGCCCCGATTTTCGCAATGGCTTCACGTTCGGCGGGCGGACCCGGCGTACGACGACAATCCCCGACGAACGTGCCAGCACGACCATCGCTGAGCGGCGTGTTCCCCACCGGGGGATCACCGGGGGATCACCGGGGGATCACCGGGCGATGCCGAACTGGCTGCGGCGCGCGTAGGTCACCAAGCCCGTCGCCCGGTACAGCGTGTCGTTCCCCGGGCTCGTCGCCCGCGGGGAGGAAAATATGCGCGAGCTCACGGCGCCGGTCCGTGGGAACACAGCGCGAAAAGACAGGTGATCGAGTTGGATTCTCCCGCACATCCCACCTCGGGCGACGAGCGCGACGAGCGCAAGACGGAGGCCAGCGGCGGCAGGCCGCGCGGCCGCCGCATCCGTCGGCTCGCTGTCGCGGCGCTGATCGCTGTCCTGGCGACGACGGGGGCATACCTCGGCTGGCTGCACATCGAGCACCACCGCGAGGAAGTCGCCGCCGCGCAGGCGATCGACGCGGCCACGCGCTACGCTCTGACGCTGTCCAACATCGACGCCGGCACCATCGACAAGAACTTCGCGGACATCGCCAACGGCGCGACGGGCGAGTTCAAGAACCTGCACGCCAAGTCCGCCGGGCAGCTGCGCCAGATTCTGATCGACAACCAGGCGAGCGCGCGCGGGACTGTCGTAGACGCGGCGGCCAAGTCCGTCACGCCGGACAAAGTCGTGGTGTTGCTGGCGGTCACCCAGGCGGTGAACAACTCGTCCGACTCCAACCCCCACGTGGACCGCAGCCGACTCAGGATGACCATGGAAAAGGTCGACGGCCAGTGGCTGGCCAGCAAGGTGGAAGTGGTATGAGACGCGGTGTTGGTGTGGCGGCGGCAGGGGTCCCGATCGCGGCAAGGGTCCCGCTCGCGGCAGGGGTCGTGCTCGCGGCGATGGGCGTGGCGAGCGATGTCGCGACGGCGGACCCGATCAACTGGGAGGCGATCGCGCAATGCGAATCCGGGGGCAACTGGGCGGCCGACACCGGCAACGGTGACTACGGCGGCCTGCAGATCACCGAGGCGACGTGGCTCGCCAACGGCGGGCAGGGTTATCCCTTCCAGGCGTCCCCGGAGCAGCAGATAGCCGTGGGCAATCAGATCATGTCGACCCAGGGACCCGGCGCGTGGCCGACGTGCGCGTCGCGGGGCGATGGCGAGGCCCCGGTCGGGTCGCTGACCAACTTCCTGACCTTCCTGACCGATCACGCCTGACGACCGGTTGGGCGGGACTTGACCGGGCGCCCGTGGGATGATCCGTGGTCATGGCGGGGGTTACCGCGCCGGCCGTGCTGCCCGAGCTGCGGCTCGAACCCGGCGGCACGTTCGGGGTGTACGTGCACGTGCCGTTCTGCTTGACCCGCTGTGGGTATTGCGACTTCAACACCTACACCCCGGCCGAGCTGGGCGGCGTCAATCCCGACCGGTGGCTGCAGGTGCTGCGGTCGGAGCTGGAGCTGGCTGCCGCGCGTCTGGGCGGGCCGACGGTGCACACGGTGTTCGTCGGCGGGGGGACGCCGTCGCTGTTGGGTGGCGAGCGACTGGCCGCGTTGCTGGACATGGTGCGACAAGAGTTCGTGCTGGCGGCCGGCGCCGAAGTCACCTGCGAAGCCAACCCCGAGTCGACGTGGCCCGAGCTGTTCGAGGCGCTGCGTTCGGCGGGCTACACCCGGATCTCGCTGGGCATGCAGTCGGTGGCGCCGCGGGTGCTGGCCACCCTGGACCGGGTGCACTCGCCGGGCCGTTCGGCAGCCGCGGCCGCTGAGGCGCTGGCCGCCGGTTTCGAGCACGTCAACCTCGACTTGATCTACGGCACCCCGGGCGAGTCCGACGACGACGTGTGCCGCTCGGTGGACGCGGCGATCGGGGCCGGCGTCGACCACGTGTCGGCGTATGCGCTGATCGTCGAAGTAGGCACCGCTTTGGCGCGCCGGATTCGCAGCGGAGACCTGACCGTTCCCGACGACGACATGCTGGCGCAACGCTACGAGCTCGTCGACGCGCGGCTGCGCGCGGCGGGATTCGACTGGTACGAGGTGTCCAACTGGTGCCGCCCCGGGGGGTCGTGCCGGCACAACCTCGGCTACTGGGACGGCGGTCACTGGTGGGGAGCCGGCCCGGGAGCGCACAGCTTCGTCGGCGCGACGCGCTGGTGGAATGTCAAGCACCCCAACACCTATGCCCAGATGTTGGCGGCCGGCGCGCTTCCTGTGGCCGGCTGCGAACAGCTGGGGTCCGACCAACGTCACACCGAGGACGTCATGCTGGGCCTCCGGCTACGCCGAGGGCTGGCGGTGAGCATGCTCGACGCGGCCGAACGCCGGCGCGCCGAGGTCGCCGTCGACGACGGCGTGCTGAGGTGCGACGGCGACCGGCTGGTGCTGACCGACCGGGGTCGGTTGCTTGCTGACGGCGTGGTGTGCACGCTGCTGGGGTGACGACGCGGGTGCTTTCCCGGCGTCGTCGCACGGCCGGGCGCCGCCGCCGCCGGATATCGATGTAGCCGGGTTAGCAGCCGTGGCCGCCAGCGAAGCCGCGGCCGCCGGTGTGACGTCGATGGTGCGCCAACGCGTGACCACCCGCGGCTACGCCTGGTAGGCCACCGCGTCCATATCCAGCAGCCGCGCGTGCAGTACGGTCCGGTTGCGCAGCGCGGCGCGCACCGCCCGGTGCAGCCCGTCCTCGAGGTAGAGGACGCCCTTCCATTTCACCGCGTGCGGGAACAGGTCGCCGTAGAACGTCGAATCCTCCGACAGCAACCGATCCAGCGCCAGCACCGTCGTGGTGGTGACCAACTCGTCGAGCCGGATCTGCCGAGGCGGGATCTGCGACCAGTCGCGATAGGACAGGCCGTGCTCGGGATACGGCTTGCCGTCGCGGACGCCCTTGAAAATCAGCGGCCGACCGTCCCCGGTGCGTCGTGGGTGCCCGGCGTGAGCATGGTTGCCAAGGTTAGCGCGCCAACGCCGGTGGTGTGTCTGCCGATCCCCGTAAACTGGACCCGGCCAGGGAGGTGGACCGGATGGGAAGTGCTGACGAGCGGCGCTTCGAGGTGCTGCGCGCCATCGTCGCCGACTTCGTCGCCACCAAAGAGCCGATCGGCTCGAAGTTACTGGTCGAGCGTCACAACCTCGGCGTCTCGCCGGCCACGGTGCGCAACGACATGGCGGTGCTGGAGGCCGAGGGCTACATCGCCCAGCCGCACACCAGCTCCGGGCGGGTGCCCACCGAGAAGGGATATCGCGAGTTCGTCGACCGGCTCGACGACGTCAAGCCGCTGTCGGCGGCCGAACGGCGGGCCATCCAGCGCTTCCTGGAGTCCGGCGTCGATCTCGACGACGTGCTGCGCCGCGCGGTGCGGCTGCTGGCCCAGCTGACCCGTCAGGTGGCCGTCGTGCAATATCCGACGCTGTCGACGTCGACGGTCCGGCACCTGGAGGTGATCGCGCTGACCCCGGCGCGGCTGCTGATGGTGGTCATCACCGACTCCGGCCGGGTGGACCAGCGCATCGTCGAACTCGGCGACGTCATCGACGACCATCAGCTTTCCCAGCTGCGCGAGATGCTCGGCCAGGCGCTGGAGGGCAAGAAGCTGTCGGCCGCGTCGGTCGCGGTCGCCGAACTCGCCGGACATTTCGACGCGTGCACCAGCCTGTCCGACGCCGTGGGCCGCTCAGCGACGGTGCTGCTGGAGTCGCTGGTCGAGCACAGCGAGGAGCGGCTGCTGTTGGGCGGCACTGCTAACCTGACCCGCAACACCGCCGACTTCGGCGGTTCGCTGCGGTCGATCCTGGAAGCGCTCGAGGAGCAGGTCGTGGTGCTGCGGCTGCTGGCCGCCCAGCAGGAGGCGGGCAAGGTGACGGTGCGTATCGGGCACGAGACCCAGGCCGAGCAGATGGCGGGCACGTCGGTGGTGTCGACCGTGTACGGCACCAGCGACACCGTCTACGGCGGTATGGGTGTGCTGGGCCCCACCCGGATGGACTATCCGGGAACTATCGCCAGCGTCGCTGCGGTTGCGGTGTACATCGGCGAAGTGCTGGGTGCCCGATGACCGCGCACCCGCAGAGCGCGGCGCAAGAGGCACGCCCGCAGACCGCGGCGCAAGAGGCACGCCCGCAGACCGCGGCGCAAGAGGCATAAGAAAGGTCAGGCGTGGCACGCGACTACTACGGGCTGCTCGGTGTGGGCAAGAACGCCAGCGAGGCAGAGATCAAACGCGCCTACCGCAAGCTGGCGCGCGAGCTGCATCCCGACGTCAACCCCGACGAGGCGGCGCAGGCGAAGTTCGCGGAGATCAGCGCCGCTTACGAGGTGCTGTCCGACCCGGAGAAGCGCCGCATCGTCGACCTGGGCGGGGACCCGCTGGAAGGCGCTGCGTCGGCCAACGGGTTTCCCGGCTTCGGTGGTCTCGGCGACGTGTTCGAGGCATTCTTCGGCGGCGGTTTCGGCGGCGGCTCGGGGTCACGGGGTCCGGTCGGCCGGGTGCGGCCCGGCTCGGATTCGCTGCTGCGGATGCGGCTGGATCTTGCCGAGTGCGCCAGCGGCGTCACCAAGCAGGTCACCGTCGACACCGCGGTGCTGTGCGACCGCTGCCAGGGCCGGGGCACGAACGGCACGTCCACCCCGGTGGCCTGCGACACGTGCGGTGGCCGCGGCGAGGTGCAAACCGTGCAGCGCTCGCTGCTGGGCCAGGTGATGACGTCGCGGCCGTGCCCGGTGTGCCGCGGCGTCGGCGAGGTCATCCCCGACCCCTGTTACCAGTGCGGCGGCGACGGCCGGGTGCGTGCCCGCCGGGACATCAGCGTGAAGATCCCGGCCGGCGTCGGAGACGGCATGCGTGTCCGGCTGGCCGCGCAGGGCGAGGTCGGGCCGGGCGGTGGGCCGGCCGGCGACCTGTACGTCGAGGTGCACGAACAACCACACGACTTCTTCGTCCGCGACGGCGACGACCTGCACTGCACGATTTCGGTGCCGATGGTCGACGCGGCCCTGGGCACCACGGTGACGGTGGAGGCGATCCTCGACGGGCTCGTCGAGATCACGGTTCCGCCCGGAACCCAACCCGGTTCGGTGGTCACGATGCGCGGCCACGGCATGCCGCACCTGCGCTCCGGGGTGCGCGGCGACCTGCACGTGCACGTCGAGGTGGTGGTGCCGGAGCGGCTCGACCACCGCGACGCCGAGTTGTTGCGGGAATTGAAGAAGCGCCGCACCCGCGACGTTGCCGAGGTCCGCTCGACGCACGCGGCAGCCGCCGCGGGCGGGCTGTTCAGTCGGTTACGCGAGACGTTCACCGGGCGCTGACGGGCCCTCGTTGCGGTGGCCGGCTTGTTCTACGTCGACGCGCTGCCCGATCCCGGCGGGCTCGCCGTCGTCGGCGGTGACGACGGCTTCCACGCCGCGACCGTTCGGCGCATCCGCCCCGGGGAGCAGGTGACGCTCGGCGACGGCGCGGGCGGGCTCGCCCGCGCCGTCGCCGAGCAGGCCAGCCGCGCCGGGGTGCGGGCCCGGGTGCTGGACCGCTGGAGCGTCGCACCCGTACAGCCGCCGGTGACCGTGGTGCAGGCGCTGCCCAAAGCCGAGCGTTCCGAGTTGGCGATCGAGCTGGCCACCGAGGCCGGAGCCGACGCGTTCGTGGCCTGGCAGGCGGCGCGTTGCGTGGCGCGCTGGGACGACGCCCCCCGCGCCGAGAAGGGGCTGCGCCGCTGGCGGGCGGCCGCACGGGCGGCGGCGGCGCAATCCCGTCGCGCGCACATCCCCGGCGTCGACGGCGTGGTATCGACGCCGGGCCTCGCGCAGCTGATCCGCAGCGAGTCGGCAGCCGGCGCCGTGGCCTTGGCCCTGCACGAGTCGGCGACCGATCAACTGGCGGATATCGCTGAGCCGCAAGCGAAGTCGCTGATGCTGATCGTCGGCCCGGAAGGTGGTGTCGCCGAGGACGAGCTTGCTTTGTTGGCCGACGCCGGCGCGGTCGCGGTCCGGCTGGGTCCAACCGTGCTGCGCACGTCCAGCGCGGCGGCGGTCGCGCTGGGCGCGCTGGGGGTGCTGACGCCGCGGTGGGACGCGTGACCGGTCGCGAGCGCGCCCCGGCGGCCAAGCGTCGTTGAGATTGCGCCCAAGGCTGTTGATCCACAGCGGTGATCCACAACCCTGCGCGCAATCTCACTGCGGTACCGCAAGCAATTCCTGCTCGCGACGGTAGCCAGCATGCCAATCTCGACGTGACGCGTCGGAAGGATCGGGCACTGGCTCGACGACACCGCGATCATCCCCGTCTGCCGCACCGTCTGCGCCGACCGGACGGGCGGTCCTGCTCGCGGTCGTGGTGGTCACGGGTATCCAGGCCGGCAAAGTCGCCTACGAGCGGATCTACCGGGACCAGGCGTCGTTGCCGGCCCAAATCGGTCTGCTCGACGACGCCACGCTGCCGATCACCGGCACGGCACAGGCGCAGAAAGTACTCGATCAGCAGCTGCCGGCGAACATCGTGCCGCAGCGTTGACCGTGAAACTCCACCCGGCGGTAGACTGAGCCTCCGAACACCGTCGCCCGAGCACTCAGAAAGCAGGCACCAGAGACCACGTGACGCCCCGCGAGACCAACGCTGCCGATCCTGTTCGCTGCAGCATCGACGTTCCGCCCGACCTCGTGGTGGGTCTGTTGGGTTCCGCTGACGAAAACCTGCGCACCCTCGAGGGCGTGCTGGCCGCCGACGTGCATGTTCGCGGCAACGCCGTCACCCTCTCGGGCGAGCCCGGCGACGTCGCACTGGGCGAACGGGTGCTCTCCGAACTGATCGCCATCGTGGCCAGCGGGCAGCCTCTGACATCCGAGTCGGTGCGCCACAGTGTGGCCATGATTGTCGGCACCGGCAACGAATCACCGGCCGAGGTGCTCACCCTCGACATCTTGTCGCGGCGCGGCAAGACGATCCGGCCCAAGACGCTCAACCAGAAGCACTACGTCGACGCCATCGACGCCAACACGATCGTCTTCGGCATCGGCCCGGCCGGCACCGGCAAGACGTATCTGGCGATGGCCAAAGCCGTCAACGCGCTGCAGACCAAACAGGTCAACCGGATCATCTTGACCCGGCCCGCGGTGGAAGCCGGTGAGCGCCTTGGTTTTCTGCCCGGCACGCTGAGCGAGAAGATCGACCCGTATCTGCGCCCGCTCTACGACGCGCTCTACGACATGATGGATCCCGAGCTGATCCCCAAGCTGATGGCGTCGGGTGTGATCGAGGTCGCGCCGCTGGCGTATATGCGGGGGCGCACCCTCAACGACGCCTTCATCATTCTCGACGAGGCGCAGAACACCACCGTCGAGCAGATGAAGATGTTCCTGACTCGGCTTGGCTTCGGGTCGAAAGTCGTTGTCACCGGCGATGTTACGCAGATCGACCTGCCGGGCGGCGCACGTTCCGGGCTGCGTGCCGTCGTCGAGATCCTGGAGGGCATCGACGACATCCACTTTGCGGAGCTCACCAGCGTGGACGTGGTGCGCCATCGGCTGGTGTCCGAGATCGTGGACGCCTATGAGCGACACGAGGCCCGATACACCGAGCCCGGGCTGGCCATGAACCGGGCCGGTCGGCGGGCGTCGGGTGTCCGTCATCGCCGGTGAGCGCGCCATGAGTATCGAGGTCGCCAACGAGTCGGGCGTCGACGTCTCCGAAGCCGAATTGATCAGCGTCGCAAGGTTCGTCCTCGCCGAGATGGACGTCAACCCGGCTGCCGAGCTGTCGATGGTGTTGCTGGACATCGCCGCAATGGCCGACCTGCACATGCGCTGGATGGATCTGCCCGGACCGACCGACGTGATGAGCTTCCCGATCGACGAGCTAGAACCGGGCGGCCGCCCCGACGCCCCCGAGCCCGGGCCGGCGATGCTCGGCGACATCGTGCTGTGCCCGGAATTCGCCGCCGAGCAGGCCACCGCGGCGGGGCACAGCCTGGGCCACGAGCTGGCGCTGCTGACCATCCACGGTGTGCTGCACCTGCTGGGCTACGACCACGCCGAGCCGGACGAGGAAAAGGAGATGTTCGCCCTGCAGCGACGGCTGCTCGAAGATTGGGTCGCCGATCAGGTCGAGGTCTACCGGCAGGACCGGCAGAGCGAGAAAGACCGCCGATTGCTCGACAAGTCAAGGTTTTTCGACAATTGAGCAGCTTCATTCCGCTGCTGTGCGCGATCGTGCTGGTATGTCTGGGCGGGTTGTTCGCGGCGGTCGACGCTGCCATCAACACGGTGTCGACGGCCAGGGTGCAGGAGTTGGTGCGCGATGAGCGGCCCGGCGCGGTGCGGCTGGCAGCGCTGGTGGCCGAACGGCCCCGCTACATCAACTTGGTTGTGCTGCTGCGGATCACCTGCGAGATCAGCGCGACGGTGTGCCTGGTGGCTTTCCTGCACGGCGAACTCGGATGGGAGTGGGGGCGTTACGTCACCGCAGCGATCATGGTGGTGAGCAGCTTCGTCGTGGTCGGCGTGGGTCCACGCACCCTCGGCCGCCAACACGCCTACTCCATCTCGTTGGCGGCGGCCTTTCCGCTG
This sequence comes from Mycobacterium sp., assembly GCF_039583805.1. GTDB lineage: Bacteria > Actinomycetota > Actinomycetes > Mycobacteriales > Mycobacteriaceae > Mycobacterium. The sequence continues at coordinate 7,998 of NZ_JAVKSH010000010.1, read as the reverse complement.
CAGCTCATTTCGTGGTTGTTGATGCCGATCAGCCGGCTGCTCGTGGTCGTCGGCAACGCGCTGACGCCGGGTCGCGGATTTCGCAACGGGCCGTTCGCGTCCGAGATCGAGCTACGCGAAATGGTGGACCTGGCGCAGCAGCGGGGCGTGGTGGCTCCAGACGAGCGCCGGATGATCCAGTCGGTCTTCGAACTCGGCGACACCCCGGCTCGTGAGGTGATGGTGCCGCGCACCGAGATGATCTGGATCGAGCGTGACAAATCGGCCGGCCAGGCGACCTCGCTGGCGGTGCGCAGCGGGCATTCCCGCATCCCGGTGATCGGTGACAACGTCGACGACGTCGTCGGCGTGGTATACCTGAAAGACCTTGTGCAGCAGACGTATTACTCTGTCAACGGTGGTCGCGACACCACGGTGGTGCAGGTGATGCGGCCGCCCGTGTTCGTGCCGGACTCCAAACCGCTGGACGCGCTGCTGGCGGAAATGCAGCGCGACCGCTACCACATGGCGCTGCTGGTCGACGAGTACGGCGCGATCGCGGGGCTGGTGACCATCGAGGACGTGTTGGAGGAGATCGTCGGCGAGATCGCCGACGAGTACGACGAAGCGGAGGTGGCCCCGGTCGAGGATCTGGGCGACGGCAGGTTTCGGGTGTCGGCGCGGCTCCCGATTGAGCACGCCGGCGAACTGTGCGGCGTGGAATTCGACAAGGACTTCGACGTCGACACCGTGGGCGGCCTGCTGGCGCTGGAACTGGGCCGGGTTCCGCTGCCCGGCGCCGAGGTGATCTCGCACGGGTTGTTGTTGCACGCGGAGGGTGGCCCCGACCAACGCGGGCGGCTGCGCATCGGCACGGTCCTTTTGAGCCGCGTCGCCGCCGGCGGGCACAAGGAGGCCACTCGTGCCGGCTGAGCAACTCGACGACGAGGACGCCAAGCTGGTGGTGCTGGCGCGTTCGGCGATGGCCCGCGCCGACGCCACGAGCGGCGCGGCCGTTCGGGACGTCGACGGGCGCACCTACGCCGGAGCCCCGGTGGGTTTGGCGGCGCTGCAGTTGACTGCCCTCCAGACGGCGGTGGCGGCGGCGGTGTCCAGCGGCGCGGCCGGGTTGGAGGCGGCGGTGCTGGTGGCCGGCTCCGCCGACGACGCCGGGATCGCCGCCGTCCGCGAGCTCGCTCCGACGGCGGCCGTCATCGTGACCGACGTGGCAGGCCGCCCCCTGTGACCGCGCCGAGCGTGAACCCATTGCGAAAAATCACCGGAAATCTCGCAACAGTTTCACGTTCGGCGACCCGACGCATATGACCGAATTCCGTTCCGGCTTCGTGTGTTTGGTCGGCCGCCCCAATACCGGGAAGTCGACCCTGACCAACGCAATGGTCGGCGCCAAGGTGGCGATCACCTCGAATCGGCCCCAGACCACTCGGCACGCGATTCGCGGCATGGTAAATCGGGAGAACGCCCAGATCGTCCTGGTCGACACGCCGGGGCTGCACCGGCCGCGCACTCTGCTGGGTCAACGGCTGGGCGACGTGGTCCGCGACGCCTACAGCGGGGTCGACGTCATCGGGCTGTGCATCCCCGCCGACGAGAAGATCGGCCCGGGGGACACCTGGATCGTGGGCCAGATCCGCTCCGTCGCGCCCACCACGACACTGGTGGTCGTCGTCACCAAAATCGACACGGTGCGCAAGGACCACCTGGCGACACAGCTTGTCGCTGTCAGCGAATTGGCACCCGACGCGGAGGTCGTCCCGGTGTCGGCGGTCACCGGGGAGCAGATCGACGTGCTGACCGCTGTGCTCGCCGCGGCGCTGCCGCCCGGGCCCGCGCTCTATCCCGACGGCGAGCTGACTGACGAGCCCGAGGAGGTGCTGATGGCCGAGTTCATCCGCGAGGCGGCGCTGGAAGGGGTGCGCGACGAGCTGCCGCATTCGCTGGCGGTGGTGATCGACGAGGTCAGCCCGCGCGAGGGGCGCGACGACCTGATCGACGTTCACGCCGTCCTCTACGTCGAGCGTGACAGCCAGAAGGGCATTGTGATCGGCCGCAACGGCGCCCGGCTGCGCGAGGTGGGCACCGCCGCGCGCAGCCAGATCGAGCAGTTACTGGGCGCCAAGGTGTACCTCGACCTGAGGGTCAAGGTCGCCAAGAACTGGCAGCGAGACCCCAAACAGCTTGACCGCCTGGGCTTTTGAGCTATCGAGCCGGCCGCGTGTCGGTGCGGGTGTTCCACCAGATCTCGGGCTGCTTGGCCGCCCAGCCGCTGACCCCCTCCAGTTCGGCGGCCAGCGACACCAGCAGGGGTTCGCTGTTGGCCGGCCCCATCAGCTGCACCCCGATCGGCAGGCCCTGCGAGGTGAAGCCCGCCGGGACGTTGATCGAGGGCCAGCCCAGCAGGTTCCACGGCCAGGTGACCGGGCAGGCTGCGATCATCGTGCGGTCGGTGGCCAGGCCGCCCAGCTGGTCGAAGGTGTGCAGCAGCGGCGGCGGCTGGGCGGTCGTCGGCGCCAGCACCACGTCGACGATGGAAAAGATCGACCCCACCCGGCGCTGGTCGGCGGCCTCGTGCGCGCGGGCGGCCTTCAGTGGCGACTGCGCGAGCACTCGCCCCATCCGCATGTTGGACAGCGTGCGCGGATCCCAATCGACGTCGTCGCCCAGCCGGTCCGCCCAGTCCACCAGGCCGGAAGTGGACCGGGCCAGGAAGTTCCACGACAACCGCAGCCCGTAGTCCGGGTTGCCCGGCACCACGGTGTGGCCGAGCAGCCGAAGCTGTTCGGCCACCGCCTCCAGCGCCGCCCTGATCTCCGGGTGCAGCCGGGCGCGGAACGCGGTGAACGGAAACCGGGTCGACATCGCGATCGTCAGCGGCCCGGGTGCGGCGCCGACGTGGTCGGACACCGTCACCGGCGGGGGTTTGTGCCGGTCGCCGTCGGCGTTGCCGGAGACGGCGTCGAGCACCAGGGCGGCATCGGCGACGGTGCGGGCCAGCACGCCGTTGACGGTGATGCCGTTGAACGCCTCCGGCAACGGCCAGGTCGAGATGCGGCCGCGTTGCGGCTTGATGCCCACCAGATGGGTCCAGGCTGCCGGGATGCGGACGCTGCCGGCCCCGTCCGAGCCGATCGCGGCCGCGACCAGGCCGGCGGCCACCGCTGCCGCGCTGCCGCCCGACGACCCGCCCGGTGTGTGTTTGCGTGACCACGGGTTGCGGGTGTGCCCGAACCCGGGCCCGCTGGTGAACGGCCACTGCCCCAGCTCGCAGGCGTTGGTCTTGCCGACGATCACCGCCCCGGCGGCCTTCAGCCGGCGCACCAGCTCGCAGTCGGCGGCGGCGGGCCTGACCGGCCCGGACGTGCCGAACGCCGTTGGCACTCCGGCGACGTCGACGTCGTCTTTGACGGCGATCGGGATTCCCAACAGCGGCGCCTCCTGCCCGGCGGCCCGGCGGCGGTCGGCCTCGGCGGCGTCGGCCAGCGCCGACTCGGTGAGCACCACCCGGAAGGCGTTCAGCGTGGACTGGCTGAGGTCGATGGCGTGCAGCGAGCGGCGGACCAGCTGCTGCGACGTCACCTCGCCGCTGGCCAGCTGGTAGAGCTGGTCGGTCAGGGTGGGGAAGCGAGATGCGGGAGATGATGCGGGAGATTCAGTCATCGGTCACGAGCCTATCGGCGCGCATGAAAGGTGATGTCGCGGCGTGATGCCACACTGATGTCATGCGGCTGTACCGGGACCGGGCGGTGGTGCTGCGCCAGCACAAGCTCGGCGAAGCCGACCGGATCGTCACCCTTCTGACCCGCGAGCACGGGCTGGTCCGCGCGGTGGCCAAGGGGGTGCGCCGCACCCGCAGCCGCTTCGGCGCGCGGCTGGAGCCGTTCGCCCACGTCGACGTGCAGCTGCACCCGGGCCGCAACCTCGACATCGTCACCCAGGTCGTCGCGATCGACGCGTTCGCCACCGACATCGTCAGCGACTACGGCCGCTACACCTGCGCGTGCGCGATGCTGGAAACCGCCGAACGCCTCGCCGGTGAGGAGCGGGCGCCGGCCCCGGAGCTGCATCGGCTCACGGTGGCCGCGTTGCGGGCGGTGGCCGACGGGCAGCGGCCCCGCGAGCTGGTGCTGGACGCGTATCTGTTGCGCGCCATGACCATCGCCGGCTGGGCGCCGGCGCTGACCGAGTGCGCCCGCTGCGCCAACCCCGGTCCGCACCGCGCGTTTCATGTCGCCGCCGGCGGCAGCGTGTGCGCGTACTGCCGCCCGGCCGGTGCGACGACACCGCCGCTGGGTGTGCTGGAGTTGATGTCGGCGTTGCGCGACGGCGACTGGGCGGCCGCGGAGGCCGCACCGGTGTCGGCCCGCAGCCGCGCCAGCGGGTTGGTGGCCGCCCACCTGCAGTGGCATCTGGAGCGCCAGCTGCGGACGCTGCCGTTGGTCGAGCGCAGGCAGGAGGTGGCCCATGGTGCGCACCCGCAAGTCGGCTGACTTTCGGCAGCCGGCCCCGGCGCCGCGCGACTACCCGACGTTTCCCGACACGTCGACGTGGCCGGCGGTCTTCCCCGAGCTGCCGCCGTCGCCCGGCGGCGGTCCGCGCCGTCCACCGCAGCACCCGTCGAAAGCGGCCGCGCCGCGGATACCGGCCGACCAGCTGCCCGCCCATGTCGCCATCGTGATGGACGGCAACGGGCGCTGGGCGACCCAGCGCGGGCTTCCCCGCACCGAGGGGCACAAGATGGGCGAGGCTGTTGTGATCGATATCGCCTGCGGTGCAATAGAACTCGGTATCAAATGGCTCAGCCTGTACGCTTTTTCCACCGAGAACTGGAAACGCTCGGCCGACGAAGTGCGCTTCCTGATGGGGTTCAACCGCGACGTGGTGCGCCGGCGACGGGACAGCCTCAACGCGATGGGGGTGCGGATCCGGTGGGTGGGTGCCCGGCAACGCCTGTGGCGCAGTGTCATCAAGGAACTCGAGATCGCCGAGCAGATGACGGCGGGCAACGACGTCATCACGGTGAACTACTGCGTCAACTACGGCGGCCGCACCGAAATCGCTGAAGCGGCAAGGAGTATCGCCCGCAAAGCAGCGGCGGGCACACTGGACCCCGACCGGGTCGGCGAGGCGACCGTGGCCCGGCACCTGTACCGTCCCGACATCCCCGACGTCGACCTGTTCCTGCGCACCTCGGGCGAGCAGCGGTCCAGCAACTTCATGCTGTGGCAGGCGGCCTACGCGGAGTACATCTTCTCCGAGAAGCTGTGGCCCGACTGCGACCGCCGCGACCTGTGGTCGGCCTGCGCGGAGTACGCGTCGCGGCACCGACGGTTCGGGACGGCGTGATGCCGTCGTTGCAGGATCGGCTGGCGTCGGTGCTCGGCGAGGTGCTGCCGGTGCAGACGGAGCCCGACGGCTCGCTGATGGTGCGTCATGACGACACGTTCGTCTCGCTGCGGGTGGTGACCATCGTCGAGGACCTCGACCTGGTGTCGCTCACCCAAATCCTGGCGTGGGATCTGCCGCTGAGCAAGAAGATTCGCGACCTGGTCGCCGACCAGGCGCGCACCAGCCTGATCGGGGCGGTGGCGCTGGTGGAGAAGCCCGGCGCCGGGACGTCGGGACGCAACTCCGGCAAAACCGCGGACGTGATGCTGCGCTATAACTTTCCCGGCGCCGGCCTGACCGACGACGCGCTGCGCACCCTGATCTTGATGGTGCTCGACACGGGTGCCGAGATCCGCCGCGCGCTGATCGGCTGCGGCTAGAACGCCGATCCGACCACGTCCGCCAGCGAGGTCAGCCACGACGGGTCCACCAGCTCGGACGCTGCGGCCGGCGACGCCGCCCCGGCGACGTCGGCGACGGCGGCCACCTCGGCCACCGAGTTCACCGCGGGGTAGGTGGTGGCCAGGTCGGTCGAGGGCAGCAGCCCGATCTGCACCAGGAAGTCCTGCACTCCCTGGACGGCGCCGGTGGCCAGCTGCGCAAGTATGACCAGCAGGTTGAAGTCCGGGCCGGGGACGCTGGGGTACTGCGGCAGGTAGACGCCGAGCCCGTTGAGCAGCGGCTGGGCCAGCTTCAAAAGGTCCTGAAACGGGGCGAAGCCGGGCAACAGCTGCGCCGGGGTGGGCACGTTGGCGTACCCGTTGGGGTTGTAGCCCAAGTTAACCAGCACGGTCAGGTCCGGCTGCAGCAGCGCGGCCAGCGGATTGCCGACGAGCGGAATCGCCCGCAGCGGTTCCAGCAGCGGCAGGTTCTGGGTCGGGATCATGAAGTAGTGCGTGACGCCGCCGTCCTCGTAGTATCCCGGCGACGTTGCCAGCGGCACCGCGTCTTTGACCTCGGCGGCGGTGAGCTTGGGGTACGAGGTGTGCACATAATCGGCGCCGAGCACGGCGTTCAGGTCGGCCAGCAGGTTGGCCGGGTACTGCGGGAAGTCGGCGACCCCGTCGTACTGGCCGCTGTAGATGTCGGTGGGATAGGGCGTGTCCGGCGGGGTCGGCCCGTAGAACGGGATACCCACGATCGGGATGTTCAGCGCGAAGCGTTCGAAGAGGCCGCCGTCGGGGTTGTCCAGGTCGCCGATCATCATGAAGGACAGGTCGCTGGGGCTGGGCCGCTCGTCGGCGGGCAGGGCGTCCAGCGCGTTCATTTCCAGGGTGACGATCGCCGCGCTCTGGGAGTAGCCGAACGCCAGGGTGTCAGCGCCCGCGGGCCGACCCAGAATCGCGTTGTTCAGGATGATCTCGCCCTGGGTGACCGACTCCGAGAGGGTCAGGCCGTTGATGCCGGGGATGTTGACGCCCTCGGGGGTGTAGAGGCCGAACGGGGTGTAGCCCGTGAACGCGGGGTTGGGCTGGATGTAGGCGTCGTTGATGGCCGTGACGTAGCTGGGGTCGGGTTGCGGGTTCAACGTGCCGCCCATGATGAACGCCAGGCCGCCGTCGTCACCGTGCGCGAGCGCTGCCGTCGTCGCCGAGGTCGCGGCCAGGAACGCGGCGCCGGCGGTTGCCAGCAGTGCGACGCCGAGCCGACGGTGGTTGCGGTGTGTCATAGAAGTCTCCCCGAGGTGCTGCAGACCAGGGCTCAACATATCCTGCGCGCGCCACGACGGCGACAGCTGGGAGCGTCAGCCGATCCGACACGCCCTGGTAACGGCGTGTCGGATGTCCGAAGCGAGGTGGCTGTGGTGCCTGGTCAGGGCAGGGGAACGCCGAAGACACCGGCGAAGATGGCAGCGATGTCGGTGACGTTTTGTTCGATTCCGGCTGGGATTATCTGGGTGAGGTCGACGGTGAGCACATCGAGTTGGTTCGTCAGGGAGCCGGGGTCGGCGGCCAGGGTTTTATCGGCGTTGGCCAAGTCGGTGTAGGCGGTGAGCAGCTCCTGGTCGGCGGCGAGCACCCCGGGGCTGGTTTGTTCCACCGGCTTCAACATGTCCTGGAGGGGTTCGGCCCCGTCGACAAGATGCGAGGATAATTCCTGGAAGAATGATTGTTCGCCGGTGAAGAACAATATCTCGGGCGAGTCGGCCTGAACCGAGTTTTCTCCGGCCGCGTGGACATAGTCCAATGCGTCGGTAGCCTCTGTGGAGGCGCCGTTGAGTAGATCGCTGTAGGTGTCGGCGTCGGCGTGGGCAGGGAAGCCGCTGATCGTCGCGAGTGCGGCGGCCGCGACTGCACCGCCCACGGTGATGCCGATACCGGCAACCCATTTGCGGCCGACTGGGCGTGTGATCCGGTGGGTCGTGGTCATGTCGATTTCCTCATCTTTGATGCTGTCCGGCTGCAGTTGGCGGAACCGGGGCGGCCGCGTCGTAGCACTGTCACCGGCGCGGTTCGTCGGCGTATTTTACTGGCACTGTGCGCAGGTGCCGAAGATTTCGATGGTGTGGCCGACATCGGAGAACCCGTGCTCGGCGGCGACTTTGGCGGCCCAGGTCTCGACTTGGCGGCCGCCCACCTCGACGGTGGTGCCGCAGTTGCGGCACACCAGGTG
>NZ_JAVKSH010000009.1:0-45525 GCF_039583805.1 Mycobacterium sp. | reverse complement strand
AGCAGCCATGATGCCCGTCACGCACCAATGGCTGGCAGTCGCCGCCCTGACGGGCGCGGCGGCCGGCCCGCATCTGATTCCGGCGACGGCTCACGCCGAGCTACACAACCTCACCTACATCGCCCGGATCGACGGGGTGGCTCCCGGCGGCACAGCCACCTTCGTGATCCACGACGACGAGACGAACACCGCGAGCCTCAGTTCGTCGCCCGACAACACATTCGAAGCCGACACGGTGCTCTCCGATCCGGCCAGCGCAGGTATGCAGGTCGCAATCACCTGGCCGTACTCGGCGAACGTGCACTGCGAGATCGACGTCGACGACAACGTCGCCACCCAGGTCGACCAGTTCGTCCGGCCCGCGCCCGGCGGCACCGATCCGATGAACGGCGTGCTGGCGTGCGGCGCCCCGCTTCCCGCCACGTAGGGGTCTAGCGGGGTCTAGCGGGGATCTAGGGCCGCCAGCCGACCGTGTCGGCCCACTCCCACGCGCGACGGTACGCGTCGCCGCCGGGCCGCACACCGGGGTTGGCCACCAGCCAGTCCACGAACAGCAGGCCGAATTGCTGGTTGGGCCAGCCGTCCACCCGCAGGTGCACGATGGTCGGCCGGCCAGGATCGGCGGAGCCGTGAATGCGATTGCGCCACAACGCCTCATCGTCATCGTGGTCGTACCGGGGCACGGTGCTGCGGGCATCCGCCCGGGCGTCGTCGCCGGTGACGTGGTCGACCCGCGGGTACCCGGCCGACGACAACGCGGTGTCGAGGTCGTCGGCCGCGGCCAGTGACTCGACGGTCACCTGGATGTCGATGACGTCCGGGGCGTCGAGCCCGGGCACCGCGGTCGGTCCGACGTGATCGACGCGCAGCGCCTTCGCGCCGCAGGCGGTGCGGATGCGGTTGCAGACGCGGGTCGCCTGCTGCGGCCAGCTCGGGTCAGCCGGCGACACCCGCTCGGGTGCCGGTGCGGTCCGGCCGGCCGCCAGGTTGTCCGCGAACGGCTCGATACGGTGCTGCCACACCTGGCGGGCCTGCTCGGCCAGCGCCGCCGGCGTGCCCGAATTGTCCAGCCAGACATCGGCAGCGGCGCGACGCTGCTCGTCGTCAGCCTGCGCCGCGATGCGGGCGCGGGCGTCGGCTTCGGTCATTCCGCGCTGTTCCACCAGCCTGCTCACCCGCAGCTCGGCGTCGGCGTACACGACCACCACCAACGGGAACAGCGGCGCCATGGCAGACTCCACCAGTAGCGGAATATCTTCCACCACAACGGCATCCGGCGGCACCGCGGCGATGATCTCGGCCCGGCGCCGCCCCACCAGCGGATGCACGATGCCGTTGAGGGTGGCCCGGCTCTCGTCGTCGCGGAAAGCCCTGGCGGCCAACGCCGGCCGGTCCAGCGCACCATCGGGGAGCAGAATGTCGTCGCCGAATGCCTCGACCAGAGCCGCCAACCCGGCGGTGCCGGGTTCGACCACTTCCCGCGCTATCACGTCGGCGTCGAGGACGATACCGCCGCATTGTTTGAATACGGCTGTCACCGAGGACTTCCCGGCACCGATGCCACCGGTCAGCCCGATCCGAAGCATCTCCGGAAGCTGCTACGCGCTGCCGGCGAGTTTCTCCCGCAGCGCCGCGAGTTGCTCGTCGCTGGCCAGCGAACCGCCGTGTTGCTCGTCGGCCGGCGAGCCGTTGGCCGCCGAACCGGAGTCCGCCGGGGCTTCGTGGTCGGCGGCGGCGAACTTCTCCATCTGCGCGGTGTGCATCTTGTGCCGACGCTCGGCCTCGGCGTATCGGGCCTCCCACTCCACGCGCTGGGTGTCGAAACCTTCGAGCCACTCGTTGGATTCGGCGTCGAAGCCCTCGGGGAAGATGTAGTCGCCCCGCTCGTCGTAGCTGTCGGCCATACCGTACTTGGCCGGGTCGAACTCCTCGGTGTAATCCTCGTTGGCCTGCTTGAGGCTCAGCGAGATGCGGCGGCGCTCCAGGTCGATGTCGATGACCTTGACCATCACGTCGTCACCCACACCGACAACCTGGTCGGCAACCTCGACGTGCCGCTCGGAGAGCTCCGAGATGTGCACCAGCCCTTCGATGCCCTCCTCGACCCGGACGAACGCGCCGAACGGCACCAGCTTGGTGACCTTGCCCGGCACGATCTGGCCGATGGCGTGGGTGCGGGCGAAATGCCGCCACGGGTCTTCCTGGGTGGCCTTGAGCGACAACGACACCCGCTCGCGGTCCATGTCGACGTCGAGCACCTCGACGGTGACCTCGTCGCCGACCTGCACCACCTCGGAGGGGTGGTCGATGTGCTTCCAGGAGAGCTCGGAGACGTGCACCAGGCCGTCCACACCGCCGAGGTCGACGAAGGCGCCGAAGTTCACGATCGAGCTCACCACACCCTTGCGGACGGCACCCTTCTGCAGCTGGTTGAGGAACTCGCTGCGCACCTCCGACTGGGTCTGCTCCAGCCAGGCACGCCGGGACAGCACCACGTTGTTGCGGTTCTTGTCCAGCTCGATGATCTTGGCCTCGATCTCCTTGCCGATGTAGGGCTGCAGGTCGCGGACCCGGCGCATCTCGACCAGCGACGCGGGCAGGAAGCCGCGCAGCCCGATGTCGAGGATCAGGCCGCCCTTGACGACCTCGATGACGGTGCCCTTGACGGCCTCGTCCTTCTCCTTGAGCGCCTCGATCGTGCCCCAGGCGCGCTCGTACTGCGCGCGCTTCTTGGACAGGATCAGCCGGCCTTCCTTGTCCTCCTTGGTGAGAACCAGCGCCTCGACCTGGTCGCCGACGGACACCACCTCGTCGGGGTCGACGTCGTGCTTGATGGACAGCTCGCGGGCGGGGATGACACCTTCGGTTTTGTAGCCGATGTCGAGCAGGACCTCGTCCCGGTCAACCTTGACGATGGTCCCTTCGACGATGTCGCCATCGTTGAAGTACTTGATTGTTTTGTCGATGGCGGCGAGAAAGTCCTCGGAAGAGCCGATGTCGTTGACGGCTACTTGCGGCGAGGTGACGGTGGGACTCGGCATATTGTTGGGTTGCTCCGGACAGGTGTCGGTCGTAGGGACAGTGCGTGTTTGTGCCTGTCGAGGGTACTCGACTGTGCGCAACCTGGCCAAACTCGCCCCTGTCCGCGCCGAGTGTGAACCCAGCGCGAAAAAGTGGCCTCAGCCTCAACCTTAGCCTCAAGTGATCGCTGCAACGGCTTCACGCTCGCCGTTTCGGCAGGCCCGATCTGCACCCCGCTAGTGCGCTGCCGCGTCCCAGCTGCGGCCGTAGCCCACGGAGACCTCCAGCGGCACGTCCAGCGGGTAGGCGGCGCCCATCTTGTCGCGCACCAGCGCCTCGAGTCGCTCCCGCTCACCGGCGGCAACTTCGAACAACAGTTCGTCATGCACCTGCAGCAGCATCCGCGACGACAGCCCAGACTCCTCCAGCGCCTTGTCGACCTCGATCATGGCCACCTTGATGATGTCGGCCGCGCTGCCCTGGATCGGCGCGTTGAGCGCCGCCCGCTCGGCGGCCTCCCGCACCTGGCGGTTGCTGCTGTCCAGCTCGGGCAGGTAGCGGCGGCGCCCCAGCACCGTCGAGGTGTAGCCGTCCTTGCGTGCCTGCTCGACGACGGCGTGCAGGTAGTCGCGCACTTTGCCGAACCGGGCGAAGTAGGCGTCCATCTGCTCGTTGGCTTCCTCGGTCGAGATTTTCAGTTGCTGGGAGAGGCCGTAGGCGCTCAGCCCGTAGGCCAGCCCGTAGGACATCGCCTTGACCCGGCGCCGCAGCTCGGGTGTGACCTCGTCGATCGGGACGCCGAACGCCCGGGAGGCGACGAAGGAATGCAGGTCCTCGCCGGTCTTAAAAGACTCGATTAAGCCTTCCTCCCGGGACAGATGCGCCATGATCCGCATCTCGATCTGGCTGTAGTCGGCCGTCATCAGCTCGGCGTAACCCTCGCCGACGACGAACACGTCGCGGATCTGGCGGCCGGCGTCGGTGCGGATCGGGATGTTCTGCAGGTTCGGTTCGGTCGACGAGAGCCGCCCGGTCGCCGCGATGGTCTGGTTGAACGTGGTGTGAATCCGGCCGTCGGCGGCAACCGAGTTCAGCAGGCCGTCGACGGTGACCTTGAGCCGGGTCACGTCGCGGTGGGTCAGCAGATGCTGCAGGAACGGATGGCCGGTTTTGTCGAACAGCGACTGCAGCGCATCGGCGTCGGTGGTGTAGCCGGTCTTGGTGCGCTTGGTCTTGGGCATCTGCAGCTCGTCGAACAGCACGACCTGAAGCTGCTTGGGTGAACCCAGGTTGATCTGCTTGCCGATCACGCCGTAGGCGGCCTCGGCTGCGTCGCGGATCTGTTCAGCGAATTGGCTTTGCAGCGTGGCTAATTGGTCGACGTCGACGGCTATCCCGGCCGCCTCCATTCCGGCCAGCACCCGCTGCACCGGCAGCTCCATCTCGGCCAGCAGCGCGGTGGAGTCGATACGGGCCAGCTCCGCGTCCAGCGCGTCGGCGAGGTCGGTGACTGCCCGGGCCCGCAGGATGGCGGCCTGCGCGTTCCGGCCGTCGGCAGTGTCCTCGTCGAGCAGTGAAAGCTGTTGCTGCTCCGAGCTTTCGGCACGCAGCTCGCGGTGCAGGTAGCGCACTGACAGGTCGTCGAGGGTGAAGCTGCGCTGCCCGGGCCGCACCAGGTAGGCGGCCAGCGCGGTGTCGGAGCTGACCCCGTCCAGGTTCCAGCCGCGTCCGGCCAGGTCGTGCATCGCCAGCTTCGCTTCGTGCACCGCTTTGGGCTGCTCAGGGTCGGCCAACCAGGCGGCCAGCGCGGCGTCGTCGTCGGGCATCAGGGTGGCGGTGTCAACGTAGGCGCCGTCGCCGTCCGCGGCGGCGAGGGCCAGTGCGGTGGCATCACCGTCGTAGGCGACGTGCGTGCCCACCACCGCAAGTCCGGCCCGGCGCCGGTCGCCGGTGTGCTGCGCCAGCCACGTCCCGACCGAGCCGGGGTCCAGCGCACCGCCACGCACGTCGAAGCCCGCGTCGACCTCGGGCACCCGCCCGCCGGCAGTGGTCAGCGTCTCGAACAGCCGGTCCCTCAGCACCCGGAACTCCAGGTCGTCGAAGAGCCGGTGGATCTGCTCACGGTCCCAGGGCTGCAATCGCAGCATCTCGGGTGTCTGCGGCAGCGGGACGTCGCGGACGAGGTCGGTGAGCTCACGATTGCGCACCACGCCGGCCAAATGAGCCCGCAGCGCGTCACCGACCTTGCCTTTGACCGTGTCGACCCTGTCGACCAGAGTTTCCAGCGAGCCGTATTCGGTGATCCACTTCGACGCCGTCTTCTCCCCCACCCCCGGGATGCCGGGCAGGTTGTCGCTCGGGTCGCCGCGCAGCGCCGCGAAGTCGGGGTACTGCTTGGGCGTCAGCCCGTATTTCTCGACCACGGCCTGCGGGGTGAACCTGGTCAGGTCGCTGACGCCTTTGCGCGGGTACAGCACCGTCACGTCGTCGCTGACCAGCTGCAGCGCATCGCGGTCGCCGGTGACCACCAACACCCGGTAGCCCTCGTTCTCGGCCCGGGTGGCCAGCGTCGCGATCAGGTCGTCGGCCTCGAAGCCCGGCTCAGCGAGCACGGTGATGCCCAGTGCGGCAAGGACTTCCTTGGTGATGTCGATCTGACCGCGGAACTCGTCGGGGGTGGCCGAGCGGTTGGCCTTGTAGTCCGGGTAGCGGTCCGAGCGGAACGTCTGCCGGGACACGTCGAACGCCGCGGCCACATGGGTCGGCTGTTCGTCGCGCAGCAGGTTGATCAGCATCGCGGTGAACCCGTAGACCGCGTTGGTGGTCAGCCCGCCCGCGGTCTTGAAGTTCTCCACCGGCAGCGCGTAGAACGCCCGGAACGCCAGCGAATTGCCGTCCAGCAGCAGCAGAGTCGGGGTGTCGTCAGCGGGCGGGCCGGCGTGCGTCGTGGCGCTGGCGGTCTTCGCTGGGCTCACGGCCTCACTTTAGCCGCGACAGAACTGCAACACGTTTCAATTCTGTCCTGGTTCTGGGTACGCTGGCCGGGTGCCCGCAGCGATCCGCCAAGAACCCGCGATCGACGGCTGGTTCGCCGCCGACGACTCCGGAGTGCCCCACCTGGTCGGGGCCACCTGCCCGCGGTGTGGCACGTATGTCTTCCCTCCGCGAGCCGACAACTGCCCCAACCCCGCCTGCGACGGCGACCAGCTGGATCGCGTCGCCCTGTCGCGGCGCGGCACGCTGTGGAGCTTCACCGAAAACCGGTATGCGCCACCGCCGCCGTATCCGGCTCCCGACCCGTTCGAGCCGTTCGCGGTCGCCGCGGTGCAGCTGGCCGACGAGGGCCTGATCGTGCTGGGCAAGGTGGTCGACGGCACGCTGGCCGCCGACCTGAAGGTCGGCATGGCGATGGAGCTGACCACCACGGCGCTCTTCACCGACGACGACGGTGTCGAGCGCATCGTGTATGCGTGGCGGATCGCGTGAGCGCGCCGGTGTACATCCTGGGTGCGGGCATGCACCCGTGGGGCAAGTGGGGCAGCGATTTCACCGAATACGGGGTGGCCGCCGCCCGGGCCGCGCTGCGCGACGCGGGCCTGGACTGGCGCCGCGTCGAGTTCGTCGCCGGCGCCGACACCATCCGCAACGGCTACCCGGGGTTCATCGCCGGGTCGACGTTCGCGCAGAAACTGGGCTGGAACGGCGTGCCGGTCAGCTCCAGCTACGCGGCGTGCGCCAGCGGCTCGCAGGCGCTGCAGAGCGCACGCGCCCAGATCCTGGCCGGTTTCTGCGACGTCGCGCTGGTGGTCGGCGCCGACACCGCGCCCAAAGGCTTCTTCGCGCCGGTGGGCGGGGAACGCCGCAACGATCCGGACTGGCAGCGCTTCCACCTGATCGGCGCCACCAACCCGGTGTACTTCGCGCTGCTGGCGCGTCGCCGCATGGACCTCTACGGCGCCACCGCCGAGGACTTTGCGCAGGTGAAGGTGAAGAACTCCCGGCACGGGCTGCACAACCCGCATGCCCGCTACCGCAAGGAGGTCTCGGTCGAGGACGTGATGGCCAGTCAGATGGTGGCCGACCCGCTGCGGCTGCTGGACATCTGCGCCACCTCCGACGGCGCGGCGGCGCTGGTTGTGGCCAGCGCGACGTTCGCCCGCGAGCATCTCGGTTCCGTGCAGGGCGTGCCGTCGGTGCGCGCGGTCAGCACCGTCACCCCGCGCTATCCGCAACATCTACCCGAATTACCTGATATCGCAACGGATTCCACCGCGGTCGTGGCCGCGCCGGAGCGGGTGTTCAAAGACCAGATCCTCGACGCGGCCTACGCCGAGGCCGGGATCGGACCGGAGGATCTGAGCCTGGCCGAGGTTTACGACCTGTCCACCGCGCTGGAACTGGACTGGTACGAGCACCTGGGGCTGTGCGCCCGGGGCGAGGCCGAGGCGTTGCTGCGCAGCGGCGCAACCAGCCTCGGCGGCCGGATCCCGGTCAACGCGTCGGGCGGGCTGGCCTGCTTCGGCGAGGCCGTCCCGGCGCAGGCGATCGCGCAGGTCTGCGAGCTGACCTGGCAGCTGCGCGGCCAGGCCACCGGCCGTCAGGTCGAGCACGCCACCGTGGGCGTCACCGCCAACCAGGGCCTGTTCGGCCACGGCTCGTCGGTGATCGTCGCCCGTTAGGGTCCTGCTCGGGCTGCGTGAACGTGGGCAGTCGGTCAGCTCCGTCGGCGTACAGACTCGCCCACTCGCTCACGACTCGCGCAAGAACGGTCAGCTGCCCAGGGTTTCCAGCACCACCTCGGCCACCCGCTTCATGGTGGTCCGCCGGTCCATCGCCGCGCGTTGGATCCAGCTGAACGCCTCCGGCTCGGTCATCCCCTGCTTGGTCTGCAGCAGGCCTTTGGCCCGGTCGACCAGTTTGCGGGTTTCCAGCCGATCCGAGAGCGTCGCCACCTCGCGTTCCAGCGCGATCATCTCGCTGAACCGGCTCACCGCCAGCTCGATCGCCGGGATCAGGTCGGACACGGTGAACGGCTTCACCAGGTAGGCCATCGCTCCGGCGTCACGTGCGCGTTCCACCAGGTCACGTTGGCTGAAGGCGGTAAGCACAACGATCGGCGCGACGCGTTTGCCGGCGATCTCCGACGCGGCGTCGATGCCGTCGCGGCGCGGCATTTTCACGTCCATGATCACCAGATCGGGTTTGAGCTGGTCGGCCAGCTCGACCGCCTCCTGGCCGTCGCCCGCTTCGCCGACAATCTGGTAGCCCTCGTCACGCAGCATCTCGGCCAGGTCCATCCGGATGAGAGCCTCGTCCTCGGCGATCAGCACGCGGCGCGGGGCGGCGGCGTCGGTCGGTTCGGCGGTCATGACCGACATTGTGGCAGCGGACGGCGGGACGGCCAGCGCGGGGTTGAGCGACGGCCCGGCGCTCTGCATCCGCCCGTTCGCATCCTCTATGGTGGAAGGCCGTCGACGGCTGGGCCCTCGTATCCCAACTGGCAGAGGAAACGGATTCAAAACCCGTACAGTGTGAGTTCGAATCTCACCGAGGGCACCGCGACGTCATGCCGTTCACCATCGGTCCTGGCGCCGGGAATGCCCAGCAGATCGCCGCCGCGCGCGGGTCACTGTCCCCGCACCGGATGCCGAAGTGGCTGACCAGCCGGCAGTGCCGGGCTACGCTCGAACTGTGGCGGCAAAGAAGTGCGCTGCGCCGCCGACGTGGACAAACCGCTCGGCGAAACCGCCGAACTGCGTCGCGGCGGCACGAAACCAACGACACGCTCGCGATCAGCATGTCGCCGATCGCGCCGCCCGGCGTATCCGGCTCCTGAAAATCAACACGGTGATGGCGATGGCGGTCAGCGCCGGATTCGGGATATTGACCCTCGTGACGGCACCGAACGTCTGGTGGACCGCTGCGGTCAACCTTGCCGGCGCCGCCGTTTTCGCGCTCATCCCGCTGCTGAACCGTTTCGGCGACCTGGTTGCCCCGCTGGCTTTTCTCGGCACGGCGTACGTGATGATCTTCGTCATCTGCCAGGCGGTGGGCACCGGATCGGGTCTGCAGTTCTATTTCCTCGTCGCGGCGTGCCTGGTGGTGTTGTTCCTGGGCATCGAGCACATCGTCCTTGCGGTGACGCTGGCGGCCGTCGCAGCCGGGTTGGTCATCGCGCTGCAATTCCTGGTCCCCGCGGACACCGGGCTCCAGCCGGCATGGTCGCTGTCGCTGAGCTTCGTCATCAGCACGGTCTCCGCATGCGTGATGGTGGTCGCGACGATGTGGTACGCGCTGCGCGGAATCACCCGCGCCGAAGCGGCCCTGGAGTCGGAGTATCAGCGCTCCGAAGCGTTGCTGGCCAACATACTGCCGGCCGGCATCGTGGCCCGGCTCAAAGATCCGACGCGAGACATCATCGCCGACAAGTACGACGATGCGTCGGTCCTGTTCGCCGATCTCGCCGGCTTCACCGAGCGAGCCAGCGAAGCCAGCCCCGCCGACCTGATCCGATTCCTGGACCTGCTGTTCTCTGCGTTCGACAGTCTGGTCGACCGGCATGGGCTGGAGAAAATCAAAGTCAGCGGCGACTCCTACATGGTCGTCAGCGGAGTGCCGCAGCCGCGGCCCGACCATCTGCACGCCCTGGCTGGTCTCGCGCTGGACATGGCCGACGCGGCGGCGGGCCTGCGCGATCAACTCGGGTGGTCCATACCGCTGCGGATCGGCCTCGCCGCCGGACCGGTGGTCGCCGGTGTGGTGGGTTCGCGCAGGTTCTTTTACGACGTGTGGGGCGACGCGGTCAACGTCGCATCCCGGATGGAATCCACCGACACTGTCGGCCGTATCCAGGTGCCCGAGGCGGCGTACCAACGCCTGAAGGACGACTTCGTGTTCGAGGAACGCGGTGACGTCGAGGTCAAGGGCAAGGGCGTGATGCGCACCTGGTATCTGGTGGGTCGCAAATCCGCCGCCGGCTCCGGCGGAGTGACTGCCCAGACGCCGCAGGCCGCCGGCGTCTGACATCAGAGCAAAACCCGTGCCACGACCTGGGCAGGTGTGGGAGAGTTCGGACATGCAAGCTACTGGCTCCCCCCATGCCTTCCCCACGTTGTTGCCGCACCTGTGGAAATCCACGCTCGCGTCCGGAGTCCTGGCGCTGGCGCTGGGCGTCGCGGCGTTGGTGTGGCCGGGCATCAGCATCCTGTCCGCCGCCATCATCTTCGGCGCCTATCTGCTGATCATCGGGGCCGTGCAGGTCGTCTTGGCGTTCAGCCTGCCGGTGGCGTCAGCCGGCGGCCGGGTGCTGTTGTTCATCAGCGGAGCAGCGGCGTTGATCCTGGCGGTGCTGGCGTTCCGCCATTTCGGTGAGGGATACGCGGTTCTGCTGCTGGCGATCTGGATCGGCGTCGGCTTCATCTTCCGCGGTGTGGCAACGTCGATTTCGGCCATCAGCGACCCCGGCCTGCCGGGGCGGGCCTGGCAGATTTTCCTGGGTGTGATCAGCCTGCTGGCCGGCATCGTGATGATGGCGTCGCCCTTCGAGTCCCTGGACGTGCTGACGCTGGTGGTCGGCATCTGGCTGGTGGTCATCGGCGTGTTCGAGATCGCGTCGTCGGTGGGCATCCGCCGGGCGTCCACGCAGCTCGACAAGGCACTCTCGGGATCGTGATTCGCATGACACTGCCGTTGTGATGACCGCGCCTGTTTACTACACTGTGTCGTAGTAAGGCGTGTCGTAGTAAGGCGTGAGAGTGCGCGGCCGGCGTACGGAGGAACTGGCACATGAACCTCGTCGACGTGTCGCGGTGGCAGTTCGGCATCACCACCGTCTACCACTTCATTTTCGTGCCGCTGACGATCGGCCTCGCACCGCTGATCGCGGTGATGCAGACGGTGTGGGTGGTCACCGACAACGTCGCCTGGTATCGGCTCACCAAGTTCTTCGGAAAGCTGTTCCTGATCAACTTCGCGATCGGCGTGGCCACCGGGATCGTGCAGGAGTTCCAGTTCGGGATGAACTGGAGCGAGTATTCGCGGTTCGTCGGCGACGTGTTCGGCGCGCCACTGGCCATGGAAGGCCTGGCGGCGTTCTTCTTCGAATCCACCTTCCTCGGGCTGTGGATCTTCGGCTGGAACCGACTGCCCCGGCTGGCCCACCTGGCCAGCATCTGGATCGTCGCGATCGCCGTCAACGTGTCCGCGTTCTTCATCATCGCGGCGAACTCGTTCATGCAGCACCCAGTCGGCGCGCACTACAACCCGCAAACCAAACGCGCGGAACTGACCAGCATCGTGGCGTTACTGTCAAATAACACGGCGCACCAGGCCTTTCTGCACGTCGTCACGGGCGCGCTGCTGACTGCGGGAACGTTCGTCGCCGCGGTCTGTGCGTGGTGGATGGTCCGCGGCTCACACGCCGACGATGCGCGCACCATGTACCGGCCGGCCACCATCATGGGGTGTGTCGTCGCCCTTGCCGCCTCGGTTGCGTTGTTCTTCACCGGCGACGCACAAGGCAAGCTGATGTTCCGACAGCAACCGATGAAAATGGCGTCGGCGGAGTCGTTGTGCGACACCGAAACCGACCCGGATATGTCACTGCTGACCATCGGCACGCACAACAACTGCGAGAGCGTCACCGAGCTGATCAAGGTGCATTACGCGCTGCCGTTCCTGGCCGAAGGCCGGCCCAGCGGCGTGACGCTGCAAGGCGTGCACGACCTGCAGCGGGACTACCAGCAGCGATTCGGGCCCGGCAACTACCAGCCCAACCTGTTCGTCACCTACTGGTCGTTCCGGGCCATGATCGGGTTGCTGGCCATCCCGTTGTTGTTCGCGCTGGCCGCATTGTCGCTGACCCGCGGCGGCCGAACACCGAACCAGCGCTGGTTCTCCCGGTTCGCGCTGATCACCATTCCCACACCGTTTCTGGCCAACATCGCGGGCTGGGTGTTCACCGAGATAGGCCGCCAGCCGTGGATCGTCGCCCCCAATCCGACCGGCGACCAGATGATCCGGATGACCGTCCAGCAGGGCGTGTCCGATCACGTTCCGGCGATGGTCGTCACCTCGCTGGTGACGTTCACGCTCGTGTACGCCGTGCTCGCGGTCATCTGGTTCTGGCTGATGACGCACTACGTCGTCGAAGGACCGCAGGAACACGACGCGGAGCCGGCTGCGCCCGCGCCGCCCGGCGCGGACGAGGTGGCACCGCTGTCGTTCGCCTACTGAACCGCTGACGAAGGGAGGTGACCCATGGGCATTCAAGAGCTGTGGTTCGGCGTCCTGGCGCTGCTGTTCGTCGGATTCTTCGTCCTCGAAGGCTTCGACTTCGGCGTCGGCATGCTGATGGAACCGCTGGCCCGCATCGGCACCGGCGATCGGGAGATGCGCCGGCGTGCAGCGCTGAACACCATCGGTCCGGTTTGGGACGGCAACGAGGTGTGGCTGATCGTCGCGGGCGCCGGGATGTTCGCGGCATTCCCCGGCTGGTACGCCACGGTGTTCTCGACGCTGTACCTGCCGCTGCTGGTGATTCTGGTCGGCATGATCCTGCGTGCGGTCGCGATCGAGTGGCGCGGCAAGGTCGACGACACGCGCTGGCGCCGCTGGGCCGACGCCGGGATCGCGGCCGGATCCTGGCTGCCCGCGCTGTTGTGGGGTGTGGCGTTCGCGACGCTGGTCCGCGGTCTCCCGGTGGACGCCAATCATCACGTGCACCTGTCGGTCACCGATGTGCTCAACGCCTACACGCTGCTGGGCGGTGCGGCCACCACGGGCTTGTTCCTGTTCTACGGCGCGGTGTTCGTGGCGCTGAAGACGTCGGGGGGAATCCGCGACGACGCGTTGCGGATCGCCACGTCGTTGTCGGTTCCGGTGACCGCCGCGGTCGGCGGCTTCGGGCTGTGGACCCAACTGGCTCACGGCAAAAGCTGGACGTGGTTGGTGCTGGCGGCCGCCGTCGTCGCGCTGGTGGCGGCGGTGGCGTTGGTGTGGCGCCGTGCCCGGGAGGGCTGGGCGTTTCTGTGCACCGCGGTGGTCGTCGCCGCGGTGGTGGTGGTGTTGTTCGGCGCCCTATACCCGAACCTGGTGCCCTCCACGCTGAATCCGCAGTGGAGCGTCACGATCGCCAACGCGTCGTCGACGCCGTACACCCTGAAAATCATGACCTGGGTCGCGGTGTTTCTGGCTCCCCTGGCGATGGTGTATCAGGGATGGACGTATTGGGTTTTCCGGCAGCGGATTTCCGTTGACCGGATACCGCCGCCGACCGGTCTGGCGTGGCACGCGTTCTGAGTACCGCCGGCCGCGCGCCGCTGGATCCGCGACTGTGGCGGGCCTCGACGGCGCTGCGCCGCTTCCTGGCCGCCATGGTGGCTTGCGGTGCGCTGATCTCCGGCTGCGCGATTGCGTCGGCGATCGTGTTGGCCCGCATTGTTTCCGGCGTGATCACCGATCCCGCTGCGCGCAGTCTGCGTCACTGGGCGCCCATGCTGTCGATCCTGTTGGCGTTGTGGGTTATTCGCACGGTCGTGCACTGGCAGCAGGCTCGGCTGGGACAGCGGGGCGCCAGCGCGGTGATCGCCGACCTCAGCGGTCAGGTGCTGTCGGCGGTGACGGCCCGCCAACCCCGCCAACTGGCGGCTCAGCGTGACAGGGCCGCGACGCTGGTGACCCGCGGCCTGGACGGGCTGCGGCCCTACTTCACCGGGTATCTGCCGGCGTTGCTGCTGGCGGCGATTCTGACCCCGGCGAGCATAACGGTGCTCGGGGTGTTCGACATCGAATCGGCGCTGATCGCGGTGATCACGCTGCCGCTGATCCCGGTGTTCATGGTGCTGATCGGTATGGCAACGGCCGAACGGTCGGCGGCCGCGCTGGCCGCCATGACCACACTGCAGGCGCGTCTGCTCGACCTGATCGCCGGCATTCCCACGTTGCGGGCGCTCGGCCGCACCGCCGGCCCCGAGCGCCGCATCGCCGACCTGGCTGCTGCCCATCGTCGTTCGGCGCTGGCGACGCTGCGGATCGCGTTCCTTTCCGCACTGGTCCTCGAACTGCTGGCCACGCTGGGCGTAGCGCTGGTCGCTGTCAGCATCGGGTTGCGCCTGGTCTTCGGTGAGATCGGCCTGACCGCCGGCCTGACCGTGCTGCTGCTCGCGCCCGACGTGTACTGGCCGCTGCGTCGCATCGGCGCGGAGTTTCACGCAGCACAGGACGGCAGGACAGCGGCCGACCAGGCGTTCGCGTTGGTGGCGGATTCCGCGGTGGCCGAACCGGGTTGCCGGACGGTGACGGCGCGCGGCGCGGTGGTGCGCATCGAGCAGCTCAGTGTCGACGGCCGCGACGGGCCGGCGCCCCGCCGTCTCAGCGCGGTCGTCGAACCGGGTCGGGTGACGGTGCTCACCGGGCCCAACGGCGCGGGCAAAAGCACTGCGCTGCAGGTGATCGCCGGCATCACCGCGCCCACCGCGGGCCGCGTCACGGTGTCCGGAATCGACGTCGTCGAGCTCGACCCGGCCGCGTGGTGGCGGCAGGTGTCCTGGCTGCCGCAGCGCCCGGTGCTCGTCCCCGGAACCGTCGCCGACAACCTGGCCCTGTTCGGACCGCTGGATTACCTCGACGCAGGCTGTGCCGCATCGGGTTTCGACTCGGTCCTGGCCGATCTGCCGGACGGCATGCAGACGGTGATCGGCCGCGGCGGTGTCGGGCTGTCGCTGGGGCAGCGGCAGCGCCTCGGCCTGGCCCGTGCGCTGGGGTCGGCGGCGCCGGTGTTGCTGCTCGACGAGCCCACGGCCCATTTGGACGCTTCCACCGAAGCCGTCGTGCTGCAGAGAATTTCCCGGTGTGCGCGTGACGGGGCGACCGTGGTGGTCGTCGGGCATCGGGCGTCGGTGCTCGACATCGCCGACCATGTTGTGGTTGTCGGTTCGGAGCATCATGCACCGGTCTGACCCGTTACTGGACGCGTTGCGGTTGCTGCGTCCGCGGCTGGCGCGGTTGGTGCTGGCCACCGCGCTGGGCGTGCTCTCGCTGAGCAGCGCGCTGGCCCTGGCGGGTGTCTCGGCCTGGCTGATCACGCGTGCGTGGCAGATGCCGCCGGTGCTGGATCTGTCGGTCGCAGTGGTGGCGGTGCGCACGTTCGCGATTTCCCGTGGCGTATTGCACTACGGTGAGCGGCTGGCCAGCCACGACACCGCGCTGCGTGCCGCGGGTAGTGTCCGCGCGCTCATCTATTCTCGGCTGGCGCACGGGCCGGCAGATGTCGCCACCCGGTTGCACAGCGGTGAACTGGTGGCCCGGGTGGGCGGTGATGTCGACCAGTTGGCCGACGTGCTGGTTCGCGCCGTGCTGCCGATGAGCGTGGCCGCGGTGCTGGCGCTGGCCGCGACCGCGGTGGTCGCCGCGATCTCGGTGTGGGCGGCGATGATCATGGCCGTCTGCCTGGTGATCGCCGGCGTTGTGGCGCCCGGGCTGGCGGCCAGAGCGGCCGGGGCGCAGGAAGCGGTTGCCCGCCAGCATCTTTCCGATCGGGACGTGGCGGCGATGCTTGCCCTCGAGCATGCGGCCGAGCTGCGAGTCGCCGGCGTTTTACCCGGCATCATCGCTGATTCACAACGGCGGCAAAATGATTGGGGCACAGCGCTCGACGCGGCCGCCAGGCCCGCCGCGTTCGCCGCCGCGATGCCCACCGCGGCGATCGGGTTCAGCGTGCTCGGTGCGGCCGTCGCCGGAATCGGGATGGCAGCCACGACCGCGCCCACCACACTGGCCGTCCTGATGTTGTTGCCGCTGTCGGCATTCGAAGCGACCACCGCGCTGCCGGCGGCCGCTGTCCAGTTGACGCGGTCGCGGCTGGCCGCGCGCCGCCTGCTCGCCCTGACACCTGTCCGGCCCGCCGAGGGCGGTCGCGCACAGGCCGGCCCGGTGGGCCGGCTGCGCGCGACGGGCATCCGGACCCGGGCGTCGACGGCGCCGGACACGCTGACGCTCGACGTGCCGCCGGGCGCGCGGCTGGCGGTCACCGGCCCGAGCGGATCCGGCAAGACGACCCTGCTGATGACGCTCGCCGGTCTGCTGGCGCCGGCGCACGGTGAGGTCACCCTTGACGGAATACCGCTGCGAGAAATCTGTGAAAGCCAATTACGTTGCTTTCTGCAGTTCTTCGCCGAGGATGCACACATCTTCGCCACCACTGTCCGGGACAATTTGCTGGTCGCCCGCGGAGACTGTCCGGACGCCGAGCTGACCGCGGTGCTGTGCCGGGTGGGCCTGCAGCGGTGGCTCTCCGGCCTGCCGAACGGTGTGGACACCGTGTTGACCGACGGTGCGCAGTCGTTGTCGGCCGGACAGCGCCGGCGACTGCTGCTGGCCCGGGCGATCATCGCCCCGTCCCGGATCGTGCTGCTCGACGAGCCGGTCGAACATCTCGACATCGCCGACGCCGAACCCATCCTGCGCGACCTGCTGAACCCGGACAGCGGGCTGTTCAGCGCAGGGCGGACCGTCGTGCTGGCCACCCACCATCTACCGGACCACATCGACTGTCCGCGCCTGCACGTCGGTCTCGGCGGATAAACCGGCCCGGCAGTTCCGGCCGCCGCGTGCGGAGAGCCAGTCGCAGCGCCGCTGCCGAGCCTCACAGCCGACGGCGGCGCGGCATGAACTCCAGCGACAGCAGCACATAGGCCAGGGGAATCACCTGGGTCAGCCGGACCAGGGCATAGCGCCGGTCGCCCAGCGAGTGGAATTTCCGCAGATAGCGGTAGAGCGACTCCAGCGCGATCAGTGGGTCCAGCAGGTGAATCAACACGTAGCAAACGGTCTGCATGCGTCCGCGATGCTTCTGGTCGAACAGTTCCGGGAACGCCGCGAATGCCAACGACACTCGTTGTGCACCAGCCTCTTTGGCGGCCATCACCATGTCGACGGACAGCCGCTCGTCGATACCGTTCGGTGCTCCGCGGCGGCGCCACGGCACGTCGAGGCTGACGTCGCTGCCGCCGCCGGCGACCGTATACCGGTGAAACCCCTGCACCCGTCCCGACGCATCCCTGGCGACAATCAGCTGCACGCCGGGATAGCGGCCCTCCAGCGCGCCGTCCAGGGCCATCACGAAACCGCGTTCGATACGAGCACCGCTGTGTGATGCCCTCAGCACATCGGTCAGCTGGGCGAGCAGCGTGTCGTCGACTTCCTGCTCGGCGACGATCTCGGTCGTCACACCGATGTTGTGGGTGCGCTGCACGGCCTGCCGCAGATTGCGGAACGTGCGGCCCACCATCGCGAAACGCGACACGTCGACGACGACATCGCGGCCGATCGGCACCGCTCGCAAAGAGTGCCCGACCACCGCCGGATCACGCCACAATCCGAGTCTTTTCTCGCTGCAGCCGAGCACCACGATCCGCCAGCCGTGGGTATGACACATCCCGCAGAAATCCGCGACGAGTTGCCGGAACTGCGCCTCGTCGCCGATCGGGTCCCCGCTGACGACGGCATAGCCGATCCGCGTCCGGTAGGCGACGGCCGCGCCGCCGTCAGCACTGAAGTAGTGGCACTTGCCCACCTGCATGGCGAACGGCGCGAGCGGATCGCCGGCTGTGCGGTTGACCAGTGCCCACACCCGCGGCAAGTCATCAGGGCGCGGACGCGCCGACGTCGGCCACATCAACCCCAACCCGGACCCGGCGACCAGCACGTCGCCGAGAAGATCCAACGACACCACGTGGGCGCCGAGTCCGGCAACAAGGACGCCGCCGGCAACGGCCGCATGCGTCGCCGTGACGGGGCGACCCAGGAAGATGCCTCGCGCGACGAACGCCACCGCCGCCAGCACCGTCAGTGACCAGGCCAGCCGCCCGGCAGCCGCCCACCCGGGGTGGTCGTGGTCGCGGGCCAGCACGCCGGCCAGCCAGCATGTCGCACACAGCAGGGCCAGCGCACCAACCCACCGCGCCGCCGGCGAGTTGACGTCGACGACGACCCGCTCGCTCGCGTGGGCTTTCGGCGCGACGCCGATCGACGATTCGCTCACGCACACCTCCCGTTGCCCGTCAGCCGCTCGCGCACCCGGTTACCCGAAGATTACGCCGTCGCCGGCCTCGCTACGGCAGTTACTGAGCCCGTTGCAACCGGATCGTTTCCGGTCGGTGACCGCGGGCCTACGACCGGGTGCCGGGGAAGTATTTGACGACGCCCTCCTGCACCACGGTGGCGACGGGCCGGTGAGAGCGGTCGAAGAAGTGGCCGACGCCCAGCCCGCGTGACTCGGCGGCCACCGGCGACGACGTGGAATACAGCAGCCAGTCGTCGAAGCCGACCGGGTGGTGAAACCACATCGCGTGGTTGACGGTGGCGGCGAAGATCCGGTCGAAGCCCCAGGCCAGGCCGTGGCTGGTGATGATCGAGTCCAGCACGGTGGTGTCCGAGGAGTACACCAGCGCCGCGATGTGCAGCACCGGATCGTCGGGCAGCACGCCGTCGGCCTTGACCCAGACCCGGTTGTGGGCCAGTCGCTCTCCCCTGGCCCGCATCACCCAGGCCGGGGCGTTGGTGTAACGCCATTCGATCGGCCGCAACGCGCTGACGAACTGTGGCACGGTCTTCTCGTAGCCGCGGAGCAGCTCGGCGATCGTCGGCAACGTTTCGGGGTCGGCGACGTCGGGCGGTTCGACGTGGTGCTCAAGGCCGCGACCCGCGGACAGGTACGAGATCATTCCGGTGGCCAGCAGCATGCCGTCCTGCACCGCGTCCACCCGGCGGTTGGCGAAACGGCGTTCGTCGCGCAGCCGCACCACTCGAAATTCGATGTCTTTGGCGGGGTCGCCGCCGTTGATGAAGTGCATCGACAGCGCATTGGGCGGCAGGTCGCGGCTCAGCGTGCGGGCGCTGGCCACGAACGACTGCGCCATCAGCTGGCCGCCGAAAGTCCGCGGCGGGTTCTTACTGGGGTGGGATCCGATGAAGACGTCGTCGCCGGTGCGGTCAAGGTCGAGCACCGCCATCAGCTCGTCGAAGTCGGAGGACACGGGTCAGACGTCGTCTTCACCGATGCGGTGCACGTGGATCAGGTTCGTCGACCCGACGGTGCCCGGGGGCGCGCCCGCGACGATCACCACCAGGTCGCCCCGCCGGTAGCGGCCGAGGCCGAGCAACGACTCGTCGACCTGGCGGATCATGCCGTCGGTGGAGCGCATGTGCCCGACGATGAACGTCTCGGTGCCCCATGTCATGGCAAGTTGGCTGCGCACCTCGGGCAGATCGGTGAACGCCAGCAGCGGCAGCGGGGTGTGCAACCGGGCCAGTCGGCGCACGGTGTCACCGGACTGGGTGAACGCGACCAACGCCTTGGCGTCGAGCCGCTCGCCGATGTCGCGGGCGGCGTAGGAGATGACCCCGCGCTTGGTGCGCGGCACGTGGGTCAGCGGCGGCGCGGCCGTCGAGTTCTCCTCGACCGCGCAGATGATTCGCGACATGGTCTGGACGGCCGCCAACGGATACTTGCCGACGGCCGTCTCCCCGGACAGCATCAGCGCGTCGGCGCCGTCCATCACGGCGTTGGCGACGTCGGACGCCTCGGCCCGCGTCGGCCGCGAGTTCTCGATCATCGAGTCGAGCATCTGGGTCGCGACGATCACGGGTTTGGCGTTCTCCCTTGCCATTTGGATAGCCCGCTTCTGAACCAGCGGAACTTCTTCCAAAGGGAGTTCGACACCCAGATCGCCGCGGGCCACCATCACGGCATCGAAGGCCAGCACGACGGCTTCGAGGTTGTCGACCGCCTCTGGCTTCTCCAGCTTGGCGATCACCGGCACCCGGCGCCCGATCCGGTCCATCACCTCGTGGACCAGCTCGGCATCGGACGGCGACCGCACGAACGACAGCGCGACCATGTCGGCGCCCAAATCCAGGGCGAATTCCAGATCCTGGATGTCCTTGTCCGACAGGGCAGGAGCCGACACGTTCATCCCGGGCAGCGAAATCCCCTTGTTGTTGCTCACCGGTCCGCCCTCGGTGACGCGGCAGACCACGTCGTCGCCGTCGACGCCCTCGACCACCAGCGAGACCTTTCCGTCGTCGACGAGGACGCGGTCACCCGGCGCCGCGTCGGCGGCCAGGGTTCGGTACGTCGTCGACACCCGGTCGTGGCTGCCGGCGCAGTCGGCCACCGTGATCCGCACGGTTTCGCCGGTGGCCCAGTGGGTCGGGCCGTCGGCGAACCGGCCGAGTCTGATCTTGGGGCCCTGCAGGTCGGCAAGCACACCGACCGCGCGGCCGGTGGAGTCGGACGCGGCGCGCACCCCGTCGTAGGCAGCCTTGTGATCCTTGTAGTCGCCGTGGCTGAAGTTCATTCTGGCGACGTCCATTCCGGCCTCGACCAGTGCCCGGACCATCTCCTGCGAGCTGGTGGCCGGGCCGAGAGTGCAGACGATCTTGCCGCGCCTCATCACGACCTCCGATCATAGTCGCCGGTCGCCCAGCCCACCGGCGACCAGAGCCGGACCTGCAGGAAAACGGGCAGATTGCGCGCCACCGTCGACAGCGGTGTCGCGACGGCGACGGTCGCAAATGCCGACACCGGCAGCACTGTTCGGCGGCAGCGCCGGCGCGTCATCACCCACCTCGCCAAAGCCGGAATGCCGACG
Organism: Mycobacterium sp.; assembly: GCF_039583805.1. Lineage (GTDB taxonomy): Bacteria > Actinomycetota > Actinomycetes > Mycobacteriales > Mycobacteriaceae > Mycobacterium. Next base: position 24,853 of record NZ_JAVKSH010000009.1, on the reverse strand, counting down.
ACCACGAACACATTGTCGGTGACCGCGGACGCCGGGTCGGGGTGCAGCAGGTCATGCGTCATCCGCAGGGCGTCGCACACCGGACAGTTCCCGCCCGTCAACAGCCAGAAAGCCAGAATGGGCACGGCGGAAACAGCGAACGCGGATCGCGCGGGTCCGCCGCTGCGACGTGGGTGAGGGCTCCGGCCAGCAGAGACCGCGCCGGGGCGGAGCCGTCGCGCTGCTACGCATGCCGGCTGCAGTGCCCTATTCGGGCCGTCGCCGGCGCAGCGCGGACCGCCAGCGGCGTGGCGCCGATTCCTCGATGGGAACGACGGCGCTCACGTCCGGCTCGTCGGGCTCCTCGGCCGCCACAGTCTCGGGCTCGTCGGGCTCTTCGGCCGCCGCCACGGCCTCGGCCTCTTGAGCCTCGGCCGCGGGCTCGTCGGGCACTTCCGGCTCTTCGGTCGCCGGCTCGGATTCCGTTGCCGCAGAGACGATTGTCTCAGCTGATGTTGCCCCGGATTCGGTGTCCTCGGGCGGTGTCGCGGCTGCAACCGGTTGCGGTTCTGCCGCTGATTGCACGGGTTGCGTGGACGTAACCGGCTCGTCGGGCGTCGCGACCACCGCGGGGCCGCCCAGTGTCGCCGGTTCCTCGCGGCCCTTCGGGGCCACGAGGAAGTACACCACCGCGCCGACGAAGACGAACGTCGAGGTGAACGAGTTGATCCGGATTCCCGCGATATGCGTTGCGACGTCGTCACGCAACAGTTCGATGCCAAATCGTCCGACGCAGTAGCCGGCGACGTACAGCGCAAAGAGCCGGCCGTGTCCGATCGTGAACCGCCGGTCGAGGTAGATCAGCACCGCGAACACCAGGACATCCCAGAACAATTCGTAGAGGAACGTCGGCTGCACGACCATCGCCAGCTGCCCCGTGGAGACGCCGTCGAGTGAACGTACGTCGACGAAGCCGGCCGGGTCGCTCCGGTAGAAGATCTCCAGGCCCCACGGCATCGTCGTCTCCCGGCCGTAGAGTTCCTGGTTGAAGTAGTTGCCGAGCCGCCCGATCGCCTGCGCCAGCACAATGCCGGGGGCTATCGCATCGCCGAACGCCGGAAGGGGAACGCCGTGCCGCCGGCACCCGATCCATGCGCCGACACCGCCGAGCGCCACCGCGCCCCAGATGCCCAGGCCGCCGTCCCAGATGCGCAGCGCCGCACCCGGGCCGGCCCCGCCCCGGGCAAAGTACGTCTGCCAGTCGGTGGCCAGATGGTACAGACGGCCGCCGACCAGACCGAACGGGACAGCCCACAGCGCGATGTCGTAGATCACGCCTCGCTGGCCGCCCCGGGCCTCCCAGCGTCGGTCGCCGATCAACAGCGCGACCACGATGCCGACGATGATGAACAGCGCGTAGGCCCGGATGGGGACCGGCCCGAGGTGCCACACCCCACGCGGCGGGCTGGGGAAAGAAGCGAGCACAGTCGTCGTCACGGTGTTGGAATCCTCTGCCGCACACCGGTGGCGAGTTCGCGGGTCAGCGCCCGCACCGCGGGCAGTCCGTCGGCCAGCGCGGACACCAGAGCCGAGCCGACGATGACGCCGTCGGCGTAGCCCGCGATCTGCGCCGCCTGCTCCCCCGACCGCACACCCAGGCCCACCCCGACCGGAACGTCGGAGATTGCCTTCAGCCGGCGGACCAGTTCGGGCGCGGCCTGCGACACCACGTCGCGGGCTCCCGTCACACCCATGGTCGACGCCGCGTAGACAAAACCGCGTGACGCCTCGACTGTTGCCGCCAGCCGCTGAGGTGTCGACGACGGCGCCACCAAGAAGATGCGATCCAAACCATGACTGTCCGACGCGGCCAGCCATTCGTCGGCCTCGTCGGGAATGAGGTCCGGCGTGATCATGCCCTGGCCTCCCGCGGCGGCGAGATCGCGCGCGAAACGGTCGACTCCGTAACGCAGCACCGGGTTCCAGTACGTCATCACGACCGGATGGCCGCCGGCGGCGCTGATCGCCTCGACGGCAGTCAACGTATCGCGGACTCGCACACCGTTGCGCAGTGCGGCCTCTGAGGCTGTTGCGATGGTCGGGCCGTCCATGCCGGGGTCGGAGTACGGCACGCCGACCTCGACGAGGTCACAACCGGATTCGACGAGCGCGGTCATCGCGGCGATGGAGGCGGGCACGTCGGGGTATCCGGTCGGCAGGTAGCCGATCAGCGCGGACCGACCTTCGCGCCGGCAGGACTCGAACACCGCTGCGACACCGCGGGTTTGATGTTGACGCACGGTCATGATCGATACCGGTCCAGCAGACCGAACCACCGCGCGGCCGTCTCGACGTCCTTGTCGCCGCGACCGGACAGGTTCACCACGATCACTGCGCCGCCGCCCATCTCGGCCGCCAGGTCGACCGCTCCGGCCACCGCATGCGCCGACTCGATGGCGGGGATGATGCCTTCCGTCCGGCACAGCAGCCCGAACGCGTCCATGGCCTGCGCGTCGGTGACGGGCCGGTACTCGGCGCGACCCGTCTCCCGAAGCCACGCGTGCTCCGGGCCGACTCCGGGATAGTCCAAACCGGCTGAGATGGAATGCGATTCGATGGTCTGGCCGTCTTCGTCCTGCAGTAGATAAGAGTACGATCCCTGGAACGCGCCGGGTGAACCGCCGGCGAAGGGGGCGGCATGGCGACCGGTCTCCACGCCGTCGCCCGCCGCCTCGAAGCCGACCAGCCGAACTCCCGGGTCGTCGAGGAAAGCATGAAAGATGCCGATGGCGTTGGATCCTCCGCCGACGCACGCGGTGACGACGTCGGGCAGCCGTCCAGCCTGATCCAGGATCTGAGCGCGCGCCTCCACGCCGATCACCCGCTGAAAATCCCGCACCATCGTCGGGAAGGGATGCGGGCCTGCGGCGGTGCCGAAGCAATAGTAGGTGTCGTCGGCGTTGGTGACCCAATCCCGGAAGGCTTCGTTGATGGCGTCTTTGAGCGTTTTCGACCCCGACTCCACGGACACGACCTCGGCGCCGAGCAGGCGCATCCTCGCCACGTTCAATGCCTGGCGCGCAGTGTCCACGGCGCCCATGTAGACGACACAGTCCAGGCCGAGCAGTGCGCAGGCCGTGGCCGTGGCGACCCCGTGCTGGCCGGCCCCGGTCTCGGCGATCACCCGCTTCTTGCCCATCTGCCGGGCCAGCAGGGCCTGACCGAGCACGTTGTTGATTTTGTGAGAACCTGTGTGGTTCAGGTCTTCTCGCTTCAGGAACACCCGTGCACCACCGGCGTGGGCACCCAGCCGGGCTGCTTCGTACAGCGGTGACGGCCGGCCGGCGTAGTTGGCCTGCAGCGTGTCGAGCGCGTCCAGGAACCCCGGGTCGGCGCGGGCCTTGTCGTAGGCGGCGGTGACCTCCTCGATCACCCCCATCAGCGCCTCCGCGACGAACCGACCCCCGTAGACGCCGAAATGCCCACGCGCGTCAGGGTCGTGACGGGTGGGCTCGGCGATCGCCGAGCTGGCACGCGGAAGTTCCGGACGCACGATTTCTGCCATCAGAAAGGCTCAATGGGTAAGCGGCTCATCGGGTTCGGCCATTCCCAACCCGGCTCGAAGCGAAGTCTACCGGGATGGCTTCGGACACGACGGATGCCTCCCCGCGGTCACCAGATCGGCGACGGCCGCGCGCGCATCACCGCTGGTGACCAGGCCTTCGCCTACCAGCACCGCGTCGGCACCCGCGCCGGCGTAGGCCAACAGGTCGGCGGTGCCCCGCACCCCGGACTCGGCGACCCTGATCACATCGGTGGGCAGGCCCGGGGCGATACGCGCGAAGCAGTCCCGATCCACTGTCAGCGTCGTGAGATCCCTTGCGTTGACGCCGATCACCCGTGCCCCGGCCGTGAGCGCGCGGTCGGCTTCTTCTTCGGTGTGCACTTCGACCAGGGCGGTCATGCCCAGCGACTCGGTACGCTCCAGCATCGACACCAGAGCGGATTGGTCCAACGCCGCCACGATCAGCAGCAGCATGTCGGCGCCGTGTGCGCGCGCCTCGTGAATCTGGTAGGGCCGCAGCACGAAATCCTTGCGCAGCACCGGCACAGAGACCGCCGCCCGCACCGCGTCGAGATCGTCGAGCGTTCCGTTGAAGCGTCGCTTTTCGGTGACCACGCTGATGATCCGCGCACCGCCGTCCTGGTAGGCGCGGGCCAGTTCGGCGGGATCGGGGATCGGCGCCAGCGGGCCCGCCGACGGGCTGGCGCGCTTGACCTCGGCGATGACGCCGATGCCGGGCTCGCGTAACGCCGCCATCACGTCGAGCGGGGGCGGCATCGCCTCGGCGGCGGCCTTCACCTCGGACAGGCTCACGGCCGCCTCACGGGCGGCAACGTCGGCGCGAACTCCTTCGACGATGGAGTCGAGCACGGTTGCCGGGCTCATGCCTGCCGGTCCTCCCCGAGATTCGATGGCGATCATCGAAGGGTAGCGGCAGTCGGCGCCTGCCCCGTCACCGACCCTCGCTGCGCGGCTGATCGGTTGGGTCGCGGCCCTCGTCGAGCGCGTCCCAGATCATGCGCTCGGAGGTGAGGCCGTCGTCGAGGGGGGCCTGCGACCGCCGTGCGGCGGGAGTGACGTACCTCGTCTCGCCGCGCCGGGAGGCCCGCGCCACCCGCATCAGCGCCACCGCGCCGGCCAGGGTGCACACCGCGGCCGCGAGTGCGATCGTCGCGCCCGCGTACTGCCGGGTGCTCCCGATCAGGAACGACAGCGGGACGTGCGCGAGATCGGCGCCCCGGGCGGCCACGTCGGGGACCACCCACATGCTGACCGCGAGGTACCCGATCGGCAAGCTGGCCGCTGCCAGCACGACGGCCAGCACGGCCAGCGGCCAACCCCGCACGCCGAGCGCCGCGACGGCAGCGACCAGCAGCACGACCGCCAACGGAACCAGCGCCGACGACCAGGACGCGCCCGACAGGGTGGTTGCCTTGGGGGGGCCCAGCCCGTCGAAGGAGCGGATGACGACCCACGGCAGCCGCGACGCCGCCCACAGCCCGCCGGCGGCGACCACCAGCAGCATCTGCGCCGACCGCAGCGTGGGCCGGCAACGCCGATCAGCCATTGCCGCCCGCCGACGCCGTGCTCAGCGTCCCGGCGGCGGCGATCGCGCTGAGCACCGCGCGTGCCTTGTTTGCCGCCTCGGTGTGCTCGTAGGGCCCGTTGGAGTCGGCCACCACCCCGCCGCCGGCCTGCACGTAGGCGGTGCCGTCGCGCATCAGGGCGGTGCGGATGGCGATCGCGAAATCGGCGTTGCCGGCGAAGTCGAGGTAGCCGATCACCCCGCCGTAGAGGCCGCGACGGGTCTTTTCCACCTCTTCGATCAGCTCCATGGCGCGCACCTTCGGCGCGCCGGACAGGGTGCCGGCCGGGAAGCAGGCCGTCACCGCGTCCAGCGCGGTGCGGTCCTCGGCAAGCATCCCGGTGACCGTGGAGACCAGGTGCATGACGTGGCTGTAGCGCTCGATGTGGCTGTAATCCTCCACGCGCACCGTTCCCGGCACGCACACCCGGCCGAGGTCGTTGCGGCCCAAGTCGACCAGCATCAGGTGCTCGGCGCGTTCCTTGTCGTCGTGCAGCAGCTCCTTCTCCAGGAGCTGGTCCTCCTCGTCGGTCTGACCACGCCACCGCGTCCCGGCGATCGGATGCGTGGTCGCCCGCCGGTCCTGCACGCTCACCAGCGCCTCCGGACTGGATCCCGCGATCGAAAAGGCTGTTCCCCCAGTCTCATCCGGGACATGCATCAGATACATGTACGGGCTGGGGTTGGACACCCGCAGCATCCGGTACACGTCGATGGGCGCGACATCGGTGTCCATCTCGAAACGCTGCGACGGCACCACCTGAAACGCCTCGCCGGCCTCGATCTGGCCCACCAGGTAGTCGACGATCTTGCCGTACTCCTCGACCGTGCGCTGCGCGCGGTATCGCGGCTCGGGGCGGCTGAACGTGGCGACGCTCGACGGCAGCGGCTGGCCCAGCGCCGCCGTCATCACGTCCAGCCGCGCGACCGCGTCGTCGTAGGCCTCGTCGACCCGCTCGTCGGTGCCGTTCCAGTTCACCGCGTTGGCGATCAGCGTGATGGTGCCCTCGTGGTGGTCGACGGCGGCCAGGTCGGTGGCGAGCAGCAACAGCAGGTCGGGCAGGACCAGGTCGTCGACGGCCAACTCGGGCAGCCGCTCCAGCCGTCGCACCAGGTCGTAGGCGAAGAACCCCACCATGCCGCTCGACAGCGGCGGCAGCCCCGGCAGCGGCTCGGTGGCCAGCAACTCCAGCGTGGCGCGCAGCGCGGCCAGCGGGTCGCCGCCGGTGGGCGCGTCCCGCGGCACCGCACCCAGCCAGACGGCTTCGCCGTCGCGCACCGTCAGCGCCGACGGCGCGCCGGCGCCGATGAACGACCACCGTGACCAGGATCGGCCGTTCTCGGCGGACTCCAGCAGGAACGTGCCCGGCCGGTCGGCGGCGAGCTTGCGGTAGGCCGACAGCGGCGTTTCGGAATCGGCCAGCACCTTGCGGGTCACCGGCACCACCCGATGCTCGGCTGCCAGCGCACGGAAATCGTGCCGCGCGGTGGTGGCCGCAGCGAGGTTGGTGTGCATCCGCTCATCTTCCCAGATGGCCTGGCCGCCGCTGGCGTAACGTGGCGGCCATGAAAACCGGTGACACCGTGCCAGACTTCGCGCTTCCCGACCAGACCGGAACGCAACGCGCGTTGAGCGAACTGCTGTCCGACGGTCCCGTGGTGCTGTTCTTCTACCCGGCGGCGATGACGCCGGGCTGCACCAAGGAGGCCTGCCACTTCCGGGACCTGGCGAGTGAATTCGCCGCGGTCGGCGCGTCTCGGGTGGGAATCAGCACCGATCCCGTTGCCAAGCAGGCGAAGTTCGCCGACGCGCAGCGGTTCGACTACCCCCTGCTCTCGGACAGCGACGGCACGGTGGCCGCCATGTTCGGCGTCAAACGCGGGTTGCTCGGCAAGCTGATGCCGGTCAAGCGCACCACGTTCGTCATCGACACCGACCGCACGGTGCTCGACGTGGTCGGCAGCGAGTTCAACATGGACACCCACGCCGACAAGGCGTTGGCTACGCTGCGGGCCCGGTCGTCTGCCTAGCGCAAGGAACATGCACGCATGCCGCTGCAGGGTGGCGAGGTCTTCGCCGGATACACCATCGTGCGGTTGTTGGGCTCGGGGGGCATGGGCGAGGTGTATCTCGCGCAGCATCCGCGGCTGCCCCGCCGGGACGCCCTGAAGATCCTGCCGGCCAATCTGACCGCCGACCGCGAGTTCCGGCAGCGGTTCAACCGGGAAGCCGACCTCGCCGCCGGGCTGTGGCACCCGAATATCGTCGGCATCCACGACCGGGGGGAATACCTCGGGCAGCTGTGGATCTCGATGGACTATGTGGACGGCGCCGACGCGTTGGCGTTGCTGCGCAACCGATATCCGTCCGGAATGCCACTTGCAGAGGCGTTTCCGATCGTGACCACGGTTGCCGACGCGCTCGACCACGCGCATTCGCACGGGCTGTTGCACCGCGACGTCAAACCGGCAAACATCCTGTTGGGCGGGCCCACCCCGCGCGGCCGCCGGATCATGCTCGCCGATTTCGGAATCGCCCGCCAGCTCGGGGAAGTCAGCGGCCTGACCGCGACGAATATGATCGTCGGGACGACGGCATACGCCGCACCGGAGCAACTTCGGGGCGCTGACATCGACGGGCGGGCCGACCAATACGCGTTGGGCTGCACAGCTTTTCAGCTTTTGACCGGAGCGGCGCCGTTTGCGAACTCCAATCCGGCGGTCGTCATCGCCGCTCACCTGTCCGAGCTGCCACCGCTGATCGGCGACCGGCGTGCAGAATTGGCGGGCCTGGACGCCGCCTTCGCCCGCGCGCTCGCCAAGGAGCCCGGTGAAAGGTATTCGAGCTGCTCGGATTTCGCGATGGCGTTGCGTGACCGGCCGACCGCGGCCTCGGCCACCATGCCCGCGGTTGCGGCGCGCCCGGCCCGCGCCGTCGCCGCGCCATCGATGCCCGCGCCGCCCGCCCGGCGGCAGCGCCGCGTGCGGCCCGCGGCGCTGCTGTTCGCGATCGTCGCGCTCGTGCTGTTCGGGCTGGTCGCAGCCGTCGGAGAACAGCTGCTGCGCGGGCAGCCGCCCCAGCCGACCGACGGCGCCACCTCCGCGCCGCAGCCACAGCTGACCGACAACGCCGCGCCGCAGCCCCAGCCGCCCGCCGGCGCCGTGCCGGCCCTGCAGCTGTCGCGCTACATCACCGACCAATCCGGCGTGTTGGCAGCGCCGGACCGCGCCGCGGTGGAGCGGGCGATCGACAAGCTGTACAACGAGCGCAACGTCCGGTTGTGGGTGGTTTATGTCAACACCTTCTCCGGGCTCAGGCCGTTCACATGGGCGGAAGACACCTGGCGCGCCAACGGATTGACCGATACCGACGCGCTGCTGGCCGTTGCCACCGACGAGCGCCGCTTTTCTTTCCGGGTGCCGGCCGCGGTGGCCCGCGACATGGCGATCGACGTCGAGGCCATCCGCCGTGACCGCATCGAGCCGGCAGTGCGCCGCGGCGAATGGCCCCGCGCCGCGGTCGTCGCGGCCGAAGGTCTGGACACACGGGCCGGCGAGCGCGTCGGCCAGGCGCATCGACGGTCGTCACGCCGGTAGGGTGAGTCCCGATGAGTGACACCGCCGACGACAAAGTTGACGCCAGCGCGCTGTCCGGCGTCTCCGAAACAGCTCTGATGACGCTCAACGGCCGCGCGTTCCAGGCGGCCCACCCGGACGCCATCATCGACGACCCGATGGCCATCGAGCTGGTCAGGTCCATCGACGTCGACTTCGACAAGTTCGGGCGCAAAGGCCAGGAAATGGCGTTGCGGTCGCTGGCCGTCGACCGGTGCGCGATCCGCTATTTCACCGCGCATCCCGAAGCCACCGTCGTCGCTCTGGCGGAAGGCTTCCAGACCAGCTTCTGGCGTCTGACCAGCGCACTGCCGGATGCTCGATTCCGTTGGGCATCAGTCGATCTTGAGCCGGTCATCGAATTGCGGCAGCGCCTGCTGCCGCACTCCCCGCGGATCACGTACATCGCGCAGTCCGCTCTGGACCACACCTGGATGGACACGATCGACAGCAGCAACGGTGTGTTCGTCACCGCCGAGGGGCTGTTGATGTATTTGCAACCCGGCGAGGCGCTGGGCCTGATCGCCGCGTGCGCCAAGCGGTTTCCCGGCGGGCAGATGTTTTTCGACCTGCCGCCGACGATCGTGAAGAAGCTGGCGCCGAAAGGGATGCGGTCGTCCAAACAGTACCGGGTGCCGCCGATGCCGTTCAGCCTTTCGGTGCGTCAACTGGCGGACCTGGCCACCACCATGCCCGGCGTGCGGGCGGTGCACGACGTGCCGATGCCCAGGGGGCGGGGGTTTTTCTTCCGGACCCTGTTCCCGGCGTTCTGGAACTTTGCGCCCGTCAAGCCGTTCCGTGGCGCCTACGCGCTGCTCGAATTCGGCTGAACCACAGCTCGGTGCTCAGCCCGACGTCTTGACGACGAGCTTGCCGACGTTCTTGCCGTCGAACAGCATGTTTATCGCCGTCGGCAGCTGCTCGAAGCCCTCGACGACGGTCTCCAGCGGCGTGAGCTTGCCCTGCGCGATCAGTCCGGAGATCTCGGCGTTTGCCTGCGGCGCGCGGGCGAAGTGGTCGAGGACGATGAAGCCCTGCACCGTCGCGCGTTGGATGAGCAGGTTGCCGAACGCCCGCGGTCCGGGCGGCGGGTCGGCGTCGTTGTAGCCGGAGATCAGTCCGCACAGCGCGACCCGTGCCCGGACGTTCAGCCGCGCGAAGACGGCGTCCATGATGTCGCCGCCGACGTTCTCGAAGTCGACGTCGACACCGTTGGGCGTGGCCGCGGCGAGCTGGGCGCGCCAGTCCTGGGCGCGGTGGTCCACGGCGGCATCGAAGCCGAGCTGCCGGGTCAGCAGCGCGCATTTCTCGGGTCCGCCCGCGATCCCGACGACGCGCGCGCCGTCGGCCTTGGCGAGCTGGCCTGCGACCGACCCGACCGCCCCGGCCGCGGCCGAGATCACCACCGTCTCACCCGGCCGCGGTGTGCCGATGTCGCGGATCCCCACCCACGCGGTGAGCCCCGTCATGCCGAGCGCGCCCAAGTAGGCACTCGGCGACACGCCCTCGGCGACGTGGACCGGCAGTAGCGGCGCCGCCTCCGAGGCGACCGCATACTCTTGCCAGCCGACCAGACCCTGCACGGTCTGGCCGACCGGGTAATTCGGATTCTTCGACGCGACAACCTCGCCGAGCCCGCCCGCGCGCATCACCTCGCCGATACCGACCGGCGGTAGGTATGACGGTGTGTCGTTGATCCACCCGCGGTTCGTCGGGTCGAGCGAGATCCAGTCGACGCGGACGAGCGCCTCGCCATCCGTGATGTCGGGCACTGACTCGTCGACAAGTTCGAAGGTGGTGGGGCCGATGCGCCCGGAGGGACGTTCACGGAGCAGGAAGCGGCGGTTGCGATCGGTCATGACCGCACCGTACACGCACGCCGAGCGCCCAACGACGAGACGCATGGCGGTGGGTTGCGCGGGAGACACCGAAACGCAACCGGCCCCCGCGGAGACCCGTGAGTTGGCGGTGAATTACCGCGGGCCGGGACGGGAAGACCGCCCCGCGCCACGTCCAAGCAGCACCGCAGCCGCTGATTTCCAGGTCATTCCCAGCACAGACACACCGAACTCACACCATTGTGTCTTTACGCTGAGGCCACGCCGCGCAGTGCCGCGGCAGCAGAACATCGAAGGTAATGTGCGCGGGGTTGGCGATACCGCCGCAGTCGCCGGTACGTCCGAACCTGGCCTTGGAGGCGCCGGCCATGGTCGACCAGGGTCGGCCATGGCAGGGTTGACGCGGGACGGCGATATGCGACATCGCGTAAGGTCGTGGACCCCGTACACAACGAGACCCCGTACACAACGAGCTGTTGTGTCCCCACAACAGCTAAGCCTCTACCCACGGCGTGGTGGGCCATGGACCATCGAGAAAGTTAGCCGTCGAACGAACTGAACACCCGAGCGAAACAGCGCGAGCCCGTGCGTTGCGTGCCGTCAGCGGTCATCCTCCTGTCGTGCACGTCACATGCGGCCGGCCTGGGGGCAGCTATGTGTCGACGGACAAGGTTCCGGTGATGCATGCGGTGGGCAGTAACGGCAGGATCTGTGAAGGAGATGGCGTCGATGAGCACACCTCGTCCCGCGAAGACTCGTAGCGAAGGCCAGTGGGCGCTCGGCGAGCGCGAGCCGCTCAACGACAACGAGAAGATCAAGTTCGACGACGCACCTCTCAATGTGCTGACGCGCATCGAAAACGTCTATGCCAAGCAGGGTTTCGACAGTATCGACAAGACGGACCTGCGCGGGCGCTTCCGCTGGATGGGGCTTTACACCCAGCGCGAACAGGGCTACGACGGCACCTGGACCGGCGACGAAAACATCGACACCATCGAGGCTCCCTACTTCATGATGCGGGTGCGCTCGGACGGGAAGCCGCTGTCGGTCGACGGGATGCGCACGCTCGGGCAGATCTCCACCGAGTTCGCCCGCGACACCGCCGATATCGGCGACCGGGAGAACGTGCAGTTCCATTGGATAGAAATCGAGAACGTCCCCGAGATCTGGCGACGGCTTGCCGCGGTCGGCTTGCAGACCACCGAGGCCTGCGGCGACTGCCCACGGGCCATTCACGGGTCACCACTGGCCGGCGACTCCCTGGACGAGGTCCTCGACGCGACCCCGGCGATCGACGAGACCTTGCGGCGGTTCCTGGGCAATCCCGAGTACGCGAACCTGCCCCGCAAATTCAAGACCGCGATATCAGGCCTGCAGGACGTCTCCCATGAGACCCACGACGTCGCGTTCATCGGCGTCAACCATCCCGAGCACGGCCCCGGACTGGATCTGTGGGTCGGCGGTGGCCTGTCCACCAACCCGATGCTGGCCCAGCGGGTCGGCGCATGGGTGCCTCTGGACGAGGTGCCCGATGTGTGGGAGGCCGTGGTGAAAGCGTTCCGTGACTACGGATATCGGCGGTTGCGTTCCAAAGCTCGGTTGAAGTTCCTCATCAAGGACTGGGGTGCGCAGAAATTCCGCCAGGTGCTCGAGGACGAGTATCTGGGCCGCAAACTCGTCGACGGCCCGGCCCCCGAACCGCTCAAGCATCCGATCGACCACGTCGGGGTGCAGCGCTTGAAGAACGGACTCAACTCAGTCGGTGTTGCCCCGATCGCCGGGCGAGTGTCGGGCACCACGCTGTGCGCGGTCGCCGACCTCATGGAGCGGGCAGGGTCGAACCGGGCGCGGTTCACCCCATACCAGAAGCTGGTCGTTCTGGACGTGCCCGACGACGCCCTCGACGACATGGTGGCCGGCCTGGACGCGCTGGGGTTGCCGTCGCGGCCGTCGCATTGGAGAAAGAACTTGATGGCCTGCTCGGGCATCGAGTTCTGCAAGCTGTCGTTCGCCGAAACACGGGTGCGGGCCCAGACGCTGGTGCCCGAATTGGAACAACGCCTCGGCGAGATCAACGGCGATCTGGATGTGCCGATCACGGTTCACCTCAACGGCTGTCCCAATTCGTGTGCCCGAATTCAGGTGGCCGACATCGGGTTCAAGGGCCAAATGGTGGACGATGGTCACGGCGGATCAGTTGAAGCATTCCAAGTACACCTAGGTGGTAGCCTTGGGCTGGACAGCGGATTCGGCCGAAAACTGCGCAACCACAAGGTCACTAGTGACGAGCTGGGCGATTACATCGACCGGCTGGTTCGCGCGTTCGTAAAAAACCGCAGCGAAGGCGAGCGCTTCGCGCAGTGGGCGATGCGCGCCGACGAAGCAGAACTGCGATAACTGGAGAGGCGAAAAAATTGACCGAAGCCGAACTACGCGAGCTTGCTGAACGCGGCGCGGCGGAGCTGGAAGATGCCGGCGCCGTCGACATACTGCGCTGGACCGATGAGCATTTCGGCGGCGCCGACGGAGCCCGCGGGGGTGCGAGATGTGACTGGTTGGTGGCCTCCAATATGCAGGACGGCGTGCTGGTCGAGCTGGCCGCCAAGGTCCGCCCTGGCGTTCCGGTCCTTTTTCTCGACACCGGCTACCACTTTCCGGAAACCCTCGGCACCCGCGACGCGATCGAATCGATCTACGACGTGCAGATGATCAATGCCACTCCCGAGCACACCGTGGCCGAGCAGGACGCACTGCTCGGCAAGGATTTGTTCGCCCGCGACCCCAACGAGTGCTGCCGGTTGCGCAAGGTTGTCCCGCTGACCACAACGCTGAGTGGCTACTCCGCCTGGGTGACCGGGCTGCGGCGAGTCGAGGCGCCCACCCGCGCCAACGCCCCGGTGATCAGCTTCGACGACAAATTCGGGCTGGTGAAGGTCAACCCGATCGTCGCCTGGACCGACCAGGACATGGCCGACTACATCGCGCAAAACAACGTCCTGGTCAATCCTCTGGTCGACGAAGGCTATCCGTCGATCGGCTGCGCCCCCTGCACGGCGAAACCGGTGGCCGGCGCCGATCCCCGCAGCGGGCGCTGGCGAGGGCAGGCGAAGACCGAATGCGGGCTGCACGCGCCGTGAACACGCTCGTGCTGACCGCGCACGGTAGCAAGGATCCGCGATCGGCCGCCAACGTGCGCGCCGTCGCGGGTCGACTTGCACGGATGCGGCCGGGCCTCGACGTGCAAACCGCGTTCTTGGAACAGAATTCACCACGGCTGGTCGACGTGCTCGCGGGGTTGCCGACAACCCGCCGGGCAGTCGTGTGTCCGCTGCTGCTGGCCAGCGCCTACCATGCCCGCGTCGATATCCCCGAACAGATTGCGCGCGCCGGTGCTTGCGGTGTCCGCCAGGCCGACGTGCTCGGCGAAGATGATCGGCTGGTATCGGTGCTGCGCGAACGTCTTGCCGCGGTGGGGGTTTCCGATCATGACAGCGGGCTGGGCGTGCTGCTGGCCGCGATCGGCTCGTCCGATGCCGCAGCGAACGCGCGCACGGCAACAGTGGCAGCCAAGCTTGCGACCGGCACCCGCTGGGCCGGCACCGTGATGGCCTTCGTCACCGGACCCGATCCTGCGCTGGCCGAGGCCGCCGAGCAACTACGGCGCGGCGGCGCCCGTCGGCTGGTGATCGCGCCCTGGTTCCTGGCGTCGGGACTGCTCCCCGACCGGGTGGCCGCCTACGCGCGACAAACCCGTATCGCGATGGCGCAGCCGCTGGGGGCACATCGGCTGGTGGCCGAAACTGTGCTGGAGCGCTTCGAGCAGGCGCCGGCTCACCGCGTCGCGGCCTGAACCTGGCCCGCATCACATGCGGCTACTTGCGCGCCGCCGGCGTGCAGGTATGTCTGATGTGGCTGAGCAGGGCTCGTATGGCGCCGGCCGGTGGCGTGCGGCCCCCGACCCAGATGGCCCGCAGCTCACGCCGCAAGTTCAACTCGGGAATGGCGACGGCGCGTAAGCGACCGACCGCCAGGTCGTCGGCCACCGCCAGCCGACTCATGACCGCCGGTCCCGCACCGGCGAGGACCGCGGCGCGCATCGCCGCAGCGGAGGACAACTCGAGTACGGGGGGCGTTTGCTGCATGTCGTCACCCAGCGCCTGCCGTACGGCCGCGGTGAGCGAATCGCGTATGCCCGAACGAGGTTCGCGGGTGACCAGCGGTGTCTGCGCGAGTTCGGCGGCGGTCACGATCCGTGACCGCCGAGCCCACTTGTGATCCGGCGGGACGACGATCACCAGTTCGTCGTGCCCCACCACACAGCTACCCAATCCCTTTGGTGGATCGGGGTTCTCGACGAAACCGAGGTCCGCGGCGCCGTCGCGGACCGCGGCGATCGCGTTGTCGCTGTTGGTGGCGGTCAGAATCACTTCAGGGGCGGTGCCGCCAGGCCGTGCGGCAGCGGCCCGCAACGACACCAACCAGTGCGGCATGAGTTGTTCGGCGATCGTCTGGCTGGCCACCACCTTGATGCGCTGATGGGCTTCGGCTCGCAGCGAGCCCAGACCCGCGTCGACCTCATGGGCGACGTCGACCAGGCGGCCTGCCCACTGGGCCACGAGAACGCCGGCAGACGTGAGCTGTGAGCCGCGTGTCGTGCGAACAACCAGACCCACGCCGATCTGCGTCTCCATCGATGCGAGCCGCGCTGACACAGCTTGTTGGGTCAACCCGAGCTCGCGAGCGGCGCCGCCGATGCTGCCTGCCCTGGCGATAGCCAGAAAGGTCTCCAATGAAGCAAGGTCGGGCATACGGGGACTGAGCGACATGTTCAGTCAACTCGCCCACGAACTTTGTGCGCATTCACCAGCATCGTCCGCCATCACAATGGTGTCCCGAAATAATGGTGTCCCGAAATAATGGTGCTGCGGCTTGACGAGCGTGCCGCCTCGGCAACCGGTAGGCAGCCCGCACAACCGACCTGCAGCACACCCCGATGACCAGCCATGCGCAGTGACTCTCATGTCTGATGCCGAGCACTGTCGGCCGGCAGGTCCCTGACTGCGGCACGACGCACCGACACAACGAATTCCTGTGACTCCACAATATCAAGACCTCTACTCAGCGGCCCGCGAAGCAACGACCATCGAAGCCATGAGCCGCCCAAACGACCAGGCGGAGGCACCCAGGATGGGCCGATACCGCCGCGGCACGCCGCACCCTCGCGGCTTGACCGGTCCCTTGAGCGCCGAACGCCACAGGAGGCCCTGACAATGCGCCCGTACCACGTTGCGATCGTCGGTTCCGGTCCCTCGGGATTCTTCGCGGCCGCGTCGCTGCTGAAAGCCGCCGACAGCTGCGACGACATCGAGGTCGCGGTCGACATGACCGAGATGCTGCCGACGCCCTGGGGTCTGGTGCGTTCCGGCGTGGCGCCCGACCACCCGAAGATCAAGTCGGTCAGCGCTCAATTCGAAAAGACCGCCGACGACCCCCGGGTACGCTTCTTCGGCAACATCGCCGTGGGCGAGCACATCCAGGCGGCCGAGCTCGCCGAGCGATACGACGCCGTGATCTATGCCGTCGGGGCGCAAACGGCGCGGCCGCTCAATATTCCGGGCGAAGATCTGGCGGGCCGCATATCGGCTGTGGATTTCGTCGGCTGGTACAACACGCACCCCCATTTCGCGCATCTGGACCCCGACCTGTCGGAGGGACGCGCCGTCGTCGTCGGCAACGGGAACGTCGCCCTCGACGTGGCCCGCATCCTGGTCACCGATCCCGCCGTGCTTGCCAAGACCGACATCGCCGACCACTCGCTGGATTCGTTGCGCACGAGAGGGATTCAGGAAGTGGTGATCATCGGCCGGCGGGGCCCGTTGCAGACCGCGTTCACCACCCTGGAGTTGCGCGAACTGGGTGACCTCGACGGCGTCGATGTGGTGGTCGACCCGGCCCAGCTGGAAGGTGTCACCGACGACGACGCGGCCGCGGTAGGCAAAACCGCCAAGCAGAACATCAAAGTGCTCCGCGACTACGCCGGGCGTTCCCCCCGGCCCGGAAACCGCCGAATTGTGTTGCGTTTCTTGACCTCCCCGATCGAAATCAAAGGCACCGACAGGGTTGAGCGCATCGTGCTCGGTCGCAACGAGCTGGTCAGCGACGACAACGGGCGAATGGTGGCCAAGGACACCGGCGCCCGTGAGGAGCTGCCCGTCCGGCTGGTGGTGAGCGCGGTCGGCTACCGCGGCGTACCCACCCCCGGTCTGCCGTTCGACGAAGCCAGCGGCACCATACCGAACGGCAATGGCCCCAACAGCAATGGCCGAATCGCTGGCAGCCGCAACGAATACGTGGTCGGCTGGATCAAACGGGGCCCTACCGGGGTGATCGGAACCAACAAAAAAGACGCCCAGGAAACAGTCGACACCCTGCTCAAAGATCTTTCGGGCGCGCCGCCGGCCGATTTCGGCGACGATCACGCGGAGGAACTCATGCAGTGGCTGGCCTCTCGCCAGCCCAAGCTCGTCACCGCCGCGCACTGGCAGGCAATCGACCGCGTCGAACGCCAGGCCGGTGAGAACCAGGGGCGGCCCCGCGTCAAACTGCCCAGCCTTGCCGAACTGCTCCGGGTTGGGCATGGCTGATCTTCCGGGCATCGGGATAGCAACAGGAAGGACACCCTCGTGACGTACGTGATTGCCGAACCCTGTGTCGACGTCAACGACAAGGCGTGCATCGACGAGTGCCCTGTCGATTGCATCTACCAGGGCACTCGAATGCTCTACATCCATCCCGACGAATGCGTCGACTGCGGCGCGTGCGAGCCGGTGTGCCCGGTCGAGGCCATCTACTACGAAGACGACGTGCCCGAGCAGTGGAGCGAGTACCGCCAGATCAACGTTGACTTCTTCGCAGAACTGGGTTCACCCGGCGGTGCGTCGAAGGTCGGTGTCACCGATAACGACCCCGCCGCGGTCAAAAACCTTGCAATCACCGTAGAAAGCCCCTGACCGGCGCGGGGCTCTTCAGCTGTCGGGTGGGCGTTCTGAGGTTTCCAGCAGCACGCTGGTGTCGAAGCAGCTGTGGCTGCCGGTGTGGCAGGCCCCGCCGACCTGGTCGACTGTCAACAGCACGGCGTCGCCGTCGCAGTCCAGCCGCACCGAATGCACGTACTGGGTGTGGCCCGAGGTGGCGCCCTTGACCCACTGCTCACCGCGGGACCGTGAAAAATACGTCGCCCGGCGGGTTTCTATGGTGCGGGCCAGCGCTTCGTCGTCCATCCAGGCGACCATGAGCACCTGCCCGCTGCCGCGTTCTTGAACCACGGCGGTGAACAGCCCGTCGCTGTTGCGTTTGAGGCGTGCCGCGATGGCCGGATCCAGCGTCATCGCACGGTGATCCCTTCATTGGCCATCGCGGATTTCACCTGCCTGATCGTCAGCTGCCGAAAGTGAAACACGCTGGCCGCCAACACCGCGTCGGCGCCGGCCCGCACGGCGGCTGCGAAATGCTCCACCGCCCCGGCACCCCCGCTGGCGATCACCGGAACGGTCACCGCCGCTCGCACCGCCCGCAGCATCGGCAGGTCGAAGCCGGCCTTCGTGCCGTCGGCGTCCATGGAATTCAGCAGGATCTCCCCCACCCCGAGTTCGGCGCCCCGGATCGCCCATCGCACGGCGTCGATTCCGGCGCCGCGGCGCCCGCCGTGCGTGGTCACCTCCCACCCCGACGGCGTGGGGGGCGAACCGGACGGCACGGTGCGTGCGTCGACGGACAGCACGATGCACTGCGACCCGAACTGTCGGGCCAGCTCGGCCAGCAGTTCGGGCCGACCGATGGCAGCGGTGTTGACCGACACCTTGTCCGCCCCGGCCCGCAGCAGCGCGTCGGCGTCAGCCACCGTCCGAACCCCGCCACCCACCGTGAGCGGAATGAACACCTGCTCGGCCGTCCGGCGCACCACCTCCAGCATGGTGGCACGTCCCGACGACGAGGCGGTCACGTCCAGGAACGTCAGCTCGTCAGCGCCCTCGGCGTCGTAGGCGGCGGCGAGTTCGACGGGATCACCGGCGTCGCGCAGGTTTTCGAAGTTGACACCCTTGACCACCCGGCCGTCGTCGACGTCCAGGCACGGGATCACCCGCACCGCAAGCCCTGCGCCGCAATACATCTCAATACTCCTCTGGTGCGCCGATGCCACACACGATCTCCAGGATCTGGGCATGCACGGCGGGCGCCGCGGCCAGTGCGGAGCGCGCGCCGAGAGTCCACGGCTCGCCGGCCAAGTTGGTGACGATGCCGCCGGCGGCCCGCACCAGCGCCACACCGGCCGCGTGATCCCAGATGTGGTCACCGAAACTGATTGCGCCACCCAGTATTCCGTCGGCAACGTACGCGAGGTCGATGCCGGTGGCGCCGTGCATACGCAGCCGCGACGACACCCGGCTGAGGCTTTCCAGCACGGCCAGTCGGTAGCGTCCCGGGAACCGGCCGCGCGCCTGCGCGTTGAACGTGCCGATGCCGATCATCGACTCGGCCAGGTCCGCGGGCTTCAGCGCGGGCCTGGCCGCGCCGTTGCTCAGCAACGGTCCACCGGCAACGGCGGTGTAGCGCTGCGCGGTGAACGGCAGCCAGGTCAGCCCGGCCACCGGGTCGCCGTCGTGCAGCAAGCCCAGCAGGATCGCCGCCATCGGGGACCCGGCCGCATAGTTGAACGTGCCGTCGATCGGATCGAGCACCCACACCCACGGCGCCTCGACGGGCGGGCCGCCGAACTCTTCACCGTGCACGCCGATTCCGGTGGCGGCGACCAGCGCGTCGACAACCCGGCGCTCGATGGCCAGGTCGACCGTGGTGGCGAAGTCGTCGCCCTTCTTGCGCACCGCGGAGGCGGCGCGGTGGCCGGCGAGAAACGGCGTGGCCGCGGCGTCGAGGATCGCCGATGCCTCGGCCACCAGCGCCTCCAGGTCCCGGGTATCCACGTCGGGTCTACTCCCGCACCGCCGCCAGGGCCTGCGGCAGGCTGAATCGCCCGGCGTACAGCGCCTTACCGACGATCGCGCCCTGCACACCGCTGACCGTGGCGATGGCGCGCAGGTCGTCGAGGCTGGACACCCCGCCGGAGGCGATCAGCGGAACGTCGGTGCGTTCGGCGACCGCGGCCAGCAGGGTGAGATTGGGCCCCTTCAGCGTGCCGTCCTTGGTGACGTCGGTGACGACGAACCGCGAACACCGCTGACTGTCAAGGCGTTCCAGGACCTCCCAGAGGTCGCCGCCGTCGGTTTCCCAGCCGCGGCCGCGCAGCCGGTACTCGCCGTCGGCGATCTGCACGTCCAGCCCGACCGCCACCCGGTCGCCGTACTCGCTGATGACCCGCGCACACCAGCCCGGGTTCTCGAGCGCCGCCGTGCCCAGGTTGACCCGGGCGCAGCCGGTCGCCAGCGCGGCCGCGAGCGAGTCGTCGTCGCGGATGCCGCCGGACAGTTCGACGTGCACGTCCAGCTTGCCGATAACCTCGGCGAGCAGTTCGCGGTTGGAGCCGCGGCCGAACGCCGCATCCAAATCGACCAGGTGGATCCATTCCGCGCCGTCACGCTGCCAGCCCAACGCGGCCTCCAACGCCGAACCGTAGGCGGTTTCGCTGCCGGCCTTGCCCTGGACCAAGCGCACCGCGCGCCCGTCGACCACGTCGACGGCGGGCAACAGAATCAGGCTCACGCCGCACCCCGTTGCACGAGGGTGCAACTGGCGTCGCGTTTTCTCGGCGTTTGCGTCGCTGGATGCACTTTCGCCGACGCCGTCATAATCCCTCGACCCAGTTGGCCAGCAGCACCGCGCCGGCGTCGCCGCTTTTTTCGGGATGAAACTGGGTGGCGGTCAGCGGCCCGTCCTCGACCGCGGCCAAAAACCGGCCACCGTGCGTGGCCCAGCTCAGCAGCGCGTCGGGCGCACCCCGCCAGCGCTGCGCCGCGTAGGAGTGCACGAAGTAAAACCGCGCGTCCGGGTCCAGCCCCTTCAACAGCGCGCTGCCCGGCGCGGCGACCACGGTGTTCCAGCCCATATGCGGGATCACCGGGGCGTCCAACCGGGTGACCGCACCGGGCCAGCACCCGCAGCCTTGCGACTCAGCGCCGAACTCGATGCCGCGGGCGAACAGGATCTGCATACCCACGCACACCCCCAGCACCGGCCGCCCGGCGGCGATGCGCTCGGCGATGATCTTCTCGCCCGCGATGGTGCGCACGCCGACCATGCAGGCCTCGAACGCGCCGACACCCGGGACGACGAGCCCGTCGGCGGCGGCGGCGGCCTGCGCGTCGGCGGTCACCTCGACCGACGCCCCGACCCGCTGCAGCGCGCGCTGCGCCGAGCGCAGATTGCCCGAGCCGTAGTCGAGCACCACAACCGATTTCACAGGGTCCCTTTGGTGGACGGCACCCCGGTCACCCGCGGATCGACCTCGACGGCGTGACGTAACGCCCGCGCGACGGCTTTGTACTGCGCCTCGGTGATGTGGTGCGGGTCGCGGCCGTAGAGCACGCGCACGTGCAGCGCGATGCGGGCGTTGGCGGCCAGGGTTTCGAACACGTGCCGGTTGACGACGGTGTGATACGGCACACTACTACCGGCAATGGTGAAGTGCCGCAGGTGATCCGGCTCCCCGGTGTGCACGCAGTAGGGGCGGCCGGACACGTCCACGGCGGCGTGCACCAGCGTCTCGTCCATCGGGATGAACGCGTCACCGAACCGGACGATGCCTTTCTTGTCGCCGAGGGCCTGCGCCAGCGCCTGGCCAAGCGTGATCGCGGTGTCCTCGACGGTGTGGTGCGCTTCGATCTGCACGTCGCCCGTGGCGCGCACCGTCAGGTCGAAGCCGGCGTGGCTGCCCAGCGCGGTCAGCATGTGGTCGTAGAACGGGACCCCGGTGTCGACGTCGACCCGCCCGCTGCCGTCGAGGTCGAGTTCGACCACAATCGCGGATTCTTTGGTGGTGCGCTCGACACGGGCGCAGCGGTTTTCGGTCATGACGCTCCTAGCGGCCGGGCCAATTCGGCAGCGGCGATCGGGGTGCTTGCCTGCAGGAACGCGTCGTTCTCGTCGGCCAGCCCGATGGTGACCCGCAGGTATCCGGGGATGCCGACGTCGCGGATCAGGATACCGGCGTCCAGGTAGTGCTGCCAGGCGCTGGGCGCGTCGGCGAACCGCCCGAACAGCACGAAGTTCGCGTCGCTGGGGACGACACGAAATCCCTTGCTGGCCAACGCTTCCGAAACACGCTCGCGCTCGGAGATCAGGGTGGACACGCTGCCCAGCGTGTCGTCGGCGTGCCGCAGCGCGGCACGGGCGGCGGCCTGCGTCGGCGAGGACAGGTGGTAGGGCAGCCGCACCAACAGCATCGCCTCGATCACGGCGGGGGTGGCGGCCAGATACCCGAGCCGGCCGCCGGCGAAGGCGAACGCCTTGCTCATGGTGCGGGTGACGACGAGCGTCGCCGGATAGTCGTCGATCAGCCGCACCGCGCTGGGTTGCGACGAGAACTCGCCGTAGGCCTCGTCGACGATCACGATTCCCGGTGCGACGTCGAGCAGCCGCCGCAGGTCGGGCAGCGGAACACTCTGCCCGGACGGGTTGTTCGGGCTGGCAACGAACACCACGTCGGGCTTGTTCGTGACGACGGCGGCGACCGCCGTGTCCAGGTCGAGGCTGAAGTCCTCGGCGCGGGCCACCTGCAACCACTGCGTGTGGGTGCCGTCGGAGATGATCGGGTGCATCGAGTACGACGGGACGAATCCGATGGCGCTGCGGCCCGGCCCGCCGAACGCCTGCAGCAGCTGCTGCAGAATTTCATTGGAACCGTTTGCGGCCCAAAGGTTTTCCACCCCGAGCCGCACACCGGTTTGCGCGGTCAGGTAGGCGGCCAGGTCGGTGCGCAGCGCCACCGCGTCACGGTCGGGGTAGCGGTGCAGGCCGGCCGCCGCGGCACACACCGACTCGGCCACGTCGTCGACCAGCGCCCGAGTCGGCGGGTGCGGGTTCTCGTTGGTGTTCAGCCGCACCGGCACCGCCAATTGCGGTGCCCCATAGGGCGACTTGCTGCGCAGGTCCTCGCGCAGCGGCAACTCGTCGAGTGTCGGGCGGCGGGTCACCGCTCGAACCTCCGCCGTATCGCCTCACCGTGGGCGGGCAGGTCTTCGGCCCCGGCGAGCGTGATCACATGCCCGGAGACGTCTTTGAGCGCGGCCTCGGTGTAGTCGACGACGTGGATGCCGCGCAGGAACGTCTGCACCGACAGGCCGCCGGAATGCCGGGCGCTGCCCCCCGTCGGCAGCACGTGATTGGATCCGGCGCAGTAGTCGCCCAGGCTGACCGGTGACCACGGTCCGACGAAAATCGCTCCGGCGGAATGGATCCGGGCCGCCACAGCGGGTGCATCGACGGTCTGGATCTCCAAATGCTCGGCGGCGTAGGCGTTGACCGCGCGGATACCGGCATCGAGGTCGTCGACCAGGATGACCGCCGACTGCGGTCCATGCAGCGCGGTAGTTACCCGTTCGCGGTGCGCGGTGGTCTCCAGCTGGGATGCGAGCTGGGCTTCGGTAGCGTCGGCCAACGCGGCACTGGGGGTGACCAGCACGCTGGCGGCCACCTCGTCGTGCTCGGCTTGGCTGATCAGGTCGGCCGCGACATGCGACGGATCTGCGGTGTGGTCGGCGAGGATGGCGATCTCGGTCGGCCCGGCCTCGCCATCGATGCCCACCCGAGAGCGGCAGAGCCGCTTGGCCGCAGTGACGTAGATGTTGCCCGGGCCGGTGATCATGTCGACCGGCGCCAGCTCACCGCCATCGGTGTCGACGCCGCCGTAGGCCAGCAATGCCACGGCCTGCGCCCCGCCGACGGCCCAGACCTCGTCGACGCCCAACAGCCGCGCCGCGGCCAGGATCGTCGGGTGCGGCAGATCGTTATAAGCAGCCTGCGGTGGGCTGGCCACCACCAGCGACCCGACGCCGGCGGCCTGTGCCGGCACCACATTCATCACCACGCTCGACGGGTACACGGCGTTGCCGCCGGGCACGTACAAGCCGACACGCTCGACGGGAACCCAGCGCTCGGTGACCGTCGCGCCCGGACCGAGCACCGTCGTGGAATCGGCGCGGCGCTGGTCGGCATGCACGGCGCGGGTCCGCTCGATCGCCACCTCGAGCGCGGCCAGCACGTCGCGGTCGGATCCGGCCAGTGCGGCGTCCAGCTCGGCGGTCGGCACCCGCACGGCCGGCGGCCGCACCCCGTCGAACGATTCACCGAAGTCCAACGCGGCCTCGGCGCCCCGCTCGGCGACCGCCTCGACGATGGGCCGCACGGCTGGCAGCACGGCGTCGACGTCGGCGCCGCCGCGCGGCAACGCCGCCCGCAGCTTGGCTGCCGAGAGGTCGGTGCCGCGCAGGTCGATGCGGGCCATCACGTTCACGTCGTACATTGTCCCAGAGCAGGCCAAATGGATATCGGACCGGTACAGTGACCGCATGTCCGCACAGGATCGCCCCAACAGCGCGCCGGGCGTACCGATGATCTTCCCGCCCTGGCTGGAACGCTTTCAGGTCAAGTACTTCAACCCGGCAATCAGACCTTTCGCGCGTTATCTACCGGGGATGGCGACCATCACGCACCGCGGCCGCAAGTCCGGCAAGCCATACGAGACGATCGTCACCGCCTACCGCAAAGGCAACGTGCTGACCATCGTGCTCGGGCACGGGAAGACCGATTGGGTCAAGAACGTGCTGGCCGCCGGCGAGGCCGATGTACGCTTCATCCGCAGCACGGTGCACCTCACCAATCCACGGATCGTGCCCGCCGGCTCCGACGGCAAGGACCTGCCCTGGGCGGCGCGGTTACAGGCCCGCCGGGTCGGGGTTTTCGTCGCCGATATCGCCTAAGCCCGGGTAAACACGGTCTTCCCGGTCATCGACGGCCAGACCGAGGGCGCGTCGCGCCACGCGTCGACGCGGTCGACCACCGGCAACAGATCGCATCCGCCGGTGTTGAAGATCCTTGCGCGAAGCTGTCGTACCGGCGCGCTACCTCGCGCCGTGCTGTCCACGTTGACGCTTGCGGCCCGGCCCCAGCCCCTTAGCTGTACCTGTCGGCCGGCGTGTTCGGACTGGTCGCCCGTTGAGCGCCCGGTCGCCGGACGGCTCGTCTTGGTCCGGTCGGGCAGGTTTCGGCGGCGCGGCCCCGATGGTCCGGTCGATCTCGATCCGACGGTCGGATATCTCG
>NZ_JAVKSH010000008.1:21737-48072 GCF_039583805.1 Mycobacterium sp. | reverse complement strand
TAGTCACATCAGCACCAGGAGCTGACCATGACATCCTGCTGCGAAGTGATATCGCATACGCCATCAAGTTGGAGAAGGTAATAATCCCCGGCCCAGCGACAGGAGAGGCACACGGGGTTTGCGAGGTTAGCCTCGATCTACCGCTGTCGAGTGTTTCCGGTCGGGCCTTGCGGCGGGTCGCTGAGGCGGTGAGCGGTGGCGGGTGCTATTCCGAAACGGTTACTCGGACCGGCATAATCGGACGAAACCGGCTCGGTTTAGCAGGGCCGAGGCAATAGCGTCGCCAGATGGGGTGTGCCATGAGAATTCACCTGCCGCGTCGATGGACAAGAGTCGGCGTCGCCGCAGTCGCAGCCGTAGCCGTAGCCGCCTTGCTGTGCGGCCTGAACGCCGCGCCACGCGCGCTGGCAGCCGACGACCGCCTGCAGTTCACCGGGACGACGCTGACCGGCGCGCCCTTCAACGGAGCGACCCTGCAAGGCAAGCCTGCGGTGCTGTGGTTCTGGACGCCGTGGTGCCCGTTCTGCAATGCCGAAGCCCCGGCAGTCAGCCAGGTGGCGGCGGCTAATCCGGCGGTCACGTTCGTCGGGATCGCGGCCAAGTCGGATGTCTCGGCGATGCAGAACTTCGTCGCCAAGTACAACCTCGGCTTCACCAACCTCAACGATTCCGACGGGTCGATCTGGGCGCGCTACAACGTGCCCTGGCAGCCGGCCTATGTGTTCTACCGCGCCGACGGCACGTCGACCTTTGTGAACAACCCGACGTCGGCCATGACCGAGCAAGAGCTGTCCGAACGTGTGGCCGCGCTCACCGGATAGGTGCCGCGCGTGGACCAACGGCTGACCGGTTTGGCTTTCGCCGCCGGATTGGTGGCGGCACTGAACCCGTGCGGTTTCGCGATGCTGCCGGCCTATCTGATTCTGGTGGTGCGTGGGCAGCGCGATGGGGTGGCCGCGCCGACCGGGTCCGCGGCGCTCTGGCGGGCCCTGCTGGCCACCGTGGGGATGGCGCTGGGGTTCATGACGGTGTTCGCGGTATTCGGCGCGCTGACCATTTCTGCGGCGACAGCGGTGCAGCGGTACCTGCCGTATGTGACCGCCATAATCGGGATAATGCTTGTGGCCCTTGGTATTTGGTTACTGCTGGGCCATCAGCTGAAGTTGCCGGCGCCGCGCGGTGCGCGATGGGCGCCGACCGTCCGGCTGGGATCGATGTACGGCTACGGCGTCAGCTACGCGATCGCCTCGCTGTGTTGCACCGTCGGGCCGTTCCTGGCCGTCACCGCGGCCGGTTTTCGCGGCGGTTCGATCGTCGGCAGCATCGCGATCTATCTGGCCTACGTTGCGGGCATCACCCTCGTCGTCGGTGTGCTGGCGCTGGGCGCGGTGTCGGCGAGTTCGGTGCTGGTCGACAATATTCGTCGAATCCTGCCGTTCGTCAACAGGATCGGCGGCGGGCTGCTGGTGCTGGTCGGGCTGTACGTGGGCTACTACGGGTACTACGAAGTGCGCCTGTTCGACGCGAACGGAAACCCCGAGGACGCGGTGATCGCCGGCGCCGGGCGCCTGCAGGGCACGCTGGCCGGCTGGGTGTACCAACACGGGGGATGGCCGTGGGCGCTGGCGTTGGCCGTGCTGCTGATTGGCGCGCTTGCCGGCGGATGGGTGCGACGCGCGCGACGATAGGCGCGCGACGACGGGGCTGCGACGCTGGGTCGGGGCGACTACCTGAGCCAGCCGCGGCGGCGACCCCACCAGTCGCGCGCCACGACGAACAGCACCAGGATGGCGAAGCCGACCAAGTACCAGTCCTCGATGCGGCCGACGTGGTTGCCGTCGTGAATCATCAACAGCAGAAATACGGCGGCGCACAACCCCACGACGTGCCAGGTGCGGTGGTTGATCCGGCTCCAGCCCCACTGCGCGGACGGCACCTCGACGGTGTCGACTCCGTCGGCACGTGCCACCTCGGTACTGGCCACGACGACTCCTCAGGATCGGCTGCGGATTGACTGCGCCCTGTCATTCTGGCCCTGACATTCTGGCCCTGTCATTCTGGCACACGCCACACCTGGCGAGGCGGGTGTATCTGCGGGATTGCCGAAAGACACACCCGCCGTCGCGGAGGCTACGCCGGCGGCATCAGCACCGTGTCGATCATGTACACCGTTGCGTTGGCGGTGGGCACACCACCGCACACCACGCCGGCGTTGTCCACCTTGAGGCTGTTGCCCTGGCCGGACACGTTCACATTGGAGCCCTGCAGCGTCTTGTGGGCACCGGCGACCTGAGCCGGGCTCAGCTGGCCCTGCACCACGTGATAGGTGAGGATCTTCTTCAGCAGGTCGGAGTTCGTCTTGAGCTCGTCGATGGTGGAGGCGGGCAGCTGGTTGAAGGCGGAGTCCGTCGGCGCGAACACCGTGTACTGGCCGCTGTCCAGGGTGTCCACCAGGTTGACCTGCGGGTTGAGCTGTCCGGACAGCGCGGCGGTCAGTGTGGTCAGCTCGGGGTTGTTGGATGCCGCGACAGCCACCGGATCTTCCGACATGCCGTCTACCGAAGCCGGGCCGCTGGGGTGCAGCGCCGCGTAGTCCGCGCATCCGGGGCCGACCAGATCGGTCGCCGCGGCGGTGGGCGAAGTGACCGTTGCCAGGCTCACCGCGGCCGCCGCTGCCAGCCCGGCTGCCGCAATTGTCGTGTTGTGCACCTTCATCGCTGTGTGGTTCCCTTCGTTGTCCAGATGGCGTTGTCCCGATGGCGTTGCATGGCCACCTGTGATGAACATAGGTCATTCGGAGCCGACAGGCGGCCGGATCGCGGTATCACCCATCGAAGCCTCAGCCGTAGGTGAACGAGTACACCGTCAACCCCCGACCGACCCGCACCTGCAGGGTTCCCGGCGCGACCGCGCTTCCGGCGACGATCTGGTGCGACGTCGGCGGGCCGCTCACCGGCAGCGTCGTCGGCGTTCCGTTGCGCGTCACCGTCAGGCTCCCGGTGCCGCCGGCGACGATGTAGACGTTCTTGGCGTGATAGTGCAGCTCAATGGCGGAGGCGTCGCTGTCGGACGTCGCGCCCTGATAGTTCAGCGACCACGGGCCCTGCAGCGCGAACGAGTCGTCGGGCAGGGCGGTCGGGAAGGCGAACGTCGCCGACCCCTCGTCGTAAACCCCGCCGCCGGCGTAGTTGACCATCTTGCCCACACCGAAGTAGGTCTCGGGCGTCAGCTTGGCCTTCGGGGTGGTGTCGGGCGCATCCACCGCCGAGGGCAGTTCGACACCGGGATGGGCGTCGGCCAGCAGTTGCCGGATCAGCTTCTCGGTGCCGTCGTAGTCGCCTTCACCGAACTTGATGTGCCGCACGGTGCCGGTGGCGTCGATCAGATATTCCGCCGGCCAATACCGGTTGCGGTAATTCGTCCAGGTCGAATAGCTGTTGTCCAGCGCGATCGGGTAGGTGATCCCCAGGTCCGCAGCCCCTTTGGCGACGTTGCCGGTGACCTTCTCGAAGGCGTACTCCGGCGTATGCACGCCGATCACCTCGAAACCCGAGTCGTGGTAAGCCTTGTACCAACCCTCGACGTGCGGGATGGCGCGCTGGCAGTTGATGCACGAATACGCCCAGAAGTCGATCAGCACGACCTTGCCGCGTAACGAGCGCAGGTCGAGCGGTTGGTTCCCGGGTGTGTTGAGCCATCCGGTAATACCTCTGAGATCCGGTGCAGGACCGCAGTTTTCCAGTTTGCGGGCGCCGTTGGTGCAGTTGGACAGCTGCCTGTTCTGGTCGTTGACGATGCCGCCCAGGTTGAGCTTTTCCTGAATCTGCTCGTCGCTGCCGAGCTTGTCCTGCAACGCGCTGGTGTAGTCGGGGATGGCCCGCTGCAGCATCGCCGGCACGTTGAACACCAGTGCCACCGCCAACAGGATCGTCACAACCCCTGCGGCGACTCGGATTTCGCGCTGACGGCGACGAAAAGCGCTGATCCGCTGAGTAACCCGCTGGCCGGCGAGCGCGAAGAACAGCAGCGGAATGGCGGCACCCAGCGCGAAGGCGCAGGTGAGCACGATTGTGCGCAGGCCGATGGTCGCGGTGGCGCCCGCCACCACGATCGCGGCCAGCACCGGGCCCGCGCACGGCACGTAGAGCACGCCCAACGCCAGGCCCAGACCGAACCCGTTGCCGCGGTTGGTCACCTGCTGTTGCGGGATGAGCGCGAACGGGCGTTCCAGGAGTTGCTCGACGCGGGGGAAGATCAGGCCGAGCCCGATTGCCAGCAGCGCCACCAGTGCAACCCAGCGGATCGCGTCCTGGGGCAGGTGCAGCAACGACAGCAGCGCCGACCCGACCAGGGTGACCAGCGTGAAGCTGAGCACCAGACCGCCGATCACCCGGTACGGGCGGGTGCGCACCCCCTGTGTCGCCACCGTGACGGCGGCCCCTTCGCCGGTGGTTTGGGCGCCGGTGGTTTGGGCGCCGGTGGTTTGGGCGCCGGTGGTTTGGGCGCCGGAGAAGAAAACCACCGGCAGCACCGGCAGGATGCACGGCGATATCCCGGTGACGAGGCCCCCGACGAGGCCGATCAGCGCAAGGGTGAACATACCCGTTATTCGCCGCCGCAGCCGCCGTGGACTGTTGACCGTGCACACGAATGAGGTTGGTCAACAACCAGATTGACCCCAGCGCATGGAACAGGGCAGCCCGGCGGACCGGGCTGCCCTGTCGGACGACGGTGTGGACCGTTACTGGCTAGGCGGCGTAAGCACAGTGTCGATCATGTACACCGTCGCGTTTTCGGTGTGCACCCCGCCGCACACCAGGCCCGCGTCGTTGACCTTGAGGTCGTTGCCCTGTCCGGTCACGTCGACGTCAGCGCCCTGGAGGGTCGTCTGCTTGCCGTCGACTTTGGCCGGGCTCAGCTGCCCCTGGACCACGTGGTAGGTCAGGATGCTCTTGAGCATCTCGGAGTTGGTCTTGAGCTCGTCGATGGTGGAGGCGGGCAGCTTGTCGAACGCCGAATTGGTCGGCGCGAACACCGTGTACTGGCCGCTGTTGAGGGTGTCGACGAGGTTCACGTTGGGGTTGAGCTTGCCCGACAGCGCCGCGGTCAGCGTGCTCAGCAACGGGTTGTTCGACGCCGCCGTCGCGACCGGGTCCTGGGCCATGCCGGTCACCGACGCCGGGCCGCTGGGGTGCAGCGCCGCGTAGTCGGCGCACCCCGAACCGACGAGGTCGGCGGCGGGGTCGGCCGTCGCCGACGTCTCCGGAGCGGCCATGCTGGTCGCCGAACTGCTGCTGGTCGACTGCTCGGACTCGGACTTGTTGCTCGAACATGCCGAGAAGCCGACGATGGCCAGTGCTGCCATGCCCACCGACGCGAGCGTCTTGGGCTGAACGGTTTTCATCTGAGATTCGACTCCTTTGTCAAGGACGGACGCGGTTGTCAAGGACGGACGCGCCGCCGGTACTCGATCAGACAGCCGTGATTCGGAGTCACCCCGGTCACGGATGGGCCGGACTTCGGCCCACTTCAGCATCCCTTATTTGCGGCCTCCCGAACACGGGTTTGGCTCTACTCCTGGGGATGGGGACACCGCGCGCGGCACAATGAGTGGGTGACCGACGGCCGCCGCGCAGTCCTGGTGCTGGGCAGCACCGGCTCGATCGGCACCCAGGCGCTCGACGTCATCGCCGCCAACCCCGACCGCTTCGAGCTGGTCGGTCTGGCCGCCGGCGGCGCACACCCGGAGCTGCTGGCCCGTCAGCGCGCCGAGTTCGGGGTGACCACGATCGCGGTCACCGACGAGCGGGCGGCGCGGGAGGTCGGCGACGTCACCCACGTCGGACCCGACGCGGTCACCCGCCTGGTCGAGAACACGCGGGCCGACGTCGTCCTCAACGCCCTGGTCGGGGCGCGCGGCCTGCGGCCCACCCTGGCCGCACTGGCCACCGGCGCCCGGCTCGCGCTGGCCAACAAGGAATCGCTGATCGCGGGCGGCCCGCTGGTGCTGGCGGCCGCGGCGCCCGGGCAGATCGTGCCGGTGGACTCCGAGCACTCCGCGCTGGCGCAGTGCCTGCGCGCCGGCAGCTCCGACGAGGTCGCCACGCTGGTGCTGACCGCCTCCGGCGGCCCGTTCCGCGGCTGGTCGGCCGGCGACCTCGAGCACGTCACCCCCGACCAGGCCGGCGCGCATCCGACCTGGTCGATGGGACCGATGAACACGCTGAACTCGGCGACGCTGGTCAACAAGGGTCTCGAGCTGATCGAAACCCACCTGCTGTTCGGCATTCCCTACCAGCGCATCGAGGTGGTCGTGCACCCGCAGTCGATCGTGCACTCGATGGTGACGTTCACCGACGGGTCGACGATCGCGCAGGCCAGCCCGCCGGACATGAAACTGCCGATCGCGCTGGCGCTCGGCTGGCCGGACCGGGTGCCCGGCGCGGCGGCCGCCTGCGCGTTCTCCACCGCGTCGCGCTGGGAGTTCGAACCCCTGGACGCCGACGTCTTCCCCGCCGTCGAGCTGGCCCGGCACGCCGGGCAGGCCGGCGGCTGCCTGCCCGCCGTCTACAACGCCGCCAACGAAGAAGCAGCGGGCGCCTTCCTCGCGGGCCGGATCGGATTCCCCGCGATCGTGCGCATCATCGCCGACGTGCTGAGCGCCGCCGACGAGTGGGCACCTGAATCGAGCGCTGCACCCGCTACCGTGGACGACATACTCGACGCGCAGCGCTGGGCCCGCGAGCGGGCGCGGCGGGCTGTCGAGACGGGCGGCGTGAGGAAGGTGGACCCAACCCGATGATGTTCGTTGTCGGCATCGTGCTGTTCGCGTTCGCGATCCTGGTCTCGGTCGCGTTGCACGAGTGCGGCCACATGTGGGTGGCCCAGGCGACCGGCATGAAGGTGCGCCGCTACTTCGTCGGCTTCGGCCCGACCCTGTGGTCGGTCCGGCGCGGCGGCACCGAGTACGGGCTCAAGGCGATTCCGGCGGGCGGTTTCTGCGACATCGCCGGGATGACCGCGGTCGAAGAGCTGACGCCCGACGAGCGCGACCGCGCCATGTACAAGCAGAAGACCTGGAAGCGGGTCGCGGTCCTGCTCGCCGGCCCCGGTATGAACGTCCTCATCGGGCTGGCCCTGGTCTACACCATCGCGGTGGTGTGGGGCCTACCGAACCTGCACCCGCCCACGTCCGCGATCATCGGCGAAACATCCTGCGTGGCACCAGAAATCGCGAAAGGCGAGCTGGCGAAGTGCACCGGTCCCGGGCCGGCGGCGGCCGCCGGCATCAAGCCCGGCGACGTCGTGGTCAAGGTCGGCGACACCCCGGTGGCCAGCTTCGCCGAGATGGCCGCCGCGGTCCGCAAGCTGCACGGCAGCGTCCCGATCGTCATCGAGCGGGACGGCGCCACGATGACCACCCTCGTCGACGTCACACCCACCCGGCGTTGGGTCGACGCCAAAGACACCGCGCCCTCGACCGTCGGCGCCATCGGGGTGGGCGCCGCCCAGTTCGGGCCCGTCCGCCACAACGCGCTCGCCGCGGTGCCCGCCACCTTCGTGTTCACCGGCGACTTGAGCGTGGAGCTGGGCAAAGCACTGGCCGCCATCCCCACCAAGGTCGGCGCGCTGGTGCATGCCATCGGCGGCGGGCAGCGCGACCCGCAAACACCGATCAGCGTGGTCGGTGCGTCCATCATCGGCGGCGATACCGTCGACCACGGACTGTGGGTGGCGTTCTGGTTCTTCCTGGCCCAGCTGAACTTCATCCTGGGTGCGATCAACCTGGTGCCGCTGCTGCCGTTCGACGGCGGGCACATCGCCATCGCGGTCTACGAGAAGATCCGCAACATGATCCGCTCGGCGTGCGGCAAAGTCGCCGCGGCGCCGGTGAACTACCTCAAGCTGATGCCCGCCACCTACGTCGTGCTGGTGCTGGTGATCGGCTACATGCTGTTGACGGTGACCGCTGATGTGGTCAATCCGATCAGGCTGTTCCAGTAGAACCCCCAGAGACAGAACTCCCAGAGACAGAACCCCCAGAGACAGAACCCCCAGAGACAGAACCCCCAGAGACAGAACCCCGGTAGGAGATTCTCGATGACCGTCGGCCTGGGAATGCCGGCATCGGCGCCACCCACCCTGGCGCCGCGGCGCAAGACCCGTCAGCTGATGGTCGGCGGGGTCGGGGTCGGCAGCGATCACCCGATTTCGGTGCAGTCGATGTGCACCACCAGGACCCACGACGTCGACGCGACGTTGCAGCAGATCGCCGAGCTGACCGCAGCCGGCTGCGACATCGTGCGGGTGGCCTGCCCGCGCCAGGAAGACGCCGACGCGCTGGCCGAGATCGCCCGGCACAGCCAGATCCCGGTGATCGCCGACATCCACTTCCAGCCCCGCTACATCTTCGCCGCCATCGACGCCGGTTGCGCGGCGGTGCGGGTGAACCCGGGCAACATCAAGGAGTTCGACGGGCGGGTCGGCGAGGTGGCCAAGGCCGCGGCGGCGGCCGGTATCCCGATCCGCATCGGCGTCAACGCGGGCTCGCTGGACCAGCGGTTCCTGGCCCGCTACGGCAAGGCCACCGCCGAGGCGCTGGTCGAGTCCGCGCTGTGGGAGGCGTCGCTGTTCGAGGAGCACGGCTTCGGCAATATCAAGATCAGCGTCAAGCACAGCGACCCGGTCGTCATGGTGAGCGCCTACGAGCAGTTGGCCGCCCGCTGCGACTACCCGCTGCACCTGGGCGTCACCGAGGCGGGTCCGGCGTTCCAGGGCACGGTCAAGTCCGCGGTCGCGTTCGGCGCGCTGCTCTCCAAAGGCATCGGCGACACCATCCGGGTGTCGCTGTCGGCGCCGCCGGTCGAGGAAGTCAAGGTCGGCAACCAGATCCTGGAATCGCTCAACCTGCGGCCGCGCGGGCTGGAGATCGTGTCCTGCCCGTCCTGCGGGCGTGCCCAGGTCGACGTCTACACGCTGGCCAACGAGGTGACCGCCGGCCTGGAGGGCCTCGACGTGCCGTTGCGGGTGGCGGTGATGGGCTGCGTCGTCAACGGGCCGGGCGAGGCCCGCGAGGCTGACCTCGGGGTGGCGTCGGGCAACGGCAGGGGCCAGATCTTCGTGCGCGGCGAGGTGATCAAGACGGTGCCCGAGTCGCAGATCGTCGAGACGCTGATCGACGAGGCCATGCGACTGGCCGCCGAGATGGGCGACGACCGCGAAACCGGGCACGATCCGGACGCGGCTGCGAGCGGTTCGCCCGTTGTGACCGTAAGCTGACGGCAGGCCCGGGTCGGGCCTCCTGCTTGTAAGAAAGCTGCTTGTAAGAAAGAGTCAGCATGTCGGCTCCGCCCATCCATCGCGCGGTCGGTCGGCGAAGTGTGTCGGTGGTGCGCGACGCAGCCGCCGTGCGCCGCGTCTTCGACGAGGATCCCGTCGGCTCGTGCATGGTGGCCGCGCGGGTATCCGACCACGGCATCGAACCCGGTTTGATCGGCGGCGAACTGTGGACCCGACGCCGCGCCGAGGAATCGCTGTGCTACGCCGGGCCCAACCTGATCCCGCTGCGCGGCGGCCCGGCCGACCTGGCCGCGTTCGCCGACGAGGCGATGAGCGCGTCGCGACGCTGCTCGTCGCTGGTGGGCCGGGCCGAGCTGGTCATGCCGATGTGGCGCCGGTTGGAGCCGGCGTGGGGCCCCGCCCGCGACGTGCGCGAGCACCAGCCGTTGATGGCGCTGACGTCGATACCGGCCTGCCCGATCGATCCGGGCGTGCGTCAGGTGCGGCTGACCGAGATCGACGCCTACCTGGTGGCGGCGATCGACATGTTCATCGGCGAGGTGGGTGTCGACCCGCGGATCGGCGACGGCGGCCGGGGCTACCGGCGCCGGGTGGCCGGCCTGATCGCGCAGGGCCGGGCGTGGGCGCGCTTCGAGGGCGGGGAGGTCGTCTTCAAGGCCGAGGTGGGGTCGCAGTCGCCGGCTGTCGGCCAGATCCAGGGTGTCTGGGTGCATCCGGATCGGCGCGGTCGCGGCCTGGGCTCGGCCGGCACCGCGACGCTGGCGGGGGTGATCGTCGGCACCGGGCGCATCGCCAGCCTGTACGTCAACAACTTCAACACGGTGGCCCGCGCCGCCTACGCCCGCGCCGGGTTCCGCGAAGTCGGCACCTTCGCGACGGTGCTGCTGGACTGAGCGCGCGCCGGCCCGGGGGAGATGCTCACCGATGGGCGCTCACTGATGGGCCGACGAGCAGGTCACTGGCACAGTTTGTCGACCTCGCCGAGCTGAGCATCCAGGGTGTGCCGCAACGGATCCTGAACGAAGTCGGGCGCACCGGACATGTAGCCGATGCTCAGCTGCTGGAGTGTGTCGGCCATCTTGGTGACTGCCTGGGCCAGGTCGGCCGGCGCCGCGGGTTCGCTCGCCAGGTGGTAGCGCAGGTAGTCGCCGCCGCTGTAGAGCGCCAAGCGCGCGTTGGCCGCCACCGCGAGGGCTCCGTTCGGATCGCCCGGGAGCGGGTTCTGCAGGTGGGTCTGGCTGAC
Organism: Mycobacterium sp.; assembly: GCF_039583805.1. Taxonomy (GTDB): domain Bacteria; phylum Actinomycetota; class Actinomycetes; order Mycobacteriales; family Mycobacteriaceae; genus Mycobacterium. The sequence goes on along the minus strand of NZ_JAVKSH010000008.1, from coordinate 37,529 downwards.
CACCGCTCTGCGTACGGCCGTCGATTCGGCGCACACCTTGGCTTTGGCGTCGGCGGTCTGTTGGTCGGTGAAGGATTGCGCACCTTGGTGCGACGGGCGTAACCACGCCCCGATGGCCAGCCCCAGAGCGACCAGCGCGATTGCCAGCGCCGCGAACGCGGACCAGCGTGACACCGACGGTCCGGCGGCGGAGAGCCTCCGGGCGCGCCGAGGGGCGGCAGTCGTGGGCTGCGCGGAGGTTTCCGGCTCGGAGGTTTCCTGCTCGGCGGAACTTTCCGGGTAGGGCTCGGCGGTAGGCGTGTCCATCATCGTCCGATCGTAGCGCGGGTGATCCGCGGGTTGATTGTGGTGCACCGGTTTCGGCCACGTTCGAATCCCTCGGTGCGCCTCCGCCGGTCCGAGAGCACGATTTCATAACATCAGCCTCAATGGCAACTCACAGCACGGCTTCATTGCGTGTCGCCGGGTTATCGCGTGTCCTATGCGGGATGACGGTGGTCGTCACGGCGATCGGCGTACCGGCCTGCACCCCGCGGCCGGACGGCCCCGCCCCGGCCGCCGAACGGTTCTTCGCCGCCCTGGCCGCCGGAGACACCGCGGCCGCCGCCGAGCTCAGCGACGACCCCAGCACCGCCCGGGAGGCGCTCAACGCCGCGTGGGCCGGGCTGCAGGCCACCCATCTGGACGCCCAGGGCCTCGGCTCGAAGTACACCGACGACACCGGCACCGTGGCCTACCGGTACACCTGGCACCTGCCCAAGAACCGGACCTGGACCTACGAGGGCCAGTTGAAGATGGCCCGCGACGAAGGCCGCTGGTGGGTCCGCTGGACCGCCACCGGGCTGCACCCGCAGCTCGGCGAGCATCAGACCTTCGCGTTGCGCGCCGATCCGCCGCGGCGCGCGGCGGTCAACGAAGTCGGCGGTACCGACGTGCTGGCGCCGGGCCACCTCTACCACTACACGCTGGACGCCGGCCGGGCCGGCGAAAACCTGATCGACAGCGCCCGCGCCGTCATCGATGCGCTGCACCCGTTCGACGACACCTTCGACGATCCGCAGCGCCTCGCCGAGCAGGCCAGCTCGTCGGCCGCGCCGCTGGACCTGATCACCCTGCGTGCCGACGACAACAACCGCGTCGCCCCCGCGATCGGCGCGCTGCCCGGAGTGGTGATCACTCCGCAGGCCGATCTGCTGCCGACCGACGACCGGTTCGCGCCGACGCTGATCAGCGAGGTGCGCAAAGCGGTGATCGACCAACTCGACGGCCAAGCCGGTTGGCGGGTGGTCAGCGTCAACCAGAACGGCGTCGACGTGGCGGTGCTGCACGAGGTGGAACCGTCGCCGGCCCCGTCGATCTCGATCAGCCTGGACCGAGCCGTGCAGGACGCCGCCCAGCACGCGGTGGACACCCGCGGCGGCAAGGCGATGATCGTGGTGATCAGGCCGTCGAGCGGGGACATCCTGGCGGTCGCCCAGAACGCGGCGGCCGACGCCGAAGGCCCCATTGCCACCACCGGCCTGTACCCGCCGGGGTCCACGTTCAAGATGATCACCGCTGGCGCGGCCGTCGAGCGCGACATGGCAACGCCGAACACGATGCTGGGCTGCCCGGGCAAAATCGAAATCGGGCGCCGCATCATCCCGAACTACGGCGGGTTCGATCTGGGCCTGGTGCCGATGTCGCGGGCGTTCGCTAGCTCCTGCAACACGACGTTCGCCGAACTGGCCAGCCGGATGCCGCCCCGCGGCCTGTCCCAGGCCGCCAGCCAGTACGGCCTCGGCGTGGACTACAACGTCGACGGCCTCCCGACCGTGACGGGTTCGGTGCCGCCGACCGTCGACCAGGCCGAGCGCACCGAAGACGGCTTCGGCCAGGGCAAGGTGCTGGCCAGCCCGTTCGGAATGGCCCTGGCTGCGGCCACCGTGGCGGCCGGCGGGACCCCGTCGCCCAGGCTCATCGTGGGCCGGCCGACGGCGATCTCCGGCACCGCCACCCCGATCAGCCACAAAATGCTCGACGCGCTGCGGCCGATGATGCGGCTGGTGGTGACGAACGGCACCGGCAAGGACATCGCCGGCTGCGGGGCGGTGTTCGGCAAGACCGGTGAAGCCGAGTTTCCCGGTGGTTCGCATTCCTGGTTCGCCGGATACCGCGGCGACATGGCGTTTGCCGCGCTGATCGTCGGGGGCGGCAGCTCCGAGTTCGCGGTTCGGATGACCAAGGTGATGTTCGACTCGCTACCGGCCGACTACCTGGCCTGAACGTGTGCGGTTGGGTGGTCGCCCGCGGGCCGCGCCGGTCGCTGCTGAGACGGCGCGGCTGAACCTCACCTACGCTGACGTTATGCCTACCCGAACCGCGCTGTCTCCCGGCGTCCTGTCCCCGACACGGCCGGTGCCCGCGTCGATCCCGCGTCCGGAATATGTGGGCAGGCCGACGGCGCGGGAAGGCGCCGAGCCGTGGGTGCAGACGCCCGAGGTGATCGAGAAGATGCGGGTCGCCGGGCGGATCGCCGCCGGCGCGCTGGCGGCGGCGGGCAGCGCGGTGGCCCCCGGGGTGAGCACCGACGAGCTGGACCGCATCGCCCACGACTACATGGTCGAGCACGGCGCGTATCCATCGACGCTGGGGTACAAGGGTTTTCCCAAGTCGTGCTGCACGTCGCTGAACGAGGTCATCTGCCACGGCATCCCCGACTCGACGGTGATCGAGGACGGTGACATCGTCAACATCGACGTCACCGCCTACATCGGCGGCGTGCACGGCGACACCAACGCGACGTTTCTGGCCGGCGACGTCTCGCAGGAGCACCGGCTGCTCGTCGAGCGCACCCGCGAGGCGACGATGCGCGCGATCAGGGCCGTCAAGCCGGGCCGGTCGCTCTCGGTCGTCGGCCGGGTCATCGAATCCTACGCAAACCGATTCGGCTACAACGTAGTTCGCGACTTCACCGGGCATGGCATCGGAACCACCTTTCACAACGGGCTGGTGGTGCTGCACTACGACCAGCCGAACGTCACCACCGTCCTCGAGCCGGGGATGACGTTCACCATCGAGCCGATGATCAACCTCGGCGCGCTGGACTACGAGATCTGGGACGACGGCTGGACCGTCGTCACCACGGACCGCACGTGGACCGCGCAGTTCGAGCACACCCTGGTGGTCACCGACGACGGCGCCGAGATCCTGACGCTGCCGTGACCGTGCGGAGTTCTACCCCCGCCGCGGCGGGTCACGCATGACACCGCACACCCGCCGCCAACCAGACCTCGGCGGGGCGCTGCTGGTCGCCGGCACCAGCTCCGACGCCGGCAAGTCCGTCGTGGTCGCGGGACTGTGCCGGTTGCTGTCCCGCAAGGGGATTCGCGTCGCGCCGTTCAAAGCGCAGAACATGTCCAACAACTCCGCGGTCACGATCGAGGGCGGCGAGATCGGCCGGGCCCAGGCCATGCAGGCCCGCGCCGCCGGCCTGGCGCCCAGCATCCGGTTCAACCCCATCCTGCTCAAACCCGGCGCCGACCGGACGTCGCAGCTGGTGATCCGCGGGCAGGTGGCGGGCACGGTCACCGCGACCGGTTACTGGAAACACCGTAACCGCCTGTCCGGCATCGTAATCGACGAATTGGCAAGCTTGCGATCAGAATTCGATGCCGTGATCTGTGAGGGTGCCGGATCCCCAGCCGAAATCAATTTGCGGGCAACAGATCTGGCCAACATGGGGCTGGCCCGGGCTGCGAACCTGCCGGTGATCCTGGTCGGGGACATCGACCGCGGCGGGGTGCTGGCGCATCTGTTCGGCACGGTCGCCGTGCTCGACGCAGACGACCAGGCGCTGATCGCCGGGTTCGTCGTGAACAAGTTTCGCGGCGACCCGGCGCTGCTGGCGCCCGGGCTGGCGCAGGTGGCCGAGCTCACCGGCCGGCCCACCTACGGGGTGCTGCCCTACGCCGACGACCTCTGGCTGGACGCCGAGGACTCCGTGTCGGTGCGGGCCGGACGGGTGCTGGGAACACCGCAACCGCCGCGCGGCACGCGGTGGCTGCGGGTCGCCGCGGTCCGGCTGCCGCGGATCTCCAACTCCACCGACGTCGAAGCGCTGGCCTGTGAGCCCGGCGTGCTGGTGCGCTGGGTCACCCAACCGGCGGACCTGGCTGACGCCGACGTGGTCGTGCTGCCGGGCAGCAAGGCCACCGTCGCCGACCTGCGCTGGCTGCGCGAACGTGGGTTGGCGCAGGCGGTCGTCGCGCACGCGCACGCCGGCGGGGTGGTGCTGGGCATCTGCGGCGGCTTCCAGATGCTGTGCCGCTCGATCGACGACCGGGTCGAGTCACGGTCGGGGCAGGTCGACGGGCTGGGGCTGCTGGAGGCCGACATCGTGTTCGCGCCCGACAAGGTGCTGCGCCGCTGGCAGCAGCCGCTGGCCGGCTACGAAATCCACCACGGGCGGGTGACCCGCTGCGCCGAGGCGGCCTGGTTCGAGGCGGAGGGATCCGCGCAGGGGCTTTGTCGCGACCGGGTTTTCGGCACCCACTGGCATGGCGTGTTCGACAACGACCACTTTCGGCGGACCTGGCTGTCCGCCGTCGGGCGAGACGGTTTCGTGGTGGCCGACGACGTCGACGTGGCGGCGCGCCGCGACGCACAGCTCGATCTGATGGCCGACCTGCTGGCCGCTCATCTCGACGTGGACGCCGTCGCCTGCCTGCTCGCCGACGGGCCGCCGCCGCGCCCGACCGTCGTCGCCGGTCTTCGGGCGTCCCGGTAGCTGATAGCGGTGTGAGAGACCTGCGGAAACGTCCCGCGCACCCGATGGCCGGCGGTACCGTGCCACCGTGGCTTCGACGACGCCTACGACGACGATGACCACCGTCGACGGGTTCCCCATCCAGGTCAGTGTGACCGGGCCGGAGAAGGGCTCCGTGGTGGTGGTGCTGGGCGCCGGGCATCGGGCGCCCCCAGCGTACGACCCGGTGTGTGAGCGGCTGCACACCGCGTCGCTGCGGACCGTCGTCGTCGCCCCCGACCCTCGCCTGACACCCAAGTCGGTGGTCGGAATTCTCGACGTGCTCGACGTCAACTGGGCGGTGCTGCTCGGCGACCGCACCGGCGCCGAGCTGGCCTGGGAACTGGCGGCGACCAGGCTGGACCGGTTCACCGGCCTGCTGGTCATCGACCGCGGGCATCCGCGGGTGGCCGACCTGAACGGCGTGATCCGCGACCCGCACTGCCCACCGGTGGAGATCAACACCACCGCGATGGTCAGCACCCCGGCGGCGCGAGCGGTGGCACGGGCCAGCCAGCGGTTCGTCTACCGCGACTACCGCCTGGTGGAACTGCTCCGAGGACGCAACGCGCGGGAGTCGACGGCGCAATTGGCGGCCGAGATCGTCCTGCTCACCAGCACCTGGTGACCGACGCGAGCCCGGTGGTGCCGGTGATCGGCATGACCACCTACCTGGAGCAGGCCCGGACCGGCGTGTGGGACGTCCCCGCCGGTTTCCTGCCGGCAGCCTACTTCCGGGGTGTCGCCCTGGCCGGCGGCGCGGCGGTGCTGCTGCCGCCGCAGCCGGTGGATCGCGGGATCGCCGCCCGGGTGCTCGACGGCCTGGACGGCCTGATGATCACCGGCGGCAAGGACGTCGACCCCGCCGCCTACGGGCAGCCGCCGCATCCGGCCACCGACGAGCCCGGGCGCGAGCGCGACGCGTGGGAATTCGCGCTGCTGCGTGCGGCGCTCGACCGGGGGCTGCCGGTGCTGGGCATCTGCCGCGGCGCGCAGGTGCTCAACGTCGCGCTCGGCGGCACGCTGCATCAGCACCTGCCCGACGTCATCGGGCACAGCGGTCATCGGGCCGGCAACGCCGTGTTCACCACCGTCACGGTGCGCACCGTGACGGGCACCCGGCTGGCCGCGCTGCTCGGGGACTGCGCCGAAGTGCCCTGCTACCACCACCAGGGCATCGCCGGCGTCGGTGCCGGTGTGGTGGTCGCCGCGACCGGCGGCGACGGGGTCATCGAGGCGGTCGAGGTACCCGGTGGCGGTTTCGTCGTGGCGGTGCAGTGGCATCCCGAGGAAAACCTGGAAGACCTGCGGCTGTTCACGGCGATCGTGGACGCCGCCCGGGTCTACGCAAGCGAGAGGATCAGCCCATGAGCACCGACCTGCGTGAACGGCTCGCCGGCCGCGTCGCCGTCGTCACCGGCGGCGGGGGCGGTATCGGCCTGGCGTCGGCGCGGCGTCTGCACGCCGAAGGAGCCACCGTCGTCGTCGGCGACATCGACCAGCAGGCCGGTGCGTCGGCGGCCGACGAACTGGGTGGCTTGTTTGTGCCGGTGGACGTTTCGGACGAAGCCGCCGTCGACGCGCTGTTCGACACCGCGGCGGCCCGCTACGGGTCTGTCGACATCGCGGTGAACAACGCCGGCATCTCGCCGCCGCAGGACGAGCTGATCGAGAACACCGAGCCGCCGGTGTGGCAACGCGTGCAGGACGTCAACCTGAAATCGGTCTACCTGTGCTGCCGGGCGGCGCTGCGGCACATGGTGCCGGCGGGCAGGGGGTCGATCGTCAACGTCGCCTCGTTCGTCGCGGTGATGGGGTCGGCCACGTCGCAGATCTCCTACACCGCGTCCAAGGGCGGGGTCGTCGCGATGTCGCGGGAGCTGGGCGTGCAGTTCGCCCGCCAGGGCATCCGGGTCAACGCGCTGTGCCCCGGCCCGGTGAACACCCCGCTGCTGGCCGAGCTTTTCGCCAAGGATCCTGACCGCGCCGCGCGCCGGCTGGTGCACGTGCCGATGGGCCGTTTCGCCGAGGTCGACGAAATCGCCGCTGCCGTCGCGTTTTTGGCCAGCGACGACGCCTCCTTCATTACGGCGTCGACGTTCCTGGTCGACGGCGGCATCACCGCGGCCTACGTGACCCCGCTGTAGCCGGTGCCGCGCCCGGGGATATTCAGCCGGCAGCGTCCGACCGCCCGGGCGACGCAGTCACCGGCAACGATGTCTCCGGCGACCACCCGCACTCCCGCAGCCAGCTGCGGGTCGGCATCCATGTCGACGCGTGCGGCGGCCGGCACGTTGGTGCCGCCGTGGTCGGCGGTGACCAGCAGCACCGCATCCGGCGGCAAACTGTCGACACGGTAGGCGGCCTCGGTCAGTCCGCTGCCGATGAACGCCGCCGGCAGCACGGCCCGCGTGCCGACGCCGGCTTGGGCGAGCCGCTCGAACCACGTCGGCACAGGCTGCCATCGGGTCGGCGGCGGATCGTCGCGCCAGCCGATGTGGTTCAACACCCGGTCGGAGCCGGGCAGTTTGACGGCGAACCCCAGGATTCCGTGTTCGCCCGGCGGCACCCCGGTGCCCAGAGATACCAGGCTGTTCGGTGTCGTCGACGGGAAGGTGCAGGACAGTTCGCGTAGCTATCCTGCACCGCCGACCAGCACCGACGCCAACAGTGGCGCGTCGGGGGCCAGCTCTGGCAGCAGGTGCCAGCCGATCCCGTCGACCAGCACGAGCGAGACCTGGCGGACGTCACGGACGTCGTCGAGGAGCCCCGATGGGTCGGTCGGACCGGGAACGTCGAACAGAGCAGCCGTCGCGGGCAGTACATCGCAGATCGAACCGGCCGCCATTCACGTCAGGCCCGTTCACGTCAGGCCCATTCACATCAGGCCCATTCACATTAGACCCAGCAGTGCGTTCTCGACGACCTCGGGCAGCGCCGGGTGGATCCAGTACTGGCCGCGGGCCATCTGCTGCGCGGACAGCCCGAAGCTCATCGCGCCGATCAGCGGCTGGATGATCGACGACGCCTGATGACCCATGAGGTGCGCGCCGAGGAGGCGCCCGGTGCCGCGCTCGGAGATCAGCTTGACGATACCGGTGGTGTCCTCCATCGCCCATCCGTAGGCGACGTCGGAATAGTCCTGGACCTTGACCGAGATGTCGAAACCCAATGCGACAGCTTTGTTCTCGGTCAGACCGACGCACGCGACCTGCGGATCGGTGAATACCGCGGCGGGCACGTACCGGTGGTCGGTGGCCGCCATCGCGTCGGTGTCGTCCCAGTCGCACAGCAGATTGTGCGCGACGACGCGCGCTTCGTGGTTGGCCACATGCTTGAGCTGATAGGGCGACGACACGTCGCCCAGCGCGAAAACGCCACGCGCGGAGGTGCGTTGGTATTCGTCGACGGCCACCCGGCTGTCGTCGAGGTCGATCCCGGCCTGGTCGGCGTCGAGCAGGTCGCCGTTGGGTCTGCGGCCGGTCCCCACCAGCACCATGTCGGTGGGTACCGTCGACCCATCGTCGAGTTCCAGCACGATACGGGAGTGCGCGTGGTGGGCGCCGACGACGTTCCGGTGGCTGCGCAGTTCCCATTTGGCCGACGCGATGCGGGTGAACCGTTCGCACAGCGTGTCGTCGAGGTGGCGCAGCAGCGTGCCGCCCCGGATCACCAGGGTGATCCGAACGCCGAGCGCGGAGAAGATGTGCGCGAACTCGGTTGCCACGAAACCACTTCCGATGATCGTCAGATGCTCTGGTAGCTCGGCGATCCGCATGATGGTGTCGCTGGTGTGGTACTCGACCCCGCAGTGGAGGATGGCCGGCGAAATCACCGGCCGGGCGCCGGCGGCGACGACGACCTGTTCGGCGGTGAATTGGTCGCCGTCGGAGGTGCGCAGCAGGTACCGTCCGTCGGGCTGGACCGGCCCGAACCGGGTGTGCCGGTCGTAGACGTCGATGTTGGCGGAAGATCGTCGGTAGTCCTCGCCGCCGACCGCGATCGGGTCGATGCGGCCGAAGACCCGCGACACGATGTCGCCCCAGCGCACCCGGTCAATGTGCGCGTCGACGCCGTAACGCGCTGCGCCCCGGATGCTTTCGGCCACTTCGGCGGCGTAGACGAACATCTTGGTCGGGATGCACCCGACGTTGAGACAGGTTCCGCCGAACGTGCCCTGCTCGCAGATCGCTACCCGCTTGCCGGCGTACCGGTCGTCGAGAATGCTGTTGCCCGAACCGGTTCCGATGATCGCAAGGTCGTAGGCCTCCACCGTCACTCAGCCGTTCTGCGATCTGCGTCGACGGCCGCTCCGAAGTGCTCGGACAGCCAGAGATCCAACGCCCGGTAGGCGGCGCGGCGGGGCCGCGGCAGGGACAGGAACACGTCGTGTTTCGCGTCGGTGATCTCGACGTCGGTGCTGCGGTGGATGCAGCCCGCCCACCGGGCGATGTGCGCCACGTCGAGAACCGCATCCCCGCACTGCAGGCTGATCGGGTCCGCGCCTCCGGCGACGCTGTGATCGGAGTGCAGCACCAGGCTCGGCACGCCCACGTCGAGTCCGCGGTGCAGCTGTCGCTGACCGCGGCGGGCGGCGTGCAGCCAGCCGAACGTGATCGGGAAGCCGCCCAGCGGTTTCCACCGCAGGTTGTAGTCGAACTCCCCGTGGTAGTCGCGGTGCAGGCTGGCGCCGTATCCGCCGGCCCCCGGCCCGCGGGCCACCGCGAATGGGTCGACGGCCGCGACGGCGGCGATCACCGCCGACGCCACCGGCCAGCGCAGGATCGCGGGGCCGGGCATGTCGAACCAGGGGCTGTTGAGTATCAGCCCGGACGCGCCGCCGGACGCGCCGCCTGCCGCCCGGCGTCGGCGCAACCGGCCCAACCACAGCGACGCGATCAGCCCGCCGGCCGAATGGCCGTACACCACGACCCGGGCCGAAGCGGTCTGCTCGGCGATGACGTCCAGCGCTCGGTTGAGCTCGACGTCGTAGCGGGCCAGGTCGGTGGTGAAGTGCGGGGTGTGGCCCGCCCGCCACGATCGCCCGCATTTACGCAGGTCCACCGCGTAGAAGGCGAAGCCTCGCGCGGCGAAGTGATCGGCCAGCCCGGTCTGGAAGAAGTAGTCGGTGTAGCCGTGTACCGCAAGCACGGCGCGTGCGGCCGGTGCGGCGTGGCCGCGTCGGATCAGGGTCGCGACGATGTCGCCTTCGCCGTCGGGATCGCGGCCCAGCTCGACGGTGTGCTGCCAGTAACCGGGCAGGACATCGGGCTGCCAACCAGTCACGTCCGCCAGCTTAGAGCGTGCGGGGTGGATCGCCCGCTGTGTCGGTGTCCCGATTCGCCGCGCGTGCGGTCACCGGATGGGATGGCGGGTGTCGGCGCCGGGCGGTCTAACCTGGGCATCTGGAGCACGACGGGAAGGACGAGCAGCCGGTGTCAGACCCGCGGGTGGCCTCGACGGCGAAGGCCGACGTCGTGCTCGTCGGGGCGGGAATCATGAGCGCCACCCTCGGCGCGTTGGTGCGTCGCCTGCAACCGGACTGGTCGATCACCGTCGTCGAGCGGCTCGACGCGGCCGCCGCCGAGAGCAGCGACCCGTGGCACAACGCCGGCACCGGCCACGCCGGGCTGTGCGAGTTGTTCTACACGCCGCAACGGCCCGACGGGTCGATCGACGTCACCAAAGCCGTGCACGTCAACGAGCAGTTCCAGGTCAGCCGTCAGTTCTGGGCGTACGCCGTGCAGCAGGGCATGGTGACCGATGTGCGCAGCTTTCTCAACCCGATCCCGCACGTGGGTTTCGTCCGGGGCTGCGACGGCGTCGACTACCTGCGCCGGCGGCACGCGGCGCTGGAGGCTAACCCGCTGTTCGCCGGCACCGAATTGATCACCGGCGCAGACGAATTCGCCCGCCGGTTGCCGTTGATGGCGGCCAACCGCGACTTCGGCGAGCCCGTCGCGCTCAGCTGGGCCGACCAGGGCACCGACGTCGACTTCGGCGTGCTGACCAAAAAGCTGCTGGGCTTCTGCGTGCGCACCGGCGCCACGCTGCTGTTCGGTCACGAGGTCCGCAGTCTGTCGCGGCTGTCCGACGGTGGCTGGGCGTTGCGGGTCCGTAACCGGCGCACCGGCGAAAACCGCACGCTCGAAGCGAAATTCGTGTTCGTCGGGGCCGGCGGGCAGGCGCTGCCGCTGCTGCAACGGGCCGGTATTCCCGAGGCGAACGGATACGGCGGCTTCCCGGTCGCCGGGAAGTTCCTGCGCAGCTGGACTCCCGCTGTCACCGCCGGGCACCGGGCCAAGGTGTACGGGCTGCCCGCCCGCGGCGCGCCGGCGACGACGGCACCTCATCTGGATGCCCGGATCGTCAACGGCAGGACCAGTCTGCTGTTCGGTCCGTTCGCCGGATGGTCGCCGAAGTTTCTGCGGCACGGCCGCCTCAGCGACCTGGCGCGGTCGGTCAAACCCGCCAACCTGCTGCCCATGCTGGGCGTCGCCGTCCACGAGCGCACACTGGTCGCCTACCTGATCGGGCAGCTGGCCCGCAGCGACGCCGGGCGGGTCGACGCGCTGCGGGCATTCGTTCCCAGCGCCCGCGACGGTGACTGGCAGACCACGGTGGCCGGCCAACGGGTGCAGGTGATCCGCCGCCGCCGCGGCGGCGGGGCGCTCGAATTCGACACCACCGTGGTGGCCGCCGCGGACGGCAGCATCGCCGGGCTGCTCGGGGCGTCGCCGGGGGCGTCGACGGCGGTGCCGGCCATGCTCGACGTGCTCGAGCGATGCTTCCCCGAGCGGTACCGGCTGTGGCGGGCGACCCTCGCCGAGATGGTGCCGTCGCTGGGGGTCAGCCTGTCGCGTGAGCCCGCACTGTTCGAGGAGGTGTGGTCGTGGGGGACCAAGATGCTGTGCGTGGGGTCCGGGACGGCGCAGACGCCGTGAGACCGTATCCGTTCAGCGCGATCGTCGGCCACGACCAGTTGCGGTTGGCGCTGATCCTGTGCGCGGTGCGCCCGGAGATCGGCGGCGTGCTCATCCGCGGTGAGAAGGGCACCGCGAAGTCGACCGCGGTGCGCGGCCTGGCTGCGCTGCTGTCCGCCGCCGACGGGGGCGACGCCCGGCTGGTCGAATTGCCGATCGGCGCCACCGAGGACCGGGTGGTCGGGTCGCTGGATCTGCAGCGGGTGCTGCGCGACGGCGAGCACGCCTTCTCGCCCGGGCTGCTGGCCCGCGCTCACGGCGGTGTGCTCTACGTCGACGAAGTCAACCTGCTGCACGACCACCTGGTCGACCTGTTGCTCGATGCCGCCGCGATGGGACGGGTACACGTTGAGCGCGACGGGATTTCGCATTCGCACGAGGCCCGTTTCGTGTTGATCGGGACCATGAATCCCGAAGAGGGCGAACTGCGCCCGCAGCTTTTGGACCGGTTCGGCCTCACCGTCGAGGTGCGTGCGTCGCGTGACGTCGACGTGCGAAGCCAGGTCATCAGGCTGCGGATGGACTACGAGGCCGATCCGGACGTGTTCGCCGCGCGGTATGTGGCTGCCGACGCGGAGCTGTCCCGCCGGATCGCTGCCGCGCGGGTGTTCGTCGGCAATGTGGTGCTGGGCGACAACGAATTACGGCGGATCGCGGCGTTGTGCGCGGCGTTCGACGTCGACGGCATGCGCGCCGACCTGGTGGTGGCCCGGACAGCGGTTGCGCACGCCGCGTGGCGCGGCGCCGGTTGCGTCGAGGAGCAGGACATCCGGGTGGCGGCCGAGCTGGCGCTGCCGCACAGACGTCGCCGGGACCCGTTCGACGATCCCGGCATCGACCGCGAGCAACTTGACGACGCACTGGCGCGGGCGGGACAGCAGCCCGACGACCCGGAGCCCGATCCCGACCCACCAGGCGGCGGGGGAGAAAGCGCAGAAGACGCTTCCCCGCAAGGGAATTCGCCGCTGGGTTCGATGGGCGACGACCCGCAGCGCCCGGCTTCGCCGCGCTCGCGATCATCGCCGAAAGCCCTCCGCCCCAGCGCGGCGCCGTCGGCGACCTTCCGTACCCGCATGCTCACCGTGCCCGGGGTCGGCGCAGGAGCGCCGGGACGTCGATCGCGGGCCCGCAACGCCGCCGGTGCGGTGGTGTCGGCCACGGCGGACGGCGCCGCGGGGCACGGTCTGCATCTGTTCGCCAGCGTCCTGACCGCAGCTGCACACGTCGACGCGACGCGCCGACTGCGCCTGCGGCCCGGCGATATCCGCCGTGCGGTGCGTGAGGGCAGAGAAGGCAACCTGGTGATCTTCGTCGTCGACGCGTCGGGCTCGATGGCGGCCCGGGACCGGATGGCCGTGGTGAGCGGCGCCGCGCTGTCGCTGTTGCGCGACGCCTACCAACGCCGGGACAAGATCGCGGTCATCACGTTCCGCCAGGACGGGGCCCGGCTGCTGCTGCCGCCCACCACGTCGGCGCACATCGCCGGGCGCCGACTGGCGCGGTTCGACACCGGCGGCAGGACCCCGCTGGCCGAGGGTTTGCTCGCCGCCCGCGAGCTGGTGCTGCGCGAGAGGGTCCGCGATCGCACCCGGCGCCCGCTGCTGGTGGTGCTCACCGACGGTCGGGCCACCGCGGGCCGGGACCCGTTGGGCCGCAGCAGATCCGCCGCCGCACTGCTGGCTGCCGAAGGTGTGGCCGGTGTCGTGGTCGCCTGCGAGACGTCGTTCGTCCGGCTGGGGTTGGCCGAGCAGCTGGCCACCCATCTCGGCGTGCCGGCGGTGCAGCTGGAACAGCTGCGGGCAGATTGGCTGACCCATGCCGTGCGCAGTGTGGCCTGAGCTGCTGGAAGGAAAACTCCTATGCCGCAGGGCCGTCCGATCCAGCTGCCCGACGACGGGCTGACCACCCGCGCGCGGCGCAACACGGCCGTGCTGGCTGTGCACACCGGTGCGGGCAAGGGAAAGTCGACGGCGGCGTTCGGGATGGCGTTGCGGGCGTGGAACGCCGGACTGAAGGTTGCCGTGTTCCAGTTCGTCAAGAGTGCCAAGTGGAAAGTCGGCGAGGAGGAGGTGTTTCGCCAACTCGGGCGGCTACACGACGAACACGGGCTGGGCGGTGCGGTGGAATGGCACAAACTGGGTGCGGGCTGGTCGTGGTCGCGCAAGACCGGCAGCGCCGACGACCACGCGTCGGCCGCCGCGGAGGGGTGGGCCGAGATCGCGCGACGGCTGGCCGCTGCGCGGCATGATTTCTACGTGCTCGACGAGTTCACCTACCCGCTGCGGTGGGGCTGGATCGACGTCGACGAGGTGGTGGCGGCGTTGCTGGGCCGGCCGGGCAGGCAGCACGTGGTGATCACCGGCCGTGATGCCCCGCCGCGGTTGGTCGACGCCGCCGACCTGGTGACCGACATGACCAAGGTCAAGCATCCGATGGATGTCGGTCGCAAGGGCCAGAAGGGCATCGAGTGGTGACCGCGCCCGCGGTCGGCGTCGCCGACTGTGCGGTTTCATACGCGACACGCCGGTTGCCGCGTATCAAACCGCACAGTCGAGGCCGGGGCACCCGGTGACCGCGCCGGCGGTCGTCGTCGCCGCACCCGCCTCCGGCAGCGGAAAGACCACGGTGGCAACGGGGTTGATGGGCGCGTTGCGGCAAGCGGGCCACCGGGTCGCGCCGTTCAAGGTGGGCCCGGACTTCATCGATCCGGGCTATCACGGCCTGGCGGCCGGACACGTCGGGCGCAACCTCGACCCGGTGCTGGTTGGCGAGCAGCTCGTCGGTCCGCTGTACGCGCACGGCGCCGCCGGCGCGGACATCGCGGTGATCGAGGGCGTGATGGGCCTTTTCGACGGGCGGATAACCGCCGAGGCCGGTGTGCCGGCGGCCGGGTCCACCGCGCACGTCGCGGCCGTGTTGGCCGCCCCGATCCTGCTGGTGGTCGACGCTCGCGGACAAGGGCAAAGTATCGCCGCTCTGCTGCAAGGCTTTTCGACATTTGACGCCGCGACCCGGGTGTCCGGCGTCGTGCTCAACCGAGTCGGGTCGGGCAGGCACGAGCAGGTGCTGCGGCAGGCATGCGAGCAGGTCGGCATCCCGGTGCTGGGCGCCATTCCGCGCAGCGCTGACATCGAGCTCCCGTCGAGGTATCTCGGTCTTGTCACCGCCGTCGAATACGGTCGCCGCGCCCGGCAGGCGGTGGAGGCGATGACTGCCCTGGTGGCTCGCCACGTCGATTTGGCAGCAGTGGTGCGGATTGCCGGGGGCCGGGTGCTCGACGCGCCGTGGGATCCGGCGTCTGCTGTGGGCGAGATTGCCGAGCGGCATGCCGTCGTCGCGCTGGCCACCGGACGGGCCTTCAGCTTCGGCTACGCCGAACACACCGAGCTGCTGGGAGCCGCAGGTGCCGACGTGGTCGAGTTCGACCCGCTCAGCGACCCGCTACCCAATGGCACCGACGCGGTGGTGCTGCCCGGTGGGTTCCCCGAACAGTTCACGGCGGAGCTGTCGGCCAACGACGTCCTGCGCCGTCAGATCAAGGAGTTGGCCGTCTCCGGTGCGCCGGTGCATGCCGAATGCGCCGGGCTGGTCTACCTGGTAGCCGAACTCGACGGTCACCCGATGTGCGGCGTGCTCGCCGGATCGGCACGATTCACGCAGCGCCTCACGTTGGGGTATCGAGATGCGGTGGCGGTTGCCGATTCGTCGCTGTATTCCAGCGGCCAGCGCGCTGTCGGACACGAGTTCCATCGAACTGCGGTCACATTCACCGACAGGTACCAGCCGGCGTGGGTGTGCCGGGGCCATGCCGTGGACACCGTGCGCGACGGCGTCGTGCACGCCGGTGTGCACGCGGCGTATCTGCACACCCATCCGGCTGCCGCGCCGGGCGCGGTCGCGCGTTTCGTCACGCACGCCGCCGCCGGCGCCAGGTCGGCCTGACCTACTGCGCCCGGCTGCGCCGCGCTGGCGATCGCACGGTGTTCGACGGTGGCGACCGCTGCGCCCGGCTGCGCCGCGCTG
>NZ_JAVKSH010000008.1:0-21637 GCF_039583805.1 Mycobacterium sp. | reverse complement strand
GGCTGCGCCGCGCTGGCGATCGCACGGTGTTCGACGGTGGCGACCGCTGCGCCCGGCTGCGCCGCGCTGGCGATCGCACGGTGTTCGACGGTGGCGACCGCTGCGCCCGGCTGCGCCGCGCTGGCGATCGCCACTAAACTCGCCGGGTGATGACGCCCGAGAACGCCTATCTCGTCGGTTTGCGGCTCACCGGCAAGAAGGTTGTCGTGATCGGCGGCGGCAGCGTGGCGCAACGCCGCGTTCCGCTGCTCATCGCCAGCGGCGCCGACGTGCACATCATCACCCGCGCAGCTACCCGCGCCGTCGAGGCGATGGACCGAATCACCTTGACGCTGCGCGACTATCGAGACGGCGACCTTGCGGAAGCCTGGTATGCGATCGCGGCCACCGACGACGCGTCGGTCAACGCGGCGGTGGTCGCCGAGGCGCAGCGGCGCCACATCTTCTGTGTGCGCGCCGACATCGCCGCGGAGGGCAGCGCCGTCACACCGGCCACCTTCGGCTACGAGGGTCTGGCGGTCGGCGTGCTGGCCGGTGGCGAGCATCGCCGTTCGGCGGCCATCCGTTCCGCCATCCACGAGGCGCTGCAACGCGGGGTCATCACCGCCGACAGCACAGACGTGCGGCCCGTCGGGGTCGCGCTGGTCGGCGGCGGGCCCGGCGATCCGGAACTGATCACCGTCCGCGGTCGCCGTCTGCTCGCCCAGGCCGATGTCGTCGTCGCCGACCGGCTGGCGCCGCCGGAACTGCTCGCCGAGGTGCCCCCGACCGTCGAAGTGATCGACGCCGCGAAGATCCCGTACGGGCGGGCGATGGCCCAGGACGCCATCAACGCCGTGATGATCGAGCGGGCCAGGGCGGGACAGTTCGTGGTGCGCCTTAAAGGGGGCGATCCGTTCGTCTTCGCCCGCGGTTACGAGGAGCTGTTGGCGTGCGCCGACGCCGGGATTCCGGTGACGGTTGTGCCCGGTGTGACGAGTGCCATAGCCGTGCCCGCGCTGGCGGGTGTTCCGGTGACGCATCGTGCCGTCAACCACGAGTTTGTCGTGGTCAGCGGCCATGTCGCGCCCGGCCACCCCGAATCGTTAGTGAATTGGGACGCATTGGCGGCTATGTCGGGCACCATCGTTTTGCTGATGGCAGTAGAGCGCATCGAGCAATTCGCGGAAGTGTTGATAAAAGGCGGTCGACCTGCGGATACGCCGGTGCTGGTGGTTCAGCAGGGGACAACGCCCGCGCAGCGTACTTTGCGGGCTACCCTGGCGGACGTGCCCGAGAAGACGCGCTCCGAGGGCATCCGACCGCCCGCGATCATCGTGATCGGGGCAGTCGCGAGCCTCAGCGCTTTAAAAGATTCTTAAGATTACTGTATGGTAGCCCCTTATGACGGCTCTCAACGATGCGGAGCGGACTGTCCCCGCGTGGACGGCCGACGTCCCGGCAAAACCGGAAAGACCGGAAAAACCGGAAAGACCGGAAAGACCGGAAAGACCGGAAAGACCGGAAAGAGCAGCCCCGATGTCTGACATGCGTGCGGCGCGGACCACCGTGGCCGATGCGAATAGCTCTTCCCCCACCCGGCTGCTCTCGCGCCGGTTCATCGCTGCCGTGGTCGCGATCGGTGGGATGCAGCTGATGGCGACGATGGATGGCACCATCGCGATCGTCGCGCTGCCCAAGATCCAGAACGAGCTCGGCCTCTCCGACGCCGGCCGCAGCTGGGTGATCACCGCCTACGTGCTGACCTTCGGCGGTCTGATGCTGCTGGGCGGCCGGCTCGGCGACACCATCGGGCGCAAGCGCACGTTCGTCGTCGGCGTCGCGCTGTTCACCATTGCCTCGGCCCTGTGCGGGATCGCCTGGGACGACGCCACTCTGGTCACCGCCCGGCTGCTGCAGGGTATCGGCGCCGCGATCGCCTCGCCGACCGGTTTGGCGCTGGTCGCCACCACCTTCCCCAAAGGGCCGGCGCGCAATGCGTCCACGGCGGTGCTGGGGGCGATGACCGGCGCCGGCTCGGTGCTGGGCCTGGTGGTCGGCGGGGTGCTGACCGAGGTGTCCTGGCGGCTGGCGTTCCTGGTGAACGTGCCGATCGGGCTGGTGATGATCTACCTGGCGCGCACCGTACTGCGGGAAACCCAGAAGGAGCGGATGAAGCTCGACGCCGCCGGCGCCATCCTGGCCACGCTGGCCTGTACCGCCGCGGTGTTCGCGTTCTCGATGGGGCCCGAGAAGGGCTGGATATCGGTGACCACCATCGGCACGGGTGCGGTGGCCCTGGCCGCATTCGTGGCCTTCGCGCTGGTGGAGCGCACCGCAGAGAATCCCGTCGTCCCGTTCGACCTGTTCTTCGACCGCAACCGGCTGGCCACCTTCGTGGCCATCTTCCTCGGCGGTGGCGTGCTCTTCACCGTGATCGTGCTGATCGGCCTGTACGTGCAGGAGATCATGGGCTACAGCGCGCTGCGCGCGGGCATCAGCTTCATCCCGTTCACGATCGCGATGGCCCTCGGCCTGGGCGCGTCGTCACAGTTGGTGTCGTGGTTCCCGCCGCGGGTGGTGGTGATCGGCGGTGGGGCGCTGATGGTGGGCGCCATGGTCTACGGCTCGACGCTCAGTGCCGGCATCCCGTACTTCCCGAACCTGGTGCTGCCGATCACCGTCGGCGGCATCGGTATCGGCATGATCATCGTGCCGCTGGTGCTCTCGGCCATCACCGACGTCGGGTTCGACCGGATCGGGCCCACCTCGGCGATCGCGCTGATGCTGCAGAACCTCGGCGGGCCGGTGGTGCTGGCCGTCATCCAGGCCGTCATCACGTCGCGCACGTTGTATCTGGGCGGCACCACCGGCCCGGTGACCGACATGAACCACGCCCAGCTGCACGCTCTGGGCCAGGGCTACACCTACGGCCTGCTCTGGGTGGCCGGGGTGGCCGTCCTGACCGGCGGGGTGGCCCTGTTCATCGGGTATTCCGCCAAGCAGGTCGCCCACGCGCAGGACGTGCAGCACGCCATGGACGCCGGCGAGCTGTAGCTCGCCCGACGTGCGCGTCCTTGCGCGTCCAGATTGAAACCTGGCAGGAAGAGTCCGGCCGCCGTGAGTTCAGTCTCGGCGCGAGGGCACGCTTTCATCTCCGGTCGCTAAGTGGTCTCGCTCGTCAGTTCGTCGGGGTGCCGTGCACCGGGGGTCGCGTGATCGAACGTGAAGCCGTTGCGAGAAATCCGGCCAATTCTCGCAACGGCTTCACGTTCGGTGCGGCCGGGCTGCACAGAGTCGACCCACACGCCTCGTTGGTCACAGCTACCGGGCTGTGCTGCAGACCTGGTGACAAGAACATGATCCCGAAGGACCTCTGAGCGCGACCGCTAAGGTAAGCGACCGTGATCACCCGGATGTCCGAGCTGTTCCTGCGGACCCTGCGCGACGACCCCGCCGACGCCGAAGTTCCCAGCCACAAGCTGCTGATCCGGGCCGGCTACGTCCGGCCGGTCGGGCCCGGCCTGTACAGCTGGCTGCCGCTGGGCCTGCGGGTGCTGCGCAAGATCGAACGGGTTGTCCGGCAGGAGATGAACGCGATCGGCGGGCAGGAGATCCTTTTCCCCGCCCTGCTGCCACGCGCGCCGTACGAAAGCACCAACCGGTGGACCGAATACGGCGACAGCATTTTCCGGCTGCACGACCGCCGCGGCAACGATTACCTGCTCGCTCCCACCCACGAAGAGCTGTTCACGCTGCTGGTGAAGGGTGAGTGCAGTTCCTACAAGGACTTCCCGCTGGTGCTCTACCAGATCCAGACCAAGTACCGCGACGAGGCCCGGCCCCGGGCCGGCATCCTGCGGGCTCGCGAGTTCGTCATGAAGGACGCCTACTCCTTCGACGTCGACGAGGCCGGGCTGACGAACGCCTACCACGCCCACCGGGAGGCCTACCAGCGGATGTTCGACCGGCTGCGGGTGCGCTACGTCATCGTGTCGGCGGTGTCCGGCGCGATGGGCGGCAGCGCCTCCGAAGAGTTTCTGGCCGAGAGCCCGACCGGTGAGGACACCTTCGTGCGGTGTCTGGAGTCGGGGTATGCCGCCAACGTCGAAGCCGTGGTGACTGCCCGCCCCGAGGCGCTGCCGGTCGACGGGTTGCCTGCCGCGGTCGTCCACGACACCGGGGACACCCCGACGATCGCGACGCTGGTCGACTGGGCCAACAGCGCCGGCCTGGGCCGCGCCGTGACCGCCGCCGACACCCTGAAGAACGTCCTGCTCAAGGTCCGCGCGCCCGGCGGCGACTGGGAGCTGCTGGGCATCGGGCTGCCCGGTGACCGAGAGGTCGACGAGAAGCGGCTGGGCGCGGCGCTCGAACCGGCCGACTACCAGCTGCTCGGTGACGACGACTTCGCCCGCCACCCGTTTTTGGTCAAGGGCTATATCGGCCCGAAAGCATTGCAAGACAACGGTGTTCGCTATCTGGTGGACCCGCGGGTGGTGGACGGCACCAGCTGGATCACCGGCGCCGACGCGCCGGGGAAGCACGTCGTCGGGCTGGTGGCCGGCCGGGACTTCACCGCCGACGGCGCCATCGAGGCCGCCGAGGTCCGCGACGGGGATTTGTCGCCGGACCGTGCTGGTCCATTGGTGTCCGCGCGCGGCATCGAGGTCGGCCACATCTTCGCGCTGGGCCGCAAATACACCGACGCCTTCGCCGCCGACGTGCTCGGCGAGGACGGCAAGCCGGTGCGGCTGACCATGGGCTGCTACGGCGTCGGGGTGTCGCGGCTGGTGGCCGTCATCGCCGAACAACACCACGACGACCTGGGCCTGCGCTGGCCGTCCAGCGTCTCGCCGTTCGACGTGCACCTGGTGATCGCCAACAAGGACGCCGCAGCCCGCGCCGGCGCCATGGAGCTGGCCGGGGACCTGGACCGGCTGGGCATCGAGGTGCTGCTCGACGACCGCCCCGCATCACCCGGGGTGAAGTTCAAAGACGCCGAGCTGCTGGGCATGCCGTGGATCGTCGTGGTCGGCCGCGGCTGGGCGGACGGCATCGTCGAGCTGCGCAACCGGTTCAGCGGCCAGACCTGCGAGCTGCCCGTCGACGCTGCGCTGGCTACCGACATCACGGCGGCGGTGTCCGGCTGACCCGTCATTCGCCGCCACCCGGGAACGCGGTGGTGATCGGCCACACGCCCACCACCCGGTTCCAGCGTGCGGCCAGCACGGCGCACTGGGTCAGCGCCGTCACCGCGAACCTGCGGTCCCGCGGGTCGGGGGCCTGCTCGACGACGGCCCGCCACGCCACCGCGTCGTCGAGCTCCATGCGTGCCGCCAGCCGGTCCGCGTCGGTGGGGTCGTTCACCGGCATCGGCAGCTGGTAGCCGGCTGCGGCGACCGGCGCGGTGACCGAGCGGGCCGCCAGCATCGCCGCGACCTGGTCGCGGCGTTCGCGGTGCTGCGCCAACGCGACGGACACCAGGCTGTTGACGTCGGGCTGGGATTGGGCGGAGACGATGCCGTAGCCGTAGATCACCGCGTGTTCGCTGGCCAGCGCCGCGCACAGCGCGGCGTCGTAGGGGGTGTCGGGGCCGCCGGTGGGGGACGGCTCGGCGGAGGTCACGGCTCGGCTTCTGCGAACGCGAGCGCGACCGTGCCGGCCGCAGTGCAGGCGGCGGCGATCGAGCCGAGCAGTCCGGCCTGGTAGCCCGACGAGGTGGCGGCCAGCTGACCGGCGCCGGCGGCGGACCCGCGCAGGGCGTTGACCACGTCTGCCAGTGACGGAGGCGGCGCAGGTGCGGCGGGCACATCTTCGGGTTGCGGGGGACCGGCCGGGGCCGGGCTGGTCTCGCTCGACGTGGTTGCCGACCGCCCCAGCACGCGGTCGATCTGTGCGGCCAGCGCCTGCGCGTGGCGGGCGCGTTCGGCGGCAACCCGTGTCAACGCCGCCGCGACCTCCGGCATCTGGCCCGCGGCGGCTGCGGCGGCCAGGTCGCTGTCGTGCCGGGCCGCTGCCAGCTGTGCGGCCAATTCGTCGGTCGCGGGTGGTGGCTCCGGCGCGGTGTCGCAGGCCGATGCGGTCACGCCCAGCGCGGCCAGAGCGGCGCCGCCGGCCAGCACCCGCCTCCTGCTGACGGCGGTCGCTGTCGGTGGCACGGCCCTATCCTGCCATCGCGCGCCGCACCGTCCGAGCCGTGACCGGTTGTCGCGCGATCACGGCTGCGGAACGGATTCCTGGCGTATCGTTAAATGCTGTTTCCCCCGGAACTTCCGGAGCCGCCCCGCCGGTGACAGCCGGCCGATCGACCGGACAACTCAAGATGAGGAGCTCGCCGTGGCCGCCGGCCTACCGTCGCAGACGCAGGTGATCGAGCTGCTCGACGGTGAGTTCGCCCGGGCAGGCTATGAAATCGAGGACGTCGTCGTCGACGCCGCGGCGCGTCCGCCGCGGATCACCGTGATCGCCGACGGCGACACCGCGCCCGACTTGGACGCCATCGCCGCGTTGTCCCGTCGCGCGTCGGTCGTGCTGGACGGCGTGCACGGCATCGAGGCCGGCTACGTGCTGGAGGTCAGCTCCCCGGGTGTGCAGCGACCCCTGACCAGCGCCAAGCACTTTCGACGGGCCCGGGGCCGCAAGGTCGACCTGACGCTGTCGGACGGATCGCAGCTGACCGGCCGGGTCGGTGCGACCCACGACGACACGGTGACTGTGGTGCTACGCGTGGGCGCCGACTGGACAGTTCGCCACGTCGCGCTCAAAGAGATCGCGAAAGCCGTTGTCCAGGTGGAGTTTTCACCTCCTGGGAAGCGAGAGCTGGAGCTGGCGGAGACGGAGGCCGGAGCGTGAACATCGACATGGCCGCGCTGCACGCGATCGAAGCGGACAAGGGCATCTCGGTGGATGTCCTCGTCGAGACCATCAAGTCGGCGTTGCTCACCGCCTACCGGCACACCGCGGGGCACCAGCAGGACGCGCGCATCGACATCGACCGCAAAACCGGCGCGGTCCGGGTGATGGCCCGTGAGGTCGACGACGACGGCAACGTGATCAGCGAATGGGACGACACACCCGAGGGCTTCGGCCGGATCGCCGCCACCACCGCTCGCCAGGTGATCCTGCAGCGGCTGCGCGACGCCGAGAACGAACGCAACTTCGGCGAGTTCTCCACCCACGAGGGCGAGATCGTCGCGGGTGTGATCCAGCGTGACAGCCGGGCGAATGCCCGTGGCCTGGTCGTCGTGCAGCTCGGCAGCGAGGGCAAGGGATCCGAGGGTGTGGTCCCGGCGGCCGAACAGGTGCCCGGCGAGACCTACCAGCACGGGGACCGGCTGCGCTGCTACGTGGTCGGGGTGACGCGCGGTGTCCGCGAGCCGGTGATCACGCTGTCGCGCACGCACCCCAACCTGGTGCGCAAGCTGTTCTCGCTGGAGGTGCCCGAGATCGCCGACGGGTCGGTGGAGATCGTCGCGGTGGCCCGGGAAGCCGGGCACCGCTCGAAGATCGCGGTCCGGTCCCATGTCCCCGGCCTGAACGCCAAGGGCGCCTGCATCGGCCCGATGGGCCAGCGGGTGCGCAACGTGATGAGCGAGCTGTCCGGCGAGAAGATCGACATCATCGACTACGACGACGACCCGGCCCGGTTCGTCGCCAACGCGCTCTCACCGGCCAAGGTGGTGTCGGTGACGGTGATCGATCAGACCGCCCGGGCGGCCCGGGTGGTGGTGCCCGACTTCCAGCTGTCGCTGGCCATCGGCAAGGAGGGCCAGAACGCGCGACTGGCGGCCCGGCTGACGGGATGGCGCATCGACATCCGCGGCGACACCCCGGCGCATCCGGCCGCCAGCCCGGACCACAGCGCCAGCCACGGGATGGCCCACGATCGCTGAGCGGTCTCGCTCGTCAGTTCGTCGGGGTGCCGTGCACCGGGGGTCAGGTCACCGAACGTGAAGCCGTTGCGAGAAATCCGGCCAATTCTCGCAACGGCTTCACGTTCGGTGAGACGGGGGTGAACAGGGTCGACGCACACGCCTCGGTAGTCACACCTACCTGGCTCTGCAGACCTGGCGACAAGCACATGATCCCGACGAACTTATGAGCTCGACCACTAAGCCCGCCACCCCGGGTGTGGGGCCCGACGGGCGACGCGGGAGGCGGTGCTGACGGCCGGGTCGGTGCAGGTAAGATGAGTCGTGGTCCAGCGCGAGACTTCGGTAGCTGCGCACCAACGCCCGGACAACCCTAGCGGACCGGTGCGGACGTGCATCGGATGCCGGAAGCGAGAGCTGGCCGTCGAACTGTTTCGCGTGGTAGCTGTGTCGGCCGGGAACGGCGGGTATGCCGTGATCGTCGACCCAGCAGGTAGTCTGCCGGGGCGTGGTGCATGGGTGCATCCTCTGCAGCGGTGCGTGCGCGAAGCGAATCGGCGGCGAGCTTTCGCGCGAGCGCTGCGCATCGCCGGTTCACCGGACACCTCCGCGGTGGTCGAGTATGTCGATTCGCTCGGCGCACCGGGCAACAGAACAGGTAGAGACAGAAACATGAGCACACCGTGAAGTCCCGATGACCATGCGTCATAGCTAACCCGAGGCGCGGCCCACCTCCGCTGTCGCCTCATAGACAGGAGATGTAGTGGCAGGCAAGGCCCGCGTACACGAGTTGGCCAAGGAACTCGGTGTTACCAGCAAGGAAGTGCTCGCCCGGCTCAGCGAACAGGGCGAATTCGTCAAATCGGCGTCGTCGACGGTGGAGGCCCCCGTCGCGCGCCGGCTGCGCGAGTCGTTCGGCGGCGGCAAACCCGCCGCCGCCAAGGCTGCCGGCAACGGCGGCGCGGCCGTCAAGGCCGGTCCCGCTCCCGAACCGCCGCCTGCCGCGCCCGTCGCGCCGCCTGCCGCGCCCGCCGCGCCGCCTGCGCCCGCACCGCCGGTAGCCGCCGAACCGCCCGGCCCGCCCCGGCCGGCGCCGGCGACAGGTGCGATGCCCGGTCCGCGCCCGGCCCCCAAGCCCGCGGCCCGGACTCCGCGGGTCGGCAACAACCCGTTCTCCTCGGCGCAGCCTGTGGACCGGCCCATTCCGCGTCCGCCCGCGCCGCGGCCCGGAGCCGCCCGCCCCGGCGCGCCCCGCCCCGGCGTGTCGCCCGGCAGCTCGCCGTTCGGCGGGGGCGGTGCCGCAGGTCCCGGCGGACAGGGCCGCCCGCCGCGTCCCGGCATGCCGCGGCCCGGCTCCGGCCGGCCCGGCGCCCCGGCCGGTGGGCGCCCCGGCGGCCCTGGCGGCGGCCCCTACCGTGGCGGCGGGCCCGGCGCCGGCGCCGGAGCCCCGCCCGGCGGCGGGTTCCGCGGCCGTCCCGGTGGCGGCGGTCGTCCCGGGCAGCGCGGCGGCGCGGCCGGCGCGTTCGGCCGTCCCGGCGGCGCGCCCAAGCGGGGCCGCAAATCCAAGCGGCAGAAGCGCCAGGAATACGACTCGATGCAGGCCCCGGTCGTCGGCGGGGTGCGGCTACCGGTCGGCAACGGCGAGACCATCCGGCTGGCCCGCGGGGCGTCGCTGAGCGATTTCGCCGAGAAGATCAACGCCAACCCGTCGGCGCTGGTGCAGGCGCTGTTCAACCTTGGTGAGATGGTGACCGCCACCCAGTCGGTCGGCGACGAGACCCTCGAGCTGCTGGGCAGCGAGATGAACTTCAACGTGCAGGTCGTCAGCCCGGAGGACGAGGACCGCGAGCTGCTGGAATCCTTCGACCTGTCCTACGGAGAAGACGAGGGCACCGAGGAGGATCTGCAGACCCGCCCGCCGGTGGTGACCGTGATGGGTCACGTCGACCACGGCAAGACCCGGCTGCTGGACACCATCCGCAAGGCCAACGTCCGCGAGGCCGAGGCCGGCGGCATCACCCAGCACATCGGCGCCTACCAGGTGAGCGTCGAACACGACGGCGCCGAGCGGCCGATCACCTTCATCGACACCCCGGGTCACGAGGCGTTCACCGCCATGCGTGCCCGCGGCGCCAAGGCCACCGACATCGCGATCCTGGTGGTCGCCGCCGACGACGGTGTGATGCCGCAGACCGTGGAGGCCATCAACCACGCGCAGGCCGCCGACGTGCCGATCGTGGTGGCGGTCAACAAGATCGACAAGGAGGGCGCCGACCCGGCCAAGATCCGCGCCCAGCTCACCGAATATGGCCTGGTCGCCGAAGACTTCGGTGGCGACACGATGTTCGTCGACATCTCCGCGAAGGAGGGCACCAACATCGAGGCGCTCGAAGAGGCGGTGCTGCTGACCGCCGACGCCGCCCTGGACCTGCGGGCCAACCCCGACATGGAGGCCCAGGGTGTGGCGATCGAGGCGCACCTGGACCGCGGCCGCGGGCCGGTGGCCACCGTGCTGGTGCAGCGCGGCACGCTGCACATCGGCGACTCGGTGGTGGCCGGCGACGCCTACGGCCGGGTGCGCCGGATGGTCGACGAGCACGGCGACGACGTCGACGAGGCGCTGCCGTCCCGGCCGGTGCAGGTCATCGGCTTCACGTCGGTGCCCGGCGCGGGCGACAACTTCCTGGTCGTCGACGAGGACCGGATCGCCCGCCAGATCGCCGACCGGCGCAGCGCCCGCAAGCGCAACGCCCTGGCGGCGCGCACCCGCAAGCGGATCAGCCTGGAGGACCTGGACTCGGCGCTGAAGGAAACCAGCCAGCTGAACCTGATCCTCAAGGGCGACAACGCCGGTACCGTCGAGGCGCTGGAGGAGGCCCTGATGGGCATCCAGGTCGACGACGAGGTGGCGCTGCGGGTGATCGATCGCGGTGTCGGCGGTATCACCGAGACCAACGTCAACCTGGCGTCGGCGTCGGACGCCATCATCATCGGGTTCAACGTGCGTGCCGAGGGCAAGGCGACCGAGCTGGCCAACCGCGAGGGCGTGGAGATCCGCTACTACTCGGTCATCTACCAGGCCATCGACGAGATCGAGAAAGCGCTGCGCGGCCTGCTCAAGCCGATCTACGAGGAGAACCAGCTGGGTCGCGCCGAGATCCGGGCGATCTTCCGGTCCAGCAAGGTCGGCCTCATCGCGGGCTGCCTGGTGACCTCGGGCGTGGTGCGCCGCAACGCCAAGGCCCGGCTGCTGCGCGACAACATCGTGGTCGCCGAGAACCTCACGGTGACGTCGCTGCGGCGGGAGAAAGACGACGTCACCGAGGTCCGCGACGGCTACGAGTGCGGTCTGACGCTGGGCTACTCCGACATCAAGGAGGGCGACGTCGTCGAAACCTACGAGCTGGTGGAAAAGGCACGTGTCTGACCCGGCCCGGGCGCGCCGGCTGGCCAAGCGGATCGCCACGATCGTCGCCTCGGTGATCGAGTACGAGATCAAGGACCCGCGGCTGGGCGGGGTCACCGTCACCGACGCGAAGGTCACCGGCGACCTGCACGACGCCACCGTGTACTACACGGTGATGGGGCGCACGCTCGACGACGAGCCCGATTACGCCGGGGCGGCGGAGGCGCTGAAAAAGGCCACCGGGGTGCTGCGCAGGGAAGTCGGGGCGGGCACCGGCGTGCGCTTCACGCCGACGTTGACCTTCGTCCGGGACACGGCCTCGGACGCCGCGCGGCGGATGGAGGAGTTGCTGGCCCGGGCCCGCGCTGCCGACGCCGACCTGGCGCGGGTGCGCTCGGGTGCTCGACCGGCCGGGGAGCCCGATCCGTATCGTGGCAGCGGGGGCGACACGCTGGAGACTGGGAGCGCCGGTGACGACGATCGACCCGAGGACTGAGCCGAGCGACACGGCCCGCTGCGTCGACGCCGGCGCCGCCGCCGCGCTGCTGTCGGGCGCCGGCTCGGTCGGCGTGGTCTGCCATGTCTATCCCGACGCCGACACCATCGGAGCGGGCCTGGCGCTGGCGCTGGTGCTGGAGCGGGCCGGCAAGGACGTGCAGGTGAGTTTCGCCGCGCCGGCGACGCTGCCGCGGTCGCTGCAGTCGCTGCCCGGCGGGCATCTGCTGGTCGATCCCGCAGCGATGCGCCGCGACGCGGATCGTGTTGTGACGGTGGATATTCCGAGTGTCAACCGGCTCGGCGAGCTGAGCTGTCTGGCCGGTCCGGACCGGGAGCTGCTGGTCATCGACCATCACGCCAGCAACCAGTTGTTCGGCACCGCGAACTTCGTCGACCCGTCGGCGGACTCCACCACCATGCTGGTCGCCGAACTTCTCGACGCGTGGGGCAAGCCGATCGACGTCGAGGTGGCGCACTGCCTGTACGCGGGGCTGACCACCGACACCGGGTCGTTTCGCTGGGCCAGTGCCCGCGCGCACCGGCTGGCGGCGCGGCTGGTCGACCTCGGCGTGGACAACGCCGCGCTCAGCCGGGCGCTGCTGGACACCCATCCGTTCAGCTGGCTGACCATGCTGTCGCGGGTGCTGGGGTCGGCGGTGTTGCTGCCCGACGCCGTCGGCGGCCGCGGGCTGGTGTACGCGGTCGTCGGCCACCGCGAATGGGTCGGCGCGCGGCCGGAGGAAGTGGAGAGCGTCGTCGACATCGTGCGCACCGCCGAGCAGGCTGAGGTCGCGGCGGTGCTGAAGGAGATCGAGCCGCAGCAGTGGTCGGTGTCGATGCGGGCCAAGGCGGCGGTCGACCTGGCCGCGGTCGCGTCGGCGTTCGGCGGCGGCGGGCACCGCCTGGCCGCGGGCTATTCGACCACCGGTTCGGTGGCCGACGTGGTCGGGTCGCTGTGCGCGGCACTTGGCTGACAAGCTTCCGGCCGACGGCCGACGGATTGTGCGGCTGGCGCTGCCGGCGCTGGGCGTGCTTGCGGCCGAGCCGCTGTACTTGTTGTTCGACACCGCGGTCGTCGGCCGGCTCGGCGCGCTGAGCCTGGCCGGGCTGGCCGTCGGCGCGCTGATCCTCGACGCGGTCGGCTCCGACCTGACGTTTTTGTCGTACGGCACCACCGCCCGCGCGGCGCGGTATTTCGGTGCGGGCGATCGGGTGTCGGCGGTGGCCGAGGGTGTGCAGGCGACCTGGCTGGCGTTGGGTCTGGGCGCGCTGATCGTCGTCGTGGTGCAGGCCGCGGCGGTGCCGGTGGTGTCGGCGATCGCCGGCACCAGATCGGCGGGTGGCGACATTGCCGCGGCGGCGTTGCCGTGGCTGCGGATCGCGATCCTGGGCGCTCCGGCGATCCTGGTGTCGCTGGCCGGCAACGGCTGGCTGCGCGGTGTGCAGGACACGGTGCGTCCGCTGCGTTATGTGGTTGCCGGCTTTGGGCTTTCGGCGTTGCTGTGCCCGCTTTTGGTGTACGGCTGGCTGGGGCTGCCGCGGTTGGGGCTGGCCGGGTCGGCGGTGGCCAACCTGGTGGGGCAGTGGCTGGCCGCGCTGCTGTTCGGGGGCGCGTTGCTGGCCGAGCGGGTGCCGCTGCGCTTCGACGGCGCGGTGCTGCGGGCCCAGCTGGTGATGGGCCGGGATCTGGTGGTGCGGACGCTGGCGTTCCAGGCGTGTTTCGTCTCCGCCGCGGCGGTGGCGGCGCGGTTCGGCGCGGCGGCGCTGGGCGCGCACCAGGTGGTGCTGCAAGTGTGGAATTTCCTTGCGCTGGCGCTGGATTCGCTGGCGATCGCGACGCAGGCCCTGGTCGGCGCCGCGCTGGGGGCGCACCGTCCCGCGGAGGCGAAGTCGGTGGCGTGGCGGGTGACGGTGTTTTCGACGGCCGCGGCCGGGGTGTTGGCGGCGGTGTTCGCTTCTGGGGCCTCGGTGCTGCCCGAACTGTTCACCGACGATCCCTCGGTGCTGGCGGCGATCAGCGTGCCGTGGTGGCTACTGGTGGCCCAATTACCCATCGCCGGGATCGTGTTCGCGCTGGACGGTGTTCTGCTCGGGGCGGGCGACGCCGCATTCATGCGGACCGCCACGGTATTCAGTGCGCTGGTCGGCTTCCTGCCGCTCATCTGGCTGTCGCTGGTGTTCGGCTGGGGACTGGCGGGCATCTGGTCCGGGCTGACCGTCTTCATGGTGTTGCGGCTGATTTTCGTTGGCTGGCGGGCGTTGTCGGGCCGCTGGGCGGTGGGCGGGACCACGTGGGCGGGGACCACGTGAGCGGGGATTCGCCGTCAGCTATACCGCTGCCACGATCGAGTGTGCGCTCAGGGCTTTGAGTGTGCGCTGACGGCTTTGAGTGTGCGCTGACGGCGGCCTCAGCGGCGTGTCGTCGCCCCCACCGCACAGTCGAGGCCGTGGACGCACAGTCGACCGTACGATCGCCTGAATCCAGGCATGGATGCACAGCCAAAGCAGAATCGCCGGGCCGGAAGTCGCCGCGGCCGCTGTCACGGCCGCAGTTCGCGAGAACGTTCCGCACGCCCGTCGATGGGGAGCATCGCCCGGCCGCCGTGTGTCGGACGGGAATCCCACCTCTGCACAATGGGCGCGGGACTGAGCAAGTCGCCCGCCACACGTGATCAGCGGCGCAGCTGATCGGCGCGGCGGGCGAAAGGCTTTGTCGGCCGCCGAGCCCGCCGCGCCCGCCGGCCTAACGCACCTGAGCGCGACCGCGCTGCAGCACCGCCTCGCGGTTGGCCGCGATGTCGGCGCCGCTGACCCGGAACTGCCTGGCGGCCATCGCTTCCAGCCATAGCCCCTCGGCGGTCTGTGACTCGTCGATGCGGTGGTAGGCCGCCAGCAACGCCCGCACCGCGTCGCGGTTGTTGCCGACGATCGCGGCCGCCACCTGCCGGGCGGCGGGCAGCAGCTGATCGTGCGGCACCACGTCGGTGACCAGGCCGGCCCGCAGCGCGTCGCCGGCGGACAGGTAATCCCCGGTCAGGCTCATCCGGCGGGCCAGGCCCACCCCCACCTTCTGCGGCAACCGCACGCTGAGGCCCCAGGTGGGCAGCAGGCCCACCCGGGCATGCGTGTCGGCGAAGCGGGCGTGCTCGGAGGCGATCAGGATGTCGCAGTACAGCGCGAGCTCCAGGCCGCCGGTGACCGCCGCGCCGTTGATCGCGCCGATCACCGGCGTGCTCATCGCCGGCCAGCGGGGCGAGATGTCTGGCAGCGCGGACTGGCCGCCGAGCTCCTTGAGGTCCAGGCCTGCGCAGAAGACCGGGTCGGCGCCGGTGACGATGACGACGTCGACGCCGTCGTCGGCCTCGGCGGCGGTCAGCGCGGCGAAGAAGCTGTCCCGCAGCGCCGACGACAGCGCGTTGCGGGACGCGGGACGGTTGAGGGTCAGAGTGCGGACGCGCTCGTCGGTGTCGATCAGCAGGATGTCGGCGGTCATGATCTCACCGTAGCCAGTTGTCCCGGGCCGCTTCTGTCGACCTCAGGTCACCGGAGACCGCTCGTCTGTCACGGTGCCCAGAAGAATGACCGCGACCGAGGTGAAGGCGAAAATCCTCGCCCTGCTCGACGAGGTAGCCGATGGTGACGAGATCGAGATCACCACCGGGGAGTCCTGGAACGCCTCCTGATGACGGTGCTGCTGAACACACACGTACTGGATTGGTGGTCGGCCGAGCCCTGCTCGTCTGGGGCGAAACGTCGGCTACGCCAACGGACTTGGAGCCGGCCAGGTCTTCGACTTCTACAGCGCCACCATCGTCGCCGTGGTCGACGTATGCGTCGACCGGTATCGGTGATGGCCGTGTGGGCCACCACGTCAGTCGGTCTTGGGAGGCGGCTTCTTCAGCCACTTCCTGAGCCGAACCAGCTGATCGACCACGATGCCCAGGGCCAGCATCGTCAGCGCCACCCCGATTGCGGTGCTCACGCGTCTATCCTGCCAGCGGCAGCCGGCCGGTGACTGTCCGCCCGAGCGCCTATGGTCGGGGCATGACCGCGACCGCGACGGTGCCCGCGCTCAAGGAGTGGAGCGCGGTGGTCCACGCGCTGCTGGACGGCCGCCAGACGGTGTTGCTGCGCAAGGGCGGAGTCGGCGAGAAGCGCTTCGAGGTGGCGGCCCGGGAGTTCGTGTTGTTCCCGACGGTGGCGCACAGCCACGCGCGGCGGGTCCGCCCCGAACACCGCGACCTGCTCGACGCCGCGGCCGCCGACAGCACCGACGACTACGTGGTCGTCCGTTCTGCCGCGAAAGTGGTTGCGGCAGTGACGGTTAACCGTCCCGACAACCTCGATGCCATCGCGGATCTGCACATCTGGACCGCCGACTCGGTGCGCGAAGACCGGCTGGACTTCCGGCCCAGGCATCGGCTGACGGTGCTCGTCGTGCAGGCGCTGCCGTTGGCCGAGCCGGTGCGGGTGATCCGCAGCCCCGAGTACGCCGGCTGCACCAGCTGGGTGCAGCTGCCGGTGACGCCGACGCCGTCGGCTCCGGTGCACGACGACGCGACGCTAGCCGCGATCGCCGGCCGGGTCCGCGACGCCGTCGGATGACGTCACCGGCAGCCGCAGCCGTGAGGCCCCGAAGTGCACCGTATGGGTGGCCGGCCGCAGCCGCGTGCCGGTCACCGGCGGTTCGGCGGTGCCCAGGTTGCGCGCATAGCGCGGATGTGAGCCGCCCGCGACGAGCACGCGGATCCGCGAGCCGGCCCTGAACCGGTGGGCGATGGCGTCGAGTTCGATGCGGACCTCCGCCGCGCCGCCCAGCCGCAGGTAGCCGTCGCTGACGTTGACCGACCGGCCGCGGGCGTCGACCTCGCTGACCCGGGCGAAGACGTCGACGTGCGGGTTGTCGGCGCTGTGCGCCAGCTCGACGACGGGCCTGCCGTGCACGCGCACATCGTCGGTGAGCACGTCGCCGGTGAAGTGCAGCACGTCGGCGCGCTGCGCCAGCCGGCTGTCGTCGCGGTAGCCGCCGTCGGGGGACAGCAGCGGGCCGCCGACGGTCGGTGTCGGATCGCCGGGGTCGTAGCGGAACGTGGTCGAGCCCGCTGCCGGCGGTGTGTCGCCCAGGCCGCCGCCGGGCTGCAGGTACAGGGTGTGCTCGGTGGTCGCCGGCGGCCAGTCCGGCAGCTCCCGCCAGCCGTCGCCGGTCACCTCGACGCGGACCGGGCAGGGGCGCGGCCTGGGCGCGGCGCCGAGGTGGGTGTCCAGCCAGGCCAGCGATTCCTGGCTGACGGTGCGTAATCCCTTGGTGAGCAGCTGGTTGTGGGTCCACGCCCCGATGGTCAGCGCCACGTCGGCGCCCCGGTCGCGCAGGTGTCGGTACTGCGCCAGCGTCTGCGGCAAGAACAGGTCCTGCCAGCCGCCGAGCAGCAGCACCGGAGCCCGCACGCGTTCCAGCGCGGCGTCGAACCGCAGCGGCTCCCAGAACGGGTCGGCGCGGTCGGGGTGTTCGACCCATGCCTCGTACCACGGCGCGCCCTCGCCCAGCAACGCCCGGCCCGCCGCACCCAGCGGCAGGCGGTCGGCTGCGCGGGCCACCAGGTGCGGCGCCCGCAGCTGGCGCAGGCCGACCCGGAGCCGCCCGCCGTCCTCCTGGTGGGCCATCAGGTCGCTCCACCCCAGGAAGTCGGCGAGCCCGAACGCGCCGGTGCCCCAGGACGACACGCTGAAATCGTGCGGGCCGGCGATGACGACGGCGGCGGCGAGCTCCGGCGGGGGATCGGCCATCAGCGCCCACCCGGTGGACCCCAGGTAGGACACCCCGATGGTGCCGAACCGCCCGGTGAACCAGGGCTGCTCGCGCAGCCAGGCCACCGTGTCGGCGCCGTCGTCGCGTTCGTGGCGGATCGGCTCGAACACCCCCGCCGAGCCGAACGTGCCGCGCACGCTCTGCAGCACGACGTGGTATCCGCGGGCGGCGTAGAGCCCGGCGAACATCAGCGAGAACGGAAACCCGCGGCCGTAGGGGCCGCGGACCAGCAGGGTGCCGACGGGCCGCGCGGTCGGCGCGTAGTGGTCGGCCAGCAGCTCGACGCCGTCGCGCATCGGGACCACAACCCGGGTCACGGTGTAGTCGCTGGTCGGCGGGCGCAGCCGCAGCAGCCGCCCGAGAAGTCTCGTCGCGGCCGCACCGGCGGACGGGGCGGTCAACGGCTCAGGTCACGGCATAGAACGGGATGTCCTCGCACCGGT
Organism: Mycobacterium sp.; assembly: GCF_039583805.1. GTDB lineage: Bacteria > Actinomycetota > Actinomycetes > Mycobacteriales > Mycobacteriaceae > Mycobacterium. Next base: position 3,631 of record NZ_JAVKSH010000008.1, on the reverse strand, counting down.
CGGCGGCCACCCGCCGCGACGACGCGCGTCCTCGCGGCCATGGCACTCCCTGCATTCGGATCGATTCGTCGGGGATCGATTCGTTCGGCTCGTCCTCGGACCGCCGCACCGTCTGCCGCGTCGCCGGACTCGAACCAATGTCCAGCAGTGAACCAATGTCCGGCAGTGTACCAATGTCCGGCAGTGTACAAGGCGGGCCGGCGCCGCCACGGCGGGCACCGGAACCTGTCGCGGTCCGGCGGGAATGCGGGCCGTTACCCTGAGTAGTCGTGGCTGGGGAAAAGTCGCGGCATGAGCCGACGCTGTGGGCGGTGTCCGACCTGCACACCGGTCATCTGGGCAACAAGCCCGTCACCGAGTCGCTGCAGCCGTCGTCGCCCGACGACTGGCTGATCGTCGCCGGCGACGTCGGGGAACGCACCGACGAGATCCGCTGGGCGCTGGACCTGCTGCGACGCCGGTTCGCCAAGGTGATCTGGGTGCCCGGCAACCACGAGCTGTGGACCACCAACCGCGACCCGATGCAGGTGTTCGGCCGCGCCCGCTACGACTACCTGGTCGCCATGTGCGACGAGATGGGCGTCGTCACGCCCGAGCATCCGTTCCCGGTGTGGACCGAGCGCGGCGGCCCGGCCACCATCGTGGGAATGTTCCTGCTCTACGACTACACCTATCTGCCGGCCGGGGCGACGACCAAAGCCGAGGGCCTGGCGATCGCCCGCGAACGCAACGTGGTGGCCACCGACGAGTTCCTGCTGTCACCCGAGCCGTATCCCACCCGCGACGCCTGGTGCCGGGAGCGGGTCGCGGCCACCCGCGCGCGTCTGGAAGACCTCGACTGGATGACACCCACCGTGCTGGTCAACCATTTCCCGATGGTGCGTGAGCCCTGCGACGCGCTGTTCTACCCGGAGTTCTCGCTGTGGTGCGGCACCACCGAGACCGCCGACTGGCACACCCGCTACAACGCCGTCTGCTCGGTCTACGGCCACCTGCACATCCCGCGCACCACCTGGTACGACGACGTGCGCTTCGAGGAGGTGTCGGTGGGTTACCCGCGGGAGTGGCGGCGCCGCAAGCCCTACAGCTGGCTGCGCCAGGTGCTGCCCGATCCGCAGTACGCGCCCGGCTACCTCAACGACATCGGCGGGCATTTCGTCATCACCCCCGAGATGCGCCGGCAGGCCGAGCAGTTCCGGGAACGAATCCGCAGCCGACGCGCATGAGCGGTCTGCTGTCGTCGGTGCTGCCCGCCGACCGGGCAGATCTGGCGGCTGTCGAGTTGTTCTGCGACCCGCCCGGTTTGGCGCCGCTGCCCGGGGAGGAGCCGTTGATCGCCCGCTCGGTGGCCAAGCGGCGCAACGAATTCGTCACCGTGCGCCACTGCGCGCGGATCGCGCTGGGTCAGCTGGGGTTGCCGTCGGCGCCGATCCTCAAGGGCGACAAAGGCGAACCGTGCTGGCCTGACGGTGTGGTGGGCAGCCTCACGCACACCACCGGCTATCGGGGCGCGGTGGTGGGCCGCGCGGCAACGGTGCGGTCGGTGGGCATCGACGCCGAACCGCACGACACGCTGCCGCATGGTGTGCTCGACGCGATCAGCCTGCCGCGGGAACGCGGCGAGATCGCGGCGCTGCCGGCGGGCCTGCATTGGGATCGAATCCTGTTCTGCGCCAAGGAGGCAACGTACAAGGCGTGGTTTCCGCTGACCAGACGGTGGCTGGGCTTCGAGGACGCCCACATCACTTTTTCCCGCGAGCGTGCGTGTTTGCCCGGCGACACGCCGCAAACCGCCGCGCAACCGCGCACGCTCGCGACAAGCGGCGGGTTCACTTCCACGATCCTCATCGATCCGGCCGCGCGCTCCGGCCCGCCGCTGACGGCGCTGCGCGGGCGCTGGCTGGTGCGTGACGGTCTGGTGCTGACGGCGATCGTGCTGTGACCGGTCCCGGCGTCGTCGTCGTCGACAAGCCGGCCGGATGGACAAGCCACGACGTGGTGGCGCGCTGCCGGCGGATCTTCGCGACCCGCCGCGTGGGGCATGCCGGGACGCTGGACCCGATGGCCACCGGCGTGCTGGTTGTCGGCGTCGAGCGCGCCACCAAGGTCCTCGGGCTGCTGGCGGAGACCTCCAAGTCGTATACCGCGACCATCCGGCTGGGGCAGGCCACCTCCACCGAGGACGCCGAAGGGGAATTACTGCAGCAGGTTTCAGCGGCAGGCGTGACCGACGACGCGATCGCCGCGGCCGTCGCCGGGCTGCGCGGCGACGTCATGCAGGTGCCCTCGGCGGTCAGCGCGGTCAAGGTCGGCGGACGGCGGGCCTACCGGCTGGCCCGCGAGGGCCACCCCGTCGAGCTGCAAGCCCGGCCGGTGCGCGTCGAGCGGTTCGACGTGCTGGCCACCCGACGCCACGGCCAGCTGGTCGATCTCGACGTCGAGGTGGACTGCTCGTCGGGAACCTACGTCCGCGCGCTGGCCCGCGATCTGGGCGACGGGCTCGGGGTCGGTGGGCACCTGACCGCGCTGCGGCGCACCAGGGTCGGCCGGTTCGGGCTGGACGGGGCGCGCACCCTGGACGAGCTGGCCGCGCAGCCGCGGCTGAGCCTCACCCTCGACGAGGCGTGTTTGCTGATGTTCGCGCGCCGCGACCTCAGCGCCGACGACGCCGACGCCGCCGCCCACGGCCGGGCGCTGGCCGCGGCGGGCATCGACGGCGTGTACGCGGCGACCACCGACGACGGCCGGGTGATCGCGCTGCTGCGTGACGACGGCCCCCGAACGGCGTCGGTGGTCGTGATTCGCCCGGCCACACTCTGACCGGTTTTGATCCGCGCGTCGAACCACCGACTGGATTGACCGTTGCAACTAAATCCCGGTTGCGGGCCATTCTCACCCGAGACGCCGCCGATCCGATGGAATAAGGAAATTCCGATGAAAATAAGGAATCCGCGATTTACATAAGCACATCTATAGAGTCGGACTTGTGACGGTGTCGCGTCTCAACTGTGACCCTCAAGGAGCACCGTTACAGACGTGAGTGACAGTTTCGCGCGCATCCAGTGCACGTAAACGATTCGATACGAAAAGGAGAAACTCATGCGGCACAACTGGATTCACAACCGGACTGCTAAGTCGGGGATGGCGATGGTCACTGGGCTGGCCGCGGCGGCTGCCGTCTGGGCCGTACCGGCGCAGGCGGATCCGCCCGGCGACCCGAATCAGTCGGTCTGCCCGAAAATGGCGCAGGTGGGACCCTCGCTTGCCGCACTGCTGTCCACGCTCATCAATGCGACGTCCGACGTCCACGGAAAGACGGCTGCCCCGCCGGACATGGCCGAGCTGTTCAGCAGGATGGGAATATCGAATTACTGCCCGGACGCGGAGACGTCGCTGCGTAACGGCCAGCTTCCGAACGTGCCGGGCGTCATCAGCGACAGGCCCGATGTGCACGGCATCCTCGGAGGTATACCCGCGGATCCGGCTGCGCCCGGCCAGTAGCCGGTCGAGCTACCGCGTACCGAGCGGTTCGGCGGCAGCGCTGCCAGCGCTGCCGCCGGGAGCCGGCAGCCAAGGGCCCGGTGTTCTGTCGATCATTGCGGATGGCTGGCCAGATAGTCGCCGACCGGGA
>NZ_JAVKSH010000007.1:16434-48257 GCF_039583805.1 Mycobacterium sp. | reverse complement strand
CTAGGGTTCGTCGGGCCCGTGGCGGCGCTCCATCCCGGTTGCCAACCGGATCACCATGTCGGAGAAGACCGCGTCGGTGTCGATACCGTCCATGACGCCGGTCATTTCCAGCAGCACGAACCCGTGCAGCGCCGACCAGAATTCCAGGGCTGCGTAGAAGGCGTCCTCCCCGTCGAGACCGTAGGACGACAACACCGCGATCACCGGTTGCGCCGCGCCTTTGGTGGCGGCGCTGTACTCGGGGTCGTCGCCGCCCAGCGGCATCCGGGTGAATGCCGAGTAGCGACCGGGGTGGTGGTGGGCGTAGCTGCGGTACGCGCTGGCCATGACCAGCACCGCGTCGTCACGCTCCCGGCCCTCGCCGACCCGATTGAGCATGGCGATGATGTCGTCGATGACCCGCATCCGCACCGTTCGGCGCAAGTCGGCCAAGCTGTGCACGTGGTTGTACAGCGACGGCCCTTTGGTTCCGAGTTGCGTGGCCAGCGCGTTGATCGTCAACGCGTCCCAGCCCTCCCGGTCCAAGAAGGTGAGCGCGGCGTTGACGATGACCTCGCGGCTCAGCTTGGCCGAGCGCGTCGCAGGCTTGCCTCCGGTGCGCGACCGGCCACCCCGTGCGTCCGGCTCAACTGCCACGGCGGTCGCCCTTCGGTGTGCTGGGACCGGGGTCGTTCAGCGAAGAACTCTAGTTGACGCAGCTGTCGAAGGACGCCGGCCGTGTGCCGTGGCGTCGACAAGTTCGCGCTACTGCGGCAAATGACGGCGAAGTGGGACGCGGCAGAGGCGAACCACGTAGGCTCGGTCGGGCGGGCCGTTCGCCCCCGCGAGTCGGTCTGCGGTGCACTGGACGCCGGCCGACGTCAATCGACAATCCGACGAATCGAGGACGTCATGCGCGTGCAGATCAGCGGCGGTTCGGGCACATCGGTACTCGGGGCGCTTGTGCTGGCCACTGTGCTGGTGGCCGGCCTCGCCGGCTGCGGTTCGAAGAACGACAACGCCACCCCGTCGACCGCGACCTCCGCGACACCAAGCTCGGGCGCGGAGTTGCAGGTCGGGAACACCATCAACTACGGGTCGTTCGGCACCACCACCGACCTCGATTGCGGCGACGGCAAATCGTTGAACGTCGGTGGCTCCAGCAACACGCTGACCGTCAAAGGCACCTGCGCGTCGGTGAGTATCGGCGGCGCGGACAACAAGATCAGCTTCGACAAGATCGACCAGCACCTCAGTGTCGTCGGTCTCAACAACACCATCACCTACAAGCATGGTGCGCCCAAGGTCGACAACCTCGGTTCGGGCAACACCATCACCAAGGGGTGAGCCGTCAGGCCGGTGTCCCGTGCCGGCCGGCGCCGGCCGCGAAGCGTCCCGCACCGTCCCGGGCCTCCGCCGCCACCCGCGAAATGCTGGCGAATTCGAAGTCCAGCGCGTCTGGCTCGGCCAGCCCCCACTGGTGCAGCGCGGACAGCCGATCCGATCGCATGCATTGCTGCGGCAGCGCAGCCAGCGCAGCCGCGAGCTCTTCGGCGGCTTGGCGGGACTGGCCGTGGGGCACGACGCGATTGGCCAACCCCATCGCCAATGCCTCGGCGGCGTCGACGGCGCGGCCGGTCAGAATCATGTCCATCGCCCGGCTGTGGCCGATCAGCCGCGGCAGCCGAATGGTCCCGCCGTCGATGAGCGGCACTCCCCAACGCCGGCAGAACACGCCGAACACCGCGTCCTCTTCGGCCACCCGCAGATCGCACCACAGCGCCAGCTCCAGGCCGCCGGCCACCGCATACCCGCTGACCGCGGCAATTACCGGCTTGGACAGCACCATTCGCGTCGGCCCCATCGGGCCGGGGCCGCTCCGATGCGCCGCGTTGGCTCTTGGTGTGCCGAAAGCCTTCAAATCGGCTCCGGCGCAGAATGTTCCGTGGTCGCCCCAGAGAACGGCCACCGATGCGGCGTCGTCACGGTCGAACTGTTCGAAGGCGGCGTGCAGCGCGGCCGCCGTCGGCCCGTCCACCGCGTTGCGGGCCTCCGGCCGGTCCAGGATCACCGTGGTCACCGCGCCGTTGCGTGCTATGCGAACCGGATCGCTCATGTCGCCTCCACCAACCGGATATCGCTGCGCCGCCCGGTCAATTCGGCGGCGAAGTCGTGATAGGCAGCGCGCAGCCGGGCGCCGGGCCAGTCCGCGGGCAACAGTTCGGTCGGCAGCATCGGGTCGGTCAGCAGGTGACGCACCATTGCGGCGGCTGTCACGAACCGGCCGGGAATGTCCGGCGCTGAGGTCATTTCGTCGAGCAGGTGGTGGCCGGTTGCCGACCAACCGGGCAGGTCCCATAGCTGGTCGGCCAGCTCCGCGGGCGCGTCGTCTCGTGCTTTGAGTGTCCGCACCCTCGCGCGGACGTCCGGATCGAGGCGCACGTCGAGGTTGTCCGGGCGCATCCACACGCCCTCGCGCAGTTCGCCGAACCGCAGGCCGTACAGAGTGTTCCGCAATCCCGCACGAGCTCGCGCCTCGGTGCCGACGCTGGTGACGACCAGTGTGATCCAGTAACCTCGCCAGGGCCGTACTCGCTGGCCGATCGCCTCGTCCTGACGACGCTGGCGGGCCAGCAGCCGGTCGGAGAGCCGATAGCCGTCGGCAGACCGGATCAGGTCGCCGGCTGCGACCATGCGGGTCAGCGCGACCCTCAGCGTCGGCTCCTTGATACCGAAATCGCTGGTGAGCCTGACTAATTCGGCCGCACTGGCCCAGGCTGGATGGGCACCCAGCAGCACGGACAGCACCACCGACCTGGCGGTCATGCGCGCCGGCGCTTTCGGCATCAGCTACACCCCGGATGTGGTGCGGCCGTGGTCGCCGAACGGCTCGTCGCGGTGCCGCACGGCTTCCCGGAAGCCGTGCGCGACCGCGTCGCCGACGAACGCATGCCCCTCGGGGGTGTGCCGGGCGATGCCGTCGAACACGGTGCTGACCATCCGGCTGGTTGCCACGCCCTGCTGCAGCAGCGCCGAGTTCAGCGCGAGCTTGACCATGATCAGCTGGTTGACCGGCACGGCGGCGATACGAGCCACCAAACGCTCCGTGCGATTATCGAGGTCTTCCGGGGCCGGCGCCTCGACCGCCAAGCCCCATTCCGCGGCTTGCGCGCCGGTGATGCAATCACCGGTCAGCAGAAGACGTTTGGCCCGCTGGTCACCGAGGCGGTGCGTCCACAGGCCGGCGGCCGGCACCCCCCAGACCCGGGTCGGCGGATAGCCGATCTTGGCGTCGGCGGCGGCGACCAGCTGGTCGGCGTGCAGCGCGATGTCGGTGCCGCCGGCCACGCAGTAGCCGTGAACCTTGACCACCGTGGGCTTGTCGGCGTGCATCAAGCTGGAGAACCCGCGCACGAACCGGCTCATCATCTGGTAGTCCACCATCGGATCCCACGGCTGGTCGGGCTGGTGGTTGATCGCCTGGGTTCTGCCGTCCAGCACCGTGCCCCGATAAGCGCTGCCGCCGCCGGCCGACGACGAACCCTCGGCGTAGGCGCTCAGATCGAATCCGGCGCAAAATCCTGCGCCGCGACCGGAGACCAGGATGACGTGAACGGCGGGGTCGAGATCGGCACGTTCGACGAGCGCCGACAGCTCCAGCGGAGTGTCGGCGATGATCGCGTTGCCCTTCTCCGGTCGGTTGAAGGTGATGCGCGCAATCCGGTCGGTTACCTCGTAGGTCATCGTCTTCAGGTTGTCGAAGTCGACCGGCCTGATCGCGTGCGTCATCCCTTGACTCACCCTTTTACCAGGGCGCGCTCGAGGATCGGCGCCAGGTCCAGACCGGTGGGCAGGGTGCCGAACGCGCCACCCCACTGCCCGCCCAGGCGGGTGGCCAGGAAAGCCTCGGCGACAGCCGGGTGACCATGGCGAACCAGCAATGAGCCCTGCAGGGCAAGGCAGATGTCTTCGGCGATTTTGCGTGCCCGATAGGCGATGGTCTCGTGGTCGGCCAACTGGGGTGTGAGTCGCTCGACGTGGGCGTCCAACCGCGGGTCTTGACCCGCGCTCTTGGCCAGCTCGGCTGAAAAGACCTCGACAGATTCGGGGCGGGTTGCCATGGCGCGCAACGTATCCAGCGCACTCACATTCCCGGAGCCTTCCCAGATACCCATCAACGGCGCTTCCCGGTACAGCCGTGGCATCCCGGATTCCTCGACATACCCGTTGCCGCCCAAACATTCCAGCGCCTCGGCAGCGTGCGGCGCGGAGCGTTTGCACACCCAGTACTTGCTCGCGGCCAGTCCGATGCGACGCAGCATCGCTTCGTATTCGTCGCCGAGCGCGGCGTTGTCGGTGGCGCCGGCCATCCGCATGGCCACCATAGTGGCCGCCTCGGCCTCGACTGCCAGGTCGGCCAGCACGTTGCGCATCAAAGGTTGGTCGATGAGGTAGGCGCCGAAGGCTTTTCGGTGTTGGGCGTGATGCACGGCCCGGGTCAGGCCGGTGCGCATGCTGGTTGCGCTGCCCAGGGTGCAGTCCAGCCGGGTGAGGTTGACCATCTCGATAATGGTCGGCACACCGCGGCCCTCCTCGCCGACCAGCCAGGCGGTCGCTCCGTCGTATTCGACCTCTGCCGACGCGTTGGCGTGGTTGCCGAGCTTGTCTTTGAGGCGCTGCAGGAACATCCGGTTGCGGGCGCCGTCGGGCAGCACCCGCGGCAGGAAAAAGCACGAGAGGCCGCCCGCGGCTTGGGCCAGCACCAGGAACACGTCGCACATCGGCGCCGAGGTGAACCACTTGTGGCCGGTCAGCCGGTAGCTGCCGTCGGCGTTGCGGACAGCCTGGGTGGTGCCGGCGCGGACGTCGGAGCCGCCCTGCTTCTCGGTCATCGACATGCCCGCGGTGACCCCGGCCTTGGTTGTCGCCACCTTCAGCTGCGGGTCGTACTCGCAGCTGGTCAGCAACGGCTCGTAGAGCTTTGCCAGCTCGGGGTTGCAGCGCAGCGCCGGCACCACGGCGTAGGTCATCGAGATCGGGCACATGTGACCGGGCTCAGCGGTCCAGACCGAGGTCTTGGCGGCGCGCACGACGTGCGAGCCCGGGCGCGGGTCCGCCCACGGCGCGGCGTGCAGCCCATGCGTGATCGCAGTCCGCATCAGCTCGTGGTAGGCCGGGTCATACTCCACCTCGTCGATGCGGTGCCCGGTGCTGTCGTGGGTGTGCAGGATGGGCCGGTTGCGGTCGGCGAGTTCGCCCCAGCGCTGAACCTGCCAGGATCCGGACAGCGCGCCGACCTCGGTGATCTCGTCGAGGCCCCACTGCCCGCCTTCGTGGATCAAGGCCTCGATCAGGACCGGCGACGATGCCGGGTTGTGGTCTTCCAGCGGCGGAACCTGGTTGGTGACGGCATGAGTGTCTGGCATGCCGTCAGTGTTACATTTCCTCGACGACTGCACAAGAGCTGTAACGCTCAGTCCTTGACGCGGTCCCGGAGAAACGCGATGTCGTCCTTGCGGCCCTCGTCGGCGGTCTCGCAGACGACGGGTGCGTTGGCCGCTTTCACCACCGCGACCAGCAGCTCGGGATCGATCTGGCCGGAGCCGATGTTGGCGTGGCGGTCGGCGCCCGAGCCGGCCGCATCTCGGGAGTCGTTGCAGTGCACCAAGTCGATGCGACCGGTAATCGCCTTGATGCGATCGACGGCGCCGATCAGTGCCTCACCCGCTGCCCACGCGTGGCAGGTGTCCAGGCAGAAACCGATACCGGTGTCACCGATGTGGTCCCAAAGCCGGGCGACGGTCTCGAAGTGGCGGGCCATCGCGTGGTCGCCGCCGGCGGTGTTCTCCAGATAGACCGGGACATCGGTTTCGAGCCGCTCCATCGCCTTGCGCCAGCGCTCACAACCGGCCGCGATGTCGTCGTCGTCGGCGTGACCGCCGTGCACGATCACGGCAGTGGCCGCGATCTCGGCGGCGGCGTCGCAGGTGTCCTGGAGGATCTTGCGCGACGGGATCCGCACCCGGTTGTTCGCCGACGCGACGTTGATCAGATACGGCGCGTGGACGTAGAGCGGCACCCGGGATTCGCGCAGGGTCGCCGCGTCTTCGCGCGATTTCGGTTTCTTCCAGCTCTGCGGATTGCCGAGGAAGATCTGCACCAAGTCGGCGCCGTCGGCCACCGCGGCGGCGAGTGGGTCGGTCGGGTGTACGTGCGAACCAATGAGCACGGCGCAAGTCTAGTGAACGCCGAGCGTGAAACTAGGTTCACTTCGCGGCGCTTAGCGTGAAACTAGGTTCACGCTCGACGCCGCCACGGAGTTACTTACCTATAGTCGCTGTAGCCGTAGTCGTCTAGCGGGACCGCGGCACCGGTGGCCTGCCCGAAGTCCGGGCTGTAGTACTGATCCTCGTACGACGGGATCGTGTACGCAGCGGCCCGGGCCTCCTCGGTGGGTTGCACCGCGATGTTGCGGTAGCGGTTGATGCCCGTACCGGCCGGGATCAGCTTTCCGATGATCACGTTCTCCTTCAGACCCTGCAGCTTGTCGCTGCGGCAGTTGATCGCCGCATCCGTAAGCACGCGCGTCGTCTCCTGGAACGACGCCGCCGACAGCCACGAGTCGGTGGCCAGACTCGCCTTGGTGATCCCCATCAGCACCGGTCGGCCGGCGGCGGGCTCGCCGCCCTCGGCCACCACCCGGCGGTTCTCGGCCTCGAACTCCGCACGGTCGATCAGCGAGCCGGGCAGGAACTCGGTGGCGCCCGAGTCGATGATGGTCACCCGGCGCAGCATCTGCCGCACGATCACCTCGATGTGCTTGTCGTGGATCGACACCCCCTGCGCGCGGTACACCTCCTGGACCTCCCGGACCAGGTGGATCTGCACCTCGCGGGGACCCTGGACCCGCAACACCTCGTGCGGGTCGGCGGATCCCTCCATCAACTGCTGGCCCACCTCGACATGGTCGCCGTCGGCAAGCACCCGTTCGGTGCCGTCGTCGTGCTTGAATACCCGCAGGCGCTGGCGCTTGGAGAGCTTGTCGTAGAGCACTTCCTCGCCGCCGTCGTCGGGGACGATGGTGATCTTGTAGAAGCGCTCACCCTCCTCGAGACGCAGCCGGCCGGTGACGTCGGCGATCGGCGCCTTGCCCCGCGGCACCCGGGCCTCGAACAGCTCCTGCACCCGGGGCAGACCGCCGGTGATGTCTTCACCGACACCACCCTGGTGGAACGTCCGCATGGTCAACTGCGTGCCCGGCTCGCCGATGGACTGGGCGGCGACGATGCCGACAGCCTCGCCGATGTCGACCAGCTTGCCGGTGGCCATCGAACGCCCGTAGCAGGTGGCGCAGACACCGGTGCCGGTCGTGCACGTCAGCACCGAGCGCACCTTCACCTGCGTGATGCCCGCCGTCAGCAGCGCGTCGATCTCCGGGTCACCGAGGTCTTCACCCCTCGCCACCACGACTTTGCCGTTGCCGTCGACGGCGTCGCTACCCAAAGTCCTTGCGTACGCCGATGTTTCGATGAATGGGCCACGGATCAGCGTGCCGTCCGACCGCCGCTCGGCCAACTCGACGACGATGCCCCGCTCGGTGCCGCAGTCGGCTTCGCGGACGATGACGTCCTGGCTCACGTCCACCAGCCGGCGGGTCAGATATCCCGAGTCGGCGGTGCGCAACGCAGTGTCCGCCAGGCCTTTCCGTGCACCGTGGGTGTTGATGAAGTACTCCAGCACCGTCAGGCCCTCGCGGAACGACGACTTCACCGGGCGCGGGATGAACTCACCCTTGGGGTTGGTCACCAGGCCCTTCATCCCCGCCAGCGTGCGGGTCTGGGTGAAGTTACCGGTCGCTCCGGAGTCGACGATCGTGATGATCGGGTTGTCGTCCGGGTAGTGCTCGCGGAGCGCCTGACCGACCTCGTCGGTGGCTTCCTTCCAGATCTCGACCAGCGCCTCGTTGCGTTCGTCGCGGTTCAACGCACCACGCTGGAACTGCTTCTCGACCTTGTCGGCCCGCTCCTCGTAGGCATCGAGGATCTCCTGCTTGCGCGGCGGGACCAACACATCGGCCATGGAGACCGTGACGCCCGAGCGGGTGGCCCAGTAGAAACCGGCATCCTTCAACTTGTCGACGGTCTGCGCGACCACGATCATCGGGTAACGCTCAGCCAGGTCGTTGATGATCGCGGCCTGCACCTTCTTGTGCATCTGCGTGTTGACGAACGGATACCCTTGTGGCAGAAGTTCATTGAACATCACCCGGCCCAGCGTGGTCTCGGATATCCACGACTCGCCTGGCCGCCAACCGTTCTCACCGAACAGTGCCATCTCGACATCGGCTGGCGGACGCAGCTGCGACAGCCGCACCTTGATCTTGGCCCGCACGCTCAAGGCGCCGCGGTCGGCCGCCATGATCGCCTCGGCAGGCGACGAGTACACACCCGACTCCGGCCGGTCCTTGGCGGCCGGCAGGTATTCGCCCGTGTCTCCGGGGATCTCGGTGGTCAGGAAGTACAGCCCGGTCACCATGTCCAGCCGCGGCATGGCCAGCGGCCGACCCGACGCCGGCGAGAGGATGTTGTTACTCGACAGCATCAAAATGCGGGCTTCGGCCTGCGCCTCGGCGGAAAGCGGCAGGTGCACCGCCATCTGGTCGCCGTCGAAGTCGGCGTTGAACGCCTCACACACCAACGGGTGTAGCTGAATCGCCTTGCCTTCCACCAGCATCGGCTCGAAGGCCTGGATGCCCAGCCGGTGCAGCGTCGGCGCGCGGTTGAGCAGAACCGGGTGCTCGGCGATGACCTCCTCGAGCACGTCCCACACCTGCGGACGCTGACGCTCCACCATTCGCTTGGCGCTCTTGATGTTCTGCGCGTGATTGAGGTCGACCAGCCGCTTCATCACGAACGGCTTAAACAGCTCCAGCGCCATCAGCTTCGGCAGGCCGCACTGGTGCAGCTTGAGCTGCGGGCCGACCACGATGACCGAACGGCCGGAATAGTCCACGCGCTTGCCGAGCAGGTTCTGCCGGAACCGGCCCTGCTTGCCCTTGAGTAGATCGGACAGCGACTTGAGCGGACGGTTACCCGGCCCCGTGACCGGCCGGCCCCGACGGCCGTTGTCGAACAACGCATCCACCGACTCCTGCAGCATCCGCTTCTCGTTGTTGACGATGATCTCGGGCGCGCTGAGGTCGAGCAGCCTCTTGAGCCGGTTGTTGCGGTTGATCACCCGGCGGTACAGGTCGTTGAGGTCGCTGGTGGCGAAGCGGCCGCCGTCGAGCTGCACCATCGGACGCAACTCCGGCGGGATCACCGGCACAGCGTCGAGCACCATGCCCATCGGTGAATTGCCGGACTGCTGGAACGCGGCAACCACCTTGAGCCGCTTGAGAGCACGAAGCTTCTTCTGCCCCTTGCCGTTTCGGATGACGTCCCGCAGTATGTCGGCCTCGGCGTCGATGTCGAAGTTCTCGATCAGCTTCTGGATCGACTCCGCGCCCATGGCGCCGGTGAAGTACTCGCCGTAGCGGTCGACCAGCTCTCGGTAGAGGTTCTCGTCGACGATCAGCTGCTTGGGCGCCAGCTTGGTGAAGGTGCTCCAGATTTCGTCGAGCCGGTCAAGCTCGCGCTGCGCCCGGTCGCGGAGCTGTCGCATCTCCCGCTCGCCGCCGTCGCGAACCTTCCGCCGCGCATCGGCTTTCGCGCCCTCAGCCTCCAGCTCGGCCAGGTCCGCCTCCAGCTTCTGGGCGCGCGCCTCCAGGTCGTTGTCGCGCTGGTCCTCCACGGCCTTGCGCTCGACGACCATCTCGGCTTCCAGCGTGGAGAGCTCGTTGTGCCGCAGCTCCTCGTCGACGCCGGTGATGACGTAGGCGGCGAAGTAGATGATCTTCTCGAGATCCTTCGGCGCCAGGTCAAGCAGGTAACCCAGCCGCGACGGCACACCCTTGAAGTACCAGATGTGGGTGACCGGCGCGGCTAGCTCGATGTGGCCCATCCGCTCGCGGCGCACCTTGGCGCGGGTCACCTCGACGCCGCACCGTTCGCAGATGATGCCCTTGAAGCGCACCCGCTTGTACTTGCCGCAGTAGCACTCCCAGTCGCGAGTCGGTCCGAAGATCTTCTCGCAGAACAGGCCGTCCTTCTCCGGCTTGAGCGTGCGGTAGTTGATGGTCTCCGGCTTCTTGACCTCGCCGTAGGACCACTGACGGATGTCCTCAGCGGTGGCCAGGCCGATGCGGAGCTCATCGAAGAAGTTGACGTCTAACACGTAACTCCCTTTCGGATTGCGGGACTACAAAATCAAAAAGGACAAATCTACGCAAGATCTTCAACGGACGCGGATTCGTTGCGCGACAGGTTGATTCCCAGGTTCGCCGCCGCGCGCTCCAGGTCATCGTCGTCGCCGTCGCGCATCTCGATCGCCGCGCCGTCCTTGGCCAGCACCTCCACGTTCAGGCACAGCGACTGCAGCTCTTTGAGCAGCACCTTGAACGACTCCGGAATACCCGGCTCGGGGATGTTCTCGCCCTTGACGATCGCCTCGTAGACCTTGACCCGGCCGACGGTGTCGTCGGACTTGATGGTCAACAGCTCCTGCAGCGTGTACGCCGCGCCGTAGGCCTGCATGGCCCAACACTCCATCTCGCCGAACCGCTGGCCACCGAACTGCGCCTTACCGCCCAACGGCTGCTGGGTGATCATCGAGTACGGGCCGGTGGAACGGGCGTGGATCTTGTCGTCCACCAGGTGGTGCAGCTTCATGATGTACATGAAGCCCACCGTCACCGGGTACGGGAACGGCTCACCGGACCGGCCGTCGAACAGCACCGCCTTGCCGTCACCGTCGACCAGCACCTCGCCGTCGCGGTTGGGCAGCGTCGAGGACAGCAGGCCCTGCAGCTCCGCTTCCCGGGCACCGTCGAACACCGGCGTCGACACGATCTTGTTCGGCTCGGCCCGTAGCAGCTCCGCCGGCAGCCGCGCCGCCCAGGCCGGGACCCCGCCGCCGGTATCGACCTGCCACCCGCTGTGCGCGCACCAGCCCAGGTGGGTCTCCAGGATCTGGCCGATGTTCATCCGTCGCGGCACCCCGTGGGTGTTCAAGATGATGTCCACCGGCGTGCCGTCCGGCAGGAACGGCATGTCCTCCTGCGCCAGAATCTTGCCGATCACACCCTTGTTTCCGTGCCGGCCGGCCAGCTTGTCGCCGTCGGAGATCTTGCGCTTCTGGGCGACGTACACGCGGACCAGCTCGTTGACGCCGGCCGGCAGCTCGTCGTCGTCCTCGCGGGAGAACACCCGGATGCCGATCACCTTGCCGGACTCGCCGTGCGGCACCTTCAGCGAGGTGTCGCGGACCTCGCGAGCCTTCTCGCCGAAGATCGCCCGCAGCAGCCGCTCCTCCGGCGTCAGCTCGGTCTCACCCTTTGGAGTGACCTTACCGACCAGGATGTCGCCGTCGCGGACCTCGGCGCCGATACGCACGATGCCGCGCTCGTCCAGGTCGGCCAGCACCTCGTCGGAGACGTTCGGGATGTCCCGGGTGATCTCCTCGGCGCCCAGCTTGGTTTCACGGGCGTCGATCTCGTGTTCCTCGATGTGGATCGAGGTCAGCACGTCCTCCTCGACGAGGCGGTTGGACAGGATGATCGCGTCCTCGTAGTTGTGGCCTTCCCACGGCATGATCGCCACCAGTAGGTTGCGGCCGAGCGCCATCTCGCCGTTCTCGGTGCACGGGCCGTCGGCGATCACCTGGCCGGACTCCACCCGGCTTCCGGCGTCGACGATGGGGCGCTGGTTGGCGCAGGTGCCGTGGTTGGACCGGGCGAACTTGCGCATCCGGTAGGTCTGCCGAGTGCCGTCGTCGGCCATCACCGTGATGTAGTCGGCGGACACCTCCTCGATGACGCCGCCCCGCCCGGCGACGACGACGTCGCCGGCGTCGATCGCGGCGCGCAACTCCATCCCGGTGCCCACCAGCGGCGCCTCGCTGCGCACCAGCGGAACCGCCTGACGCTGCATGTTGGCACCCATCAGGGCGCGGTTGGCGTCGTCATGCTCGAGGAACGGGATCATGGCGGTGGCCACCGACACCATCTGGCGCGGTGAGACGTCCATGTAGTCCACCTCCGACGAGGGAACGTACTCGACCTCGCCGGCCTTGCGGCGGACCAGCACACGCGGCTCGACGAAGCGGCCGTCGTCGTCGATCGGCGAGTTGGCCTGCGCCACGACGTGGCGATCCTCCTCGTCGGCGGTCAGGTACACGATCTCGTCGGTGACCACGCCGTCGACGACCTTGCGGTAGGGCGTCTCGATGAACCCGAACGGGTTGACCCGCGCGTACACCGACAACGAGCCGATAAGGCCGATGTTCGGACCCTCCGGGGTCTCGATCGGGCACATCCGGCCGTAGTGGCTGGGGTGTACGTCGCGGACCTCCAGCCCGGCCCGCTCACGGGACAGACCACCCGGCCCCAGCGCCGAGAGCCGACGCTTGTGGGTCAAGCCCGACAGCGGGTTGTTCTGGTCCATGAACTGCGACAGCTGGCTGGTGCCGAAGAACTCCTTGATCGCGGCGACCACCGGACGGATGTTGATCAGTGTCTGCGGCGTGATCGCCTCGACGTCCTGGGTGGTCATCCGCTCGCGGACCACCCGCTCCATCCGGGACATGCCGACCCGGATCTGGTTCTGAATCAGCTCGCCGACCGTACGCAGCCGGCGGTTGCCGAAGTGGTCGATGTCGTCGGTTTCCACCGGCACCTCGACGCCACCCGGAACCGTCATCACGGCGGGCTGGCCATCCTGAGCAGCGTGATGCAGCCGCACCAGGTATTCGATGGTGGCGACGACGTCCTCTTCGGTGAGCGTGGTCGACGAGGTCTGCGTCGGGTTTCCGGTCAGGCCGAGCTTCTTGTTGACCTTGTAGCGGCCCACCCGGGCCAGGTCGTAGCGCTTCTCCTTGAAGAACAGGTTCTCCAGCAGGGTCTGCGCGGACTCCTTGGTGGGCGGCTCACCCGGGCGCAGCCGGCGGTAGATTTCCAGCAACGCCTCGTCGGTGCCGGCGGTGTTGTCCTTCTCCAGCGTCGACATCATAATCTCGGAGAAGCCAAACCGCTCCCTGATCTGAACATCAGTCCAGCCCAGCGCCTTGAGCAGGACAGTCACGCCCTGACGGCGCTTGCGATCGATCCGCACCCCGACGGTGTCGCGCTTGTCGACGTCGAACTCCAGCCACGCACCGCGACTCGGGATCACCTTGACGCTGTGCAGGACCTTCTCGGTGGATTTGTCGATGGTCTCGTCGAAGTACACACCGGGCGAGCGCACCAGCTGGGACACCACCACCCGCTCTGTCCCGTTGATGATGAACGTGCCCTTCTCGGTCATCATCGGGAAGTCGCCCATAAACACCGTCTGGCTCTTGATCTCACCGGTGTTGTTGTTGATGAACTCCGCGGTGACGAACAGCGGTGCCGCGTAGGTCATGTCCTTGTCTTTGCACTCGTCGACCGGCGCCTTGACCTCGTCGAAGCGCGGGTCGGAGAAGGACAGCGACATCGAGCCTGAGAAATCCTCGATCGGCGAGAGCTCGTCGAGCACCTCTTCCAGACCGCCGACAGGGTTGCCCCCCCCTTTGCCCTCGCCGCGGGCGATGGCGGCCTCTCGCCAGCGCGGCGAGCCGATCAGCCATTCGAAAGAGTCGGTCTGCACGTTCAGCAGGCCGGGAACTTCGAGCGGTTCGCGCAGCTTGGCGAACGAAATTCGGTTGGGTGCGCCGGGAACTGAGTTGTCGGAAGAGGTAGAACCTGGAGAAACTAGCGGCTTCGTCTTGCTCTGGCGGGGGACTGCCAAGATGCATCCTTCCAGCACCTCGTGCGACTTACGGGAGCCGGCGGGCACCGGACCTGTTCGCCGCGATCACTGTGTCGGTTCGGCCGGCGAACGTTCTGTCACACTCACGCACGCAGCGAGCCTGCTGAGCCAGAACGGGCTCAAGCTAGGACAACGATGGCAAGTGGCGGGTGAGATGGGCAGGAGGAAGCCAGCGCAACGTCCAACGATAGCGCAGGACTGCGCATTCCTCAACCGCCGCGCTCAGGAACCCTCGCAGATCGCCGCTGGCCACCGTCTGCGCCCGCCCATTCACGCATGCTGCCCAACAGAGTGGCCTCTTCCGGGCCGTCCGTCAAGGGTCGACGCGCCAACTTGTCAGCGAAAGCTCCTTGCGACGCGTACCGCCGGCCGGCTCAGTACTGCCGCCGCTGAGTCGAGATCGAGCCGGTGGGTGTTCCGCCCTCGCCGCCGTGCCGGCCGAACTCGCCCGCGTCGACGAACTCGCGCACCGGGTATTGGTTCGTGCCTTCCAGCGAGTCCAGGATCGCCGCCTGCGCATCCTTGGGCAGCAGGTGCAGGTTCTCCCGAACCCGCGCCTGGCGGCGGGCGACCGCCTTGCGTTCCGGCATGCCCGGCGTGGCGAAAATCTGCGGCGGCACACCGACGATTTCGTCGACACCACCGTCGGCGTGACCGGCCTCCAGGTGCGCCTGCTCCTCGGCCATGGTGGCCTCGTCCTTTTCCTCCGACATCCCGATCGGACCGATCCGACGACCGTTGAGGAATTGCTTGACGACCGGCTCGTCGCTGGTCAGCAGGACCTCCCGCGGGCCGAACATCACCAGGTGCCTGCGGAACAGCATGCCCATGTTGTCCGGCACCGTGCGGGCGATGTTGATGTTGTGCGTGACGATCAAAATCGTGCAGTCGATCTGGGCGTTGATGTCGACGAGCAGCTGGCTCAGGTAGGCGGTGCGGACCGGGTCAAGACCCGAGTCCGGCTCGTCGCAGAGGATGATCTGCGGGTCGAGCACCAGCGAGCGGGCCAGGCCGGCCCGTTTTTTCATACCGCCGGAAATCTCACCGGGGAACTTCTTCTCGTCACCTGTCAAACCCACCATGGCGAGCTTCTCCATGACGATGTCACGGATCTCGCTTTCCTTCTTTTTGGTGTGCTCGCGCAGCGGGAATGCGGTGTTGTCGTAGATGTTCATCGAGCCGAACAGCGCGCCGTCCTGGAACATCACGCCGAACAGCGTGCGAATCTCGTAGAGCTCCTTGGCCGAGCATTCGGTGATGTCGGTGCCCTCGATCCAGATAGAGCCCCGCTCCGGACGCAGCAGCCCGATCAGCGACTTGAGGAACACCGACTTGCCGGTACCCGACGGGCCCAGCAGCACACTGACCTCACCGGCGGGAATGTCCAAGGTGACGTCTTCCCAGATTCGCTGAGATCCGAAGGACTTGGTCAGCCCTTCGACCTGGATAGCGATGCCCATGCGAGATCCTTCCGCTCACGTTGCTCCCTGCCACGCACCCTCGCTTGTGGCATGAGTCACTGTAGCGCAACGACCGAGACGGCATCGCGTTTGCGCACCAGGCCCCATCGGGTCACGGCAGACACGAAACCCCCGGAGCCTCCGGGCCCCGGGGGTGTTCGGGGGTCGGCTACTTGACGGTGACGGTGGCGCCGGCGGCTTCCAGCTTGGTCTTGGCCTCTTGGGCAGCCTCCTTGGCGACCTTTTCCAAGACCGGTTTGGGCGCCCCGTCGACCAGGTCCTTAGCCTCCTTGAGGCCCAGGCCCGAGACGATCTCACGGACCACCTTGATGACGCCGATCTTCTTGTCGCCGGCGGCCTCGAGAACGACGTCGAACTCGGACTGCTCCTCAGCGGCCTCGGCGGCAGCGGGGGCAGCGCCGCCGGCCGCGCCCGCGACGGCAACCGGGACAGCGGCGGTGACCTCGAAGGTCTCCTCGAACTTCTTGACGAACTCGGAGAGCTCCAACAAGGTCAGCCCCTTGAAGGCGTCGAGCAGTTCGTCGGTGGACAGTTTGGCCATGGTGTGTGTCCTTCCTTGGGTGGGTTCGGGGTTATTCGGCGGGTTCGGCCGGCGGTCCGGCCTCGGCGGTCGCAGCTGCGGCGGTCGGAGCTGCGGCGGTCGGAGCCTCAGCGACTTTCTTCTCGTACAACGCGGCGGTCAGCCGGGCCACCTGCGACGCCGGCGCATTGAACAGTGCGGCCGCCCTGGCGAGGTTGGCTTTCATCGCGCCGGCCAGTTTGGCCAGCAGGACCTCGCGGGACTCCAGGTCCGCGATGCGATCGACCTCGGCGACGGTCAGCGGGTGACCGTCCATGTACCCGCCCTTGATGACCAGCGCCTTGTGGTCCTTGGCGAAGGTCTTGATGGCCTTGGCCGCGTCGACCGTCTCTCCGCTGACGAACGCGATCGCGGTCGGGCCGACGAACAGCTCGTCGAGGCCCTCGACGCCCGCCTCCGCTGCGGCTCGCTTGATCAGCGTGTTCTTGGCGACGGCGTAGGTCGCCGATCCGGCCAGCGACCGGCGCAGCTCGGCCAGGTTGGCGACCGTCAGCCCGCGGTATTCGGTGATGACGGCGGACGTGGACGACTTGAACTGCTCGGCGATGTCTGCAACGGCGGTGGCCTTGTCAGCCCTGGCCATGCATGCCTCCTGGTGTAACGTCTCCTGGTCGCGCGACGACCAGCTGCGCCCGGCTTCGCCGCGCTTGCGATCGCCGCTGGCCCGGGAATGACGAACGCCCCGACGCAGGGTGCGGGCGGGGCGTGAACAGTGCGCCGGCGTGTGTCGACGTCGATGTGCCTCGTCCTCCTGCGTGGGCCGCCGGGAATTCCCGGACCTTCAACCGATTGCTCGGTGACCGACGGTCTTCGGTGGATCGCCGCTCACAATAGCGTGGCCGCCGCTGTCAGCCAAAACGCGCGATGCCCATCAAGGGGACAAGGGCCGGGACTGACGTGGTAGACGAGACGAGACGAGCCGGGCCGCGCCGATCAGGCCGGCGTCGTCACCGAGCTCGGCGGGCACGACCCGCAGGCCGCGGATGAACTCCACACAGGCGTAGCCGCCCAACG
The DNA here is from genome assembly GCF_039583805.1 of Mycobacterium sp. GTDB lineage: Bacteria > Actinomycetota > Actinomycetes > Mycobacteriales > Mycobacteriaceae > Mycobacterium. The sequence continues at coordinate 31,317 of NZ_JAVKSH010000007.1, read as the reverse complement.
CCGCCCGCAGCGGGTCGAACAGCACAGCACCGGATTTGGCGACTCCGCCGCCGACGACGACGAGGTCCAGGTCGCACACGGCGCCCACCGACGCGATCATCGCGGCCAGCGCGGTGGCGCCGCGCTCGAACGCCCGCACCGGCACCTCCTGCCCGGCGGCGGCCGCGGCGGCCAGCAGCGCGGCGTCGGCTCCCGTCCAACCGTTGACCCGCGCCCAGCGCGTCAGCGACGGCCCCGACGCGATGGCCTCGACGCACCCGTGCCCCCCGCACACGCACGGCACTCCGCCGGACTCGACCACCAGGTGCCCGACGTGCCCGGCGTTGCCGGTGCGGCCCTGATACGGCGCGCCGTCGAGCACCAGCCCGCCGCCGACGCCGGTGGACACCACGATGCCGAGCAGGAATCGGCTACCGCGCCCGGCGCCACGCCAGTGTTCCCCCAGCGCCATGCACACGCCGTCGCCGGCCAGCCGCACCGGCCCGCCGGGCAGGACCGCCGTCACCCGCGCCACGATCGGGAAGCCCCGCCAGGCGGGGATGTTGAGTGGGGTCACGGTTCCGTCCGCGATCGAGATCGGACCGGCCGCCGCGATGCCCGCACCGCGCACGGCGCCACCGGCAGCCGTCAGCACGTCGGTGATCAGCTCCTCGACCGCGGCCCACACCCGTTCGGGGTCATGGGTATGCGGCATCGGATTTTTCGCGCTGTGGACGACCGTGCCGACGGGGTCGACGAGGCCGGCCGAGACCTTGGTGCCGCCGATGTCGAGCGCGAGCGTGAGCATCAGTGCCGGTGGGTGTTGTCGGGCTGACGGGGGTCGCCGGGATGCTCGTAACCCGGTGCCAGCCGTACCAGCGCGGCCCGCCGTGCGTCGAGCCAGGCCCGGAAAGCCCGGCGCCGCGCGGCGGCCCGCAAGTGGTCGGCGATCAGCGGGCGCACCTGCTCCAACGGCGGGGCGGTGGCGGCCGGGCCGTGCCATCCGGCGCGGCCCGGTTCGGGCGCGGCGAAGCGCAGCGGGTTTCGGGCGTGGTAGTCGGCGATGTCGTCGTCGCTGACGTCGACCGCAGCCGTCACCCGGGCGAACAGGACGCGGGCCACCGGTTCGGCCAACGCCGCAGCCGCGATGCTGCCGATCTCCAGCCGCGCCGTCGCGTCCGGCAGCAGCTCGGCCTCCGCCGGGGCGCCGGACCCGGTCAAGCCCAGAGCTGCGGATTCGGCGGCGACCACCCGTTCGGTCACGATCAGCTGGGTCAGCCAGCGGCGTAGCTGCCTGCCCTCGCCGGTGCCCGCCATGGGCAGCCTGCTTGCCAGCGGTCCGTCGCGCAGCCGAGCCTCCCGCATGTCGACGTCGTCGACAGCTACGGCGACCCCGGCGACCGTCGCGGCGATCATCGAACCCGCACCGTGACCGCGGGCGAGTACGCCAGGCTGCCGGCGCAGCCGATTCGGACCAAGGCCCACCACTGGCCCGGCTCGACCCACACCGGCGGGGCCACGTCGAAGCCGAGCTCGACGGTGCCGCGCGCGGGCAACACCGCGCCGGTCGCGGCCGGGCCGATCCACTCCCAGGTTCCCCACGGGCTGAGCAGGTGCGCCTCCAACGCCAGGTCGGCGTGCGCGTCGGTGCCCACCGTGACCGTCAGCCGGGCCGCCTCGCCGGCGGCCAGCTCGACGTCGGCGGGTCCGTCGACGAGATACACCAGCCTGCTGACGCCGGTCCCGGCAACGCACACCACGCAGACGTCCTCGACCGTCTGACGCCAGGTGGACGGGACGTCGTCGCCGGTCAGCCGCAGCTGCACCCGCACCGGGTACACGCCGGGCCGGGCGCGCGGCGGGACCGTCACCCCGACCTCGGTCTCCAGGTATTCGCCGGGACTCAACGTGAACGGCAGGCTGGCCGGGCCGGCAGCCCACCCCGTCGGGCAGACCAATGTGACAGTGCCGACCAGGGGCGTGTCGGTGCAGTCGCTGGCCACGGTCAGCCGCAGCGGCACCGCGGCGCCGGGCGCGGTGTCCACGCGCCGGGGATGCAGGTGTGCCGCCGCCGGCAGCCCGCCCAGCGGAGCCGGGCCGCGGTTGTGCAGCCAGTAGCGGGCGTACAGCGGCTGGGCGGCCTCGGCGTCGGGAGCCAGCGCCGCGCCGGTGTCCAGCAGCTGCGGTATGTCAAGGCGCGCCCGCACGGTGGCGATCTGGTAGCCGTGCAGCGTGGTGACCTGGCCACGGGCCAGCGGATTTTCCAACAGGTCGGCCGACCTGAGTTGCGACACCGCGCCCAGCGGCGAGCGCACGACGACGTCGGTGTCGGCGCCGCGGGTTTCGACCAGCCGGATGGCCACCTCGCGCGGATCGACGGGCGCAGCACTGCCGCGGGCCAGCGGGTTGCCCGCGGCTTTCAGAGCACCGACGTGCACCGCCGGGTCGACCTGCAGCAGCGAGCCGACCGCCGGCAGTCGAGCGACCGGCGCGGAAACCGGCACGGCGAGCAGCCGATGCGAGAACTCCGCGCTGCATGCCGGGATCCCCGCCTGCCGCCAGTCGCCGGTGTCGGCGACCAGCGCGTAGTCGAACGTGTGGGTCCAATGCTGCAGCTGGAAGTTGGACCCGTCGGGTGCGGTGCGGCGCGGCTCGTCGATCCAGGTGCCCGACGGCCAGCCGGTGCACGACCGCATCAACGCGGTGTGCAGCGTTCCGTCGGTGTCGACGGCGAAGCTCGGCACGCCGCGGTTGAGCAGGGCGACCGTGCGCGCGTCGAAGGGTTGCATCCCCGACGGCACCTGCTGGGTGACGACGATCTGGGCGTCGGCGAGGTCGTCGGCCACCGACGCGGTCGCGGACGGAAGGTCGGCGTCGTCGCGGGCGGCGATCACCAGCACCGGCAGCGCCCGCGGATCGCGGAGGTCGACAGACCCGCTGGAGGGCACCCACACCGTCGCCAACGGCGCGGCCGCGGGCACCCACACCCGGGCCCGGCCGGTTTCGGCGAGCTGGCGGTCCAGCTCGCCGGTGTACGCCGGGTCAGCAGCGGCCAGCACCGCCTCGGTGAAGGCGTTCTGGCCGCGCCCGCCCAGCGCGATCCGGGTGTCCGGCAGGTTGGAGTCGACGTCGAGGTGACCGTAGCGAGGCTTGTCGGCGCCGCTGCATGTCGCGGTGACACCGGCGCGGGCCAGCGCGACCATCAGCTCGCGGGCCAGCGGGCCGGACATGGCTTCGGTGGGCGACACCACTTCGGCGACCGACACCGCGCGGGTGCCTCCGCCCGCACGGACTCGGACGTTCGACGACAGCCCGAACCACCCGTAGGCGGGGTTGTCCAGCGTCCACGGGTGCTGCGCGGTGTCCACCGAACGTGTCCCGTCACCGCCCACGTCGCGCAACAGGGCGAAGGCGCGCCCGATCACGGCGTCGCCGACCTCGCTGACCGGCATCGCGCCGGGCACCGGACACGGCCAGCGCAGCCGCAGCAGCTGGTCTTCGCCGGTGAACCCGTCGATCGTGGTGCGGCAGTCCACCCGCGGAACGTCGCGCCACAGCGTCAGCGTCTGGGTGTAGCGCAGCACGGTCCCGATACAGCCGCGAACGACCAGGCGCTCGCCCACCCGGCTGCGAAGGGCACCCACGGTGACGTCAGAGACCGGGGTTTGCGACGAGCTGACGACCGGGCCCTTCGGCAGCAGGTGCCACGGACCCTCGCCACCGGTCGGGTGCGCCGGGTATTCCTGGTAGAGCGCCAACTCGTTGCCCACGCCGCCGGCGCCGACCAGCTCCCGGCCGTCGCGGCGCAGCGACGACACTCCGCCGCCGCGGGCCGGGTCAACGGCCAACCGGTAGTACTCGTTGGCGATCTCCGTGCCGGGCAGGGGCTCCCAGCCGGCAGCTGCTCCGGGGACCAGCCGGTAGGCCCGCCAGCCCAGCGACGGCACGTCGCGCGCCAGGAATGTGACCGAGCGTCCGTTGTGCTCGACAAGCGCAGGCACCTCGGCGCCGTCCGCGTCGAGCACCCGCACAGCGGCGGCGACCGGGATGTCCACCCGGGCCGTCACAACGTCAGTGCGTTTGTGCGCCAGCGGGTTCCACACCACCAAATCGCCCGGCACCGCACCGGACAGCATCGCCAGCGCGTTGTCCCGGATCACACGGCCCAGCTCCCACGCGTCACGCCAGCCGGTCAACAGGTCCAGGTAGACCTGATCGGATTCCGAGCCGGTGATCGCGTCGTGGTGCGCGCCGTAGGCAAGCTGCACCCACGCCTTGGCCAGCGCCGCCTGCGGGTAGTCAGCGCCGGCCAACAGCCCGGCGAACACCGCGAACTTCTCCGCGTCCAGCACGGCCTGCTCGGCCGCACGGTTGGACTGTTTGGTGTCGATGAACGACACGTCCTTGCCGGTGTAGATCGGGTTCATGTCGCGGGTCTGCGGCGACGGCGCCAGCCGGCGGGTGGCCAGCTCGGCGCGGACCGCGTCGAAGAACTCCCGCGGCAGCGCACACACGAACCGCGGCCAGGTGTAGCGCGCCTGCCAGTCGCGGTGGATCTCGGTGACCCACTTGTTCGGCGGGGTGTAGTCGGTGCCCACCGGCAGCAGCACGTTGCGGGTCAGCGCCACCTTCTTCAGCTCGTCGAACAATCCGTAGGCTGCCGCTTCGGCGTCGGCCAGCGAGGTGGAGTCGTCCATCCACCAGCCCGCCGAGTAGTGCGCCGGCATGTAGTGGGTGAGCAGACCGCGCCCGGACGGGGCGATCCACTCGAACTCGCTGCAGAACTGCATGCCGGCCAGGCCGCTGCCGCTGTGCATCGGACCCCACTGGTGGTGCGGCCCGCGGGCCCACGAGCTGGAGGTCAGGCCGACGTCGGCGGCCATCCCCGGGAATTGCGGATCGTGGCCGAACACGTCGAGCTGCCAGGCGGTGGCCGGGTCGGCTCCCAGGATGTCACGCTGAAAACCCATGCCGTGCAGCATGTTCCGGATGGTTGTCTCCGGGCTGGTGAGGTTCGTGTTGGGCTCGTTGTAGGTGCCGCCCATCACCTCGAGCCGGCCCTCGGCGAGGAACCGGCGCAGGTCGGCGCGGTCCTCGGGCCGGGTGTCCCAGTACGGCTTGAGGTAGTCCACCTCGGCCAGCACGAACTTGTAGTCGGCGTCGCGGCGGGCCATCTCCAGATGCGCGTGCACCAGTTCGAACCCGTTGGTCTGCCGGGCCCGCCCCGGCGGGTCCTCGGTCCATTCGCTGGTGTAGGCGCCCTGCGTGTTCCACCACACCGGGTCGTAGTGGAAATGACTGACCATGAACATCGTCCAGCCGGGCTCGGCAGTCGTGAATTCGAAGGGTGTGACGGCACCGCCGGCGTGCACCCGCGCGGACCGTCGCTCGCCGACAGCCGGACGTCGCACCACGACCGGGACCTCGATGCTCTCCCGGCCCGCCTCGACGACGGCTTCCCCGGCCACGCCGTCGCCGTCGATGCGGACCTGCGCCGGTTGCCCGCACTCCGCGATTCCGACCCGCACCAGCTGCAGCGGCGCGTCCGGCGGCCCGACGAACAATTCGGTCGCCTCGGCCGAAACCACATGCATCCCCGCACTTTACGGCGCTGGCAACCTAGGATCGACGAATGCCCGCCCTCGCCCCGCCCGTGTCCGACGAACGCAACGCCCTGCGCGAGTTTCTGGCGTTCCACCAGAGCGCATATTTCGCCGTCTGCTACGGCCTGACCGACGACCAGGCCCGGTCCGCGCCGTCGGTCAGCGCGCTGTGCATCGGCGGGCTGATCAAGCACGCCACCGGCCTGCAGCGCAGCTGGATGGGACGAGTCGCTGCGGCTGGTGGAAACCGCGGACCTCGACGCCGCCGTACCCGTCCCGCGGGACATCCCGTGGTTCCCGAAGAACCAGGAGGCGTGGTCGGTGCGCTGGGCGATCCTGCACGTGATCAACGAGCTGGCCCGGCACGCCGGCCGTGCCGACATCATCCGCGAATCCATCGACGGCGCCACCATGTACGAGCTGATCGCCCGGCTGGAGAATTGGGAGATCGCGGGCTGGGTCACGCCTTGGGCGAAGCCCTGAGCGTCCCACCGTCGCCGACCGGGTGATCGCCGGCAATTGGGACTCGGCACCGCCGGTTTGGCAGACTGCTGCAATGGCCTCTACCAAGCACCGCGAGGTGGCCAAGCTTGACCGGGTGCCGCTGCCGATCGAAGCGGCCCGGGTGGCCGTCACCGGTTGGCAGGTCACCCGCACCGCCGCTCGCATCATCACCACGCTGCCGGGCAAGGGGCCGTGGCAGCAGAAAGTGATCAAGCAGCTGCCGCATACCTTCGCCGACCTCGGTCCCACCTACGTCAAGTTCGGACAGATCATCGCGTCGAGCCCCGGCGCGTTCGGTGAGTCGCTGTCGCGCGAATTCCGCGGCCTGCTGGACCGGGTGCCGCCCGCCGACCCCCGAGAGATCCACAAACTGTTCGTCGAGGACCTCGGACGCGATCCCGCCGAGCTGTTCGCCAGCTTCGAGGTGGAGCCGTTCGCGTCGGCGTCCATCGCACAGGTGCACCACGCGACCCTGCACACCGGTGAAGAGGTCGTCGTCAAGATCCAGCGGCCGGGCATCCGCCGCCGCGTCGCCGCCGACCTGCAGATCCTCCAGCGCTTCGCCCAGGCCGTCGAACTGGCCAAGCTCGGCCGCCGGCTGTCGGCCCAGGACGTCGTTGCCGACTTCGCCGAGAACCTCGCCGAGGAACTGGACTTCCGCCTGGAAGCTGCGTCGATGGAGGCCTGGGTGTCGCACCTGCACGCCTCCCCGCTGGGCCGCAACATCCGGGTGCCGCAGGTGTACTGGGGCTTCACCAGCGGGCGGGTTTTGACCATGGAACGGGTGCAGGGCATCCGCATCGACGACGTCGCGGCGCTGCGCACGGCCGGGTTCGACGGCGTCGAGCTGGTCAAGGCGCTGGTCTTCAGCCTCTTCGAGGGTGGGCTGCGGCACGGGCTGTTCCACGGCGACCTGCACGCCGGCAACCTCTACGTCGACGAGGCGGGCCGGATCGTGTTCTTCGACTTCGGCATCATGGGCCGCATCGACCCGCGCACCCGCTGGCTGCTGCGTGAGCTGGTGTACGCGCTGCTGGTCAAGAAGGACCACGCCGCGGCCGGCAAGATCGTCGTGCTGATGGGCGCCGTCGGCACGATCAAGCCGGAGCAGCGCGCCGCCCGGGACCTGGAAGCGTTCGCCACTCCGCTGACCATGCAGACGCTGGGCGACATGTCATATGCGGACATCGGCCGGCAGCTCTCCGTGCTGGCCGACGCCTACGACGTGAAGCTGCCCCGCGAGTTGGTGCTGATCGGCAAGCAGTTCCTCTACGTGGAGCGCTACATGAAACTGCTGGCGCCGCGCTGGCAGATGATGTCCGACCCGCAGCTCACCGGTTACTTCGCGAACTTCATGGTCGAGGTCAGCCGCGAGCACGAACGTGACGTGGAGGTCTAGTGGAGGTCCGCAGCGGCTACGCCATATCGAGGGCCCCGTCCGGCGAACTGGGGCTCTACTACGAGGACATGGGCGACCCGTACGACCCGCCGGTGCTGCTGATCATGGGGCTGGGCGCGCAACTGCTGCTGTGGCGCACCGCGTTCTGCGAAAAACTCGTCGCCGAGGGCTACCGCGTCATCCGCTACGACAACCGAGACGTCGGCCTGTCCAGCAAGACGGAGCGCCGGCAGTCCAATGGGCCGCTGGTCCCCCGCCTGATCAAGTTCGCACTGGGGCTTTCCACCCCTTCGCCGTACACGCTGGAGGACATGGCCGACGACGCCGCCGCGGTGCTCGACCACCTCAGCATCCCGCGCGCGCACGTCGTCGGCGCCTCGATGGGCGGCATGATCGCCCAGATCGTGGCGGCGCGGTTCGCCGAGCGGACCCGGTCGCTGGCGGTGATCTTCTCCAGCAACAACCGAGCGCTCCTACCGCCGCCGGCGCCGCGCGCCTTGCTGGCGATCCTCAAAGGCCCGGCGCCAGGCTCGCCGCGAGATGTGGTCGTCGACAACGCTGTTCGGGTCGTCCGGATCATCGGGAGCCCGGCCTACCCGGCGCCCGAGCAGCGGATCCGCGAGGAAGCGATCGAAGGCTACGAGCGCAGCTACTTTCCGTGGGGCGTAGCCCGGCAGTTCAGCGCGATCCTCGGCAGCGGCAGCCTGGTCCGCTACGACCGGCAGATCACCGCGCCGACCGTGGTCATCCACGGCCGCGCCGACACGCTGATGCGGCCCTCGGGCGGTCAGGCGGTGGCGCGGGCGATCCGCGGGGCCAGGCTGGTGCTGCTCGACGGCATGGGCCATGAATTGCCCGAGGAGCTGTGGGACCGGGTGATCGCCGAGCTGACGGCAACATTCACCCAGGAGTGAGCGAGCCGGGGCGCCTTGCGGGTTGGGTCCGTCGGCGCTGATCCGATACCATGGCCGCCGGGGCAGGGGATCGTCGTCGCGGCGAAGCCGCGAAGACCAGGAAGCAGCGCAGCACGATGCCCAAACGGCTCAGGCCGCATTTCGAGGACGTCCAGGCCCACTACGACCTGTCCGACGACTTCTTCCGGCTTTTCCTCGACCCCACCCAGACCTACAGCTGCGCCTACTTCGAGCGCGACGACATGACGCTCGAAGAAGCCCAGATCGCCAAGATCGACCTGGCGCTGGGCAAGCTGGGCCTGCACCCCGGCATGACGCTGCTCGACGTCGGCTGCGGCTGGGGCGCCACCATGCGCCGCGCGGTCGAGCGTTACGACGTCAACGTCGTCGGCCTGACCTTGTCGAAGAACCAGGCCGCCCACGTGCAGAAGACGTTCGACGAGATGGACACGCCGCGCGACAGGCGGGTGCTGCTGGAGGGCTGGGAGCAGTGGGCCGAGCCCGTCGACCGCATCGTGTCGATCGGCGCGTTCGAGCACTTCGGCCACGAACGCTACGACGACTTCTTCACGATGGCCTACGGCGCACTGCCCGACGACGGCGTGATGCTGCTGCACACGATCACCGGGCTGACCGGGCCGCAGATGGTTGAACGCGGCATGCCGTTGACGTTCGAGCTGGCCCGGTTCCTGAAGTTCATCGTCACCGAGATCTTCCCCGGCGGGCGGCTGCCGTCGATCGAGATGGTCGAGGAACGATCGTCGAAAGCGGGCTTCACGTTGACCCGCCGCCAGTCGCTGCAGCCGCACTACGCGCGCACCCTGGACGCCTGGGCGGCGAACCTGCAAGCTCGCAAAGACGAGGCCATCGCGATCCAGTCCGAAGAAGTCTACGAGCGCTACATGCGCTACCTGACCGGCTGCGCGAACGGATTCCGGATCGGCTACATCGACGTCAACCAATTCACCCTGGCAAAGTAGCTCCCCTAGGCCCGGAATACGCCCCCTGCCGGGTATTGTGCATTCACCACTCGAGGAAAGGGCCGCAGACAAATGCCTGACCACCACGTCAGCCCGGTGAAGACACGGACGCGCTTTGAGGACATCCAGGCGCACTACGACCTCTCCGACGACTTCTTCGGCCTCTTCCAGGACCCGACCCGCACCTACAGCTGCGCCTACTTCGAGCGCGACGACATGACGCTCGAAGAAGCCCAGATCGCCAAGGTCGACCTGAACCTGGACCAACTCGACCTCAAACCCGGCATGACGCTGCTCGACATCGGCTGCGGGTGGGGCACCACCATGAAGCGTGCCGTCGAGAAATACGACGTCAACGTCGTCGGCTTGACGTTGTCGAAAAACCAGCGCGCCCGCACCGAGGCTGTGCTGGACAGCATCGACAGCCCACGCTCGCGCCAGGTGTTGCTGCACGGCTGGGAAGACTTCAGCGACCCTGTCGACCGGATCGTGTCGATCGAGGCGTTCGAGCACTTCGGCCACGAGAACTACGACCACTTCTTCAAGAACTGCTTCAACATCATGCCCGACGACGGGCGGATGACCGTGCAGAGCAGCGTCAGCTACCACCCGGCCGACATGCACGCCCGCGGCAAGAAGCTGACCTTTGAAACCGCGCGGTTCATCAAGTTCATCATCACCGAGATCTTCCCGGGCGGCCGCCTGCCCTCCACCGACATGATGGTCGAACACGGCGAGAAGGCCGGCTTCGTCGTGCCCGAGCCGCTTTCGCTGCGGCCGCACTACATCAAGACGCTGCGGATCTGGGGCGACGCGCTGGAGGCCAACAAGGACAAGGCCGTCGAGATCACCTCCGACGAGGTCTACCAGCGGTACATGAAGTACCTGCGCGGCTGCGAGCACTACTTCGCCGACGAGATGCTGGACGTCAGCCTGGTCACCTACCTCAAGCCCGGCGCCGTGCCAGTGTCCTGACCGCGAACGTGCAACCGGCAACGCATCGCCCGAGAACAGCGGTCGCTGGTGGCACTCTCGCGAGCTACTCGACGGCGAAGTTGCGGGTGATCGACGGGTCGACCGGGATGCCCGGTCCCGTCGTCGTCGACACCGTGACCTTCTTCAGGTAACGGCCCTTGGACGATGCCGGCTTGAGCCGCAGCACCTCGTCAAGCGCCGCGCCGTAGTTCTCCGCAAGCTTCTGCTCGTCGAACGACGCCTTGCCGATGACGAAGTGCAGGTTGGCCTGCTTGTCCACCCGGAAGTTGATCTTGCCGCCCTTGATATCGGCGACGGCCTTGGCGACGTCGGGAGTGACGGTACCGGTCTTGGGGTTGGGCATCAGGCCCCGCGGCCCCAGCACCCGAGCGATCCGGCCCACCTTGGCCATCTGGTCCGGCGTGGCGATTGCGGCGTCGAAGTCCAAGAATCCGCCCTGTATCTTCTCGATCAGGTCGTCACTGCCGACGACGTCGGCCCCGGCGGCCTCGGCTTCCACCGCTTTCTCCCCGACGGCGAACACCGCGACCCGGGCGGTTTTCCCGGTGCCGTGCGGCAGGTTCACCGTGCCGCGGACCATCTGGTCGGCCTTGCGCGGGTCGACGCCGAGCCGGATGGCCACCTCGACGGTCGCGTCCTGCTTGGTCGACGACGTCTGCTTGGCGAGCTGGGCCGCCTGCAGCGGGGTGTAGAGGTTGGTGCGGTCCACCTTCTCGGCGGCGGCGCGATATGCCTTGCTGTTCTTGCTCATTCGAACTGTCCAATCTCGCGGTTGGTTGTGGTTGTTGCGCGGGCCGGAGCTGGCCCTCCCACGGGTTGAGTCGCTATTCGACCGTGATGCCCATCGATCGGGCGGTGCCGGCGATGATCTTGGCGCCGGCGTCGATGTCGTTGGCGTTGAGGTCTGCCTTCTTGGTCTCGGCGATCTCACGGACCTGGTCCCAGGTCACCTTGGCGACCTTGGTCTTGTGCGGCTCGGCCGACCCCTTGCCCACGCCGGCCGCCTTGAGCAGCAGCTTGGCAGCAGGCGGCGTCTTGAGCGCGAACGTGAAGCTGCGGTCCTCGTAGACGGTGATCTCCACCGGGATGACGTTGCCGCGCTGGTTCTCCGTGGCGGCGTTGTACGCCTTGCAGAACTCCATGATGTTGACGCCGTGCTGGCCGAGCGCCGGGCCGACGGGCGGGGCCGGGTTGGCCTGGCCGGCCTCGATTTGCAGCTTGATCAGCCCGGCGACTTTTTTCTTCGGGGCCATGAGTTGTCGGTGTTCCTTTCCTGCGGCTAGATCTTGGAGACCTGGGTGAAGGACAGTTCGACGGGTGTTTCGCGGCCGAAGATGGACACCAGCACCTTGAGTTTCTGCTGGTCGACGTTGACCTCGCTGATCGACGCCGGCAGCGTGGCGAACGGCCCGTCCATCACCGTGACCGACTCGCCGACGTGGTAGTCGACCTCGACCTGCGGGCGTTCCAGCCCGCCCCCGCCGGCCGCGGCGGCGGTGCTGGCCGCACCCTTGGCGGCCCGCTTCGCCGCGCCCTGCGGCAGCAGGAACTTGGCCACGTCGTCCAGCGACAGCGCCGACGGTCGCGACGTGGCGCCGACGAACCCGGTCACTCCCGGGGTGTTGCGCACCGCGGCCCAGGAGTCGTCGGTCAGGTCCATGCGCACCAGGATGTAGCCCGGCAGCACCTTGCGGTTGACCTGCTTACGCTGCCCGTTCTTGATCTCGGTGACCTCTTCGGTGGGCACCTCGACCTGGAAGATGTAGTCGCCGACGTCGAGGTTCTCCACCCGGGTCTCCAGGTTGGCTTTCACCTTGTTCTCGTAGCCGGCGTAAGAGTGGATGACGTACCAGTCGCCCGGTTTGCTGCGCAGCTCGGCTTTCAGGGCGGCCACCGGGTCGATCTCCTCGGGCGCGCCGGCCTCGTCGAAGGCTTCTTCTGAGTCGACCGCTTCACCCACGGACAGATCGCCGTCGGAGGTAGTCACGGTTGTCGATCCTCTCTGTCGCTCTGCACGCTCACCCGAACACCAGCATCACCAGCTTGGCCACGCCCAGGTCGACCAGCCCGATCACTGCCACCATGAACACCAGGAACACCAGCACCACCGAGGTGTAGGTGATCATCTGTTTGCGGTTGGGCCAGATCACCTTGCGCAGCTCGGCGACGACCTGCTTGAGGTAGTTGTAGACGTAGGCGATGGGGTTGACCGACGGCCCCCGCCGGACTTTCTTGGCTTTCTTGGCCGCCTTGACCTTGACGTCGGCGCCGTCTTCGCCGGATGGCTCTACCTCGTGGTCTGGCCGCTGGCGGGACCGTTTGCCGGTGGGACGTGGCGGTCGGGTCGCCACCGCGGTGCGGCCGCCCCGCTGCTCGGTTTCGGCGGCGTCGGCCGTGGCGTCGGCACCGTCGCGCTCGTCGCTCACCGTATGCTCCTCTGTTCGCCGGGTCTTGTGTTGCACCGCAGTGGTGCGGTGTCCACCGTCCAGTGTCCACCATCGCAGGTCTGCGCTGTCAGCAGGGGCGACAGGACTTGAACCTGCAACCTGCGGTTTTGGAGACCGCTGCTCTGCCAGTTGAGCTACGCCCCTTCGCCGGTTGGCAGGCCAACCTGCGCGTGCCGGGGCTTCTCATGAGCGCCACTCCTCCGCATCGCTTCGCTCTGCATCGTCGTCGGCTCACACGACGCGCGCGCCCTCCGCCTGCTGGACCCTCGGAAAGCGCGCTGGTGATGGGAAAACCCCGAGGCCCGAGTGTACATCGGCGTAACTCTGAGGTACCAATCAGGCGCTTCGGATGATCTGCCCGGATTCCATATCCCACTTGAGCTGGATCGACTCGTCGCCCTCGCGGCCCATCAGCGTGGTGTAGGCCTCCAGGACGATCTCACCGGCGTCGTTGGTGCAGGTGTTCTTGGTGACGACGATGTCGGCGCCGAAGCGCTCGGTGACCGAATGGACGGCCATCCGCGCGTGCAGCCTGTCGCCGACGAGCACCGGCTTGAAGAAGACGAACTTCTGGTCGACCTGCACGATCTGCATCATCTCTATGCCGATGTCGACATGGCGGAAGAAGTCCGACTGGACGAGTTTGCCGAAGATTGTCACGAAGGTCGGCGGTGCGACGATGGCGGGGTAGCCTAGCTCGGCGGCGGCGTCCTCGTGGTAGCAGGCCGGGTCTTCGACGTGAATCGCCTTGGCGAATTCGCGAACTTTCTCCCGGCCCACCACATAGACGTCCGGATAATGCCAGACCATTCCGCGGACGTCGGTTTTGAGCGCCACAATCAGGCCAGCTTCGCCGACGCGACGGCGCGGCCGAAGATCTTCTTGCCGCCGGTCGTGGCAGTGAGCGCGATCGTCACGGACTTGCTGTCGGGATCGACCGACTTGATCCGCCCGGTGAACGCGATCTCGGCGCCCTTGCCGTCGTTGGGCACCGGCACCACCGCGGTGAACCGCACGTTGTACTCCGTCACCGCCCCCGGGTCGCCGACCCAGGAAGTGACGTAGCCGCCGCCCAGGCCCATGGTCAGCATGCCGTGCGCGATCGCGGTGTCCAGACCGACGATCTTGGCGGTTTCGTCGTCCCAGTGAATGGGGTTGAGATCGCCGGACACCCCGGCATAGTTCACCAGATCCTGCCGGGTCAACGCGTAGACCTTCTCCGGAAGCAGGTCACCCACCTGCACCGAACTGAACTCACGCCGTGGCATCGCTGAAACCCTCTTCTCCCATTTCGCCGGCACGCCCCGCCAGGGTCGTGTACGTCTCCTGCACTACCTCGCCAACTTCGTTGGTGAAAATTTGCCTGGTCACGATGATGTCGGTGCCATGCGCCCGTCGTACCGACTGGATGGACACGTCGCAGTACAGCCGATCCCCTGCCTTGATCGGCACCAGGAACTTCAGCTCCTGGTCGACCTGGACGACCTGCGCGTCATGAGTCGCGATCTGAGCGTGCTCGAAGAACGCCGCCACAGCTTTGTAGCCGAACACCGAGATGAACGTCAACGGCGCCGGCAAACCGGTGTAGCCCGACTCCACGGCCGCCTTCTCCTCGAAAAAGCAGGCATCGTCGTTCTTGACGGCGACGGCGTATTCGCGGATCTTCTCGCGCTCAACCTCGTAGTGGTCGGGATACCGGTAATGCATCCCGACGACGTCTTCGCCCAACGTCACAGCTCTCAAACCTAGCGTGTCTCGCGGTGGGCCTGGTGCTTGCCGCAGTTGGGGCAGAATTTCTTCAGCTCCATCCGGTCGGGGTCATTGCGGCGGTTCTTCTTGGTGATGTAGTTGCGGTGCTTGCACACCTCGCACGCCAGGGTGATCTTGGGTCGTACGTCGGTACTGGAGGCCACGTCAGTTCTCTTTCGCAGGGTCTGTTGTTCACTTGTAGCGATGGCCGGACTCGAACCGGCGACCTAACGATTATGAGTCGTTCGCTCTAACCGACTGAGCTACATCGCCTCGGGGCCACGCTGCCCTTTTTCTAGGGCCCCAGTTCCG
>NZ_JAVKSH010000007.1:0-16334 GCF_039583805.1 Mycobacterium sp. | reverse complement strand
GGGCCCCAGTTCCGAAGCCCCAGTTCTAGAGCCCCAGTTCCGGGGCCCTCTTTCTGGGCCGCCAGCCTGTTCGGCGTCCGCCGAGCCCCCTAACGGAATCGAACCGTTGACCTTTTCCTTACCATGGAAACGCTCTGCCGACTGAGCTAAGGGGGCGGTCACCCGAAGCGACCAGTCGGGTCGGCCGGGCCTAAAAGAGGGTACAACCCGGGCCGCAGGGCAACCAAACCGCAATGCGCGAATCACCTCGTCGACCAGGGCCTGATCGTCGACGTCACGTTCCGGCGACCCGGGCGGTACCGGCGTGCGCGGCTCGCGGCGAAGGCCATAGGCTGGGGTGATGCCCGATTCGGACCGGCTGTACTTTCGTCAGCTGCTCGCCGGTCGCGATTTCGCCCCCGGCGACGTGTTCGCAACCCAGATGCGCAACTTCGCCTACCTGATCGGCGACCGGCAGACCGGTGACTGTGTGGTGGTCGATCCGGCCTACGCGGCCGGGGACCTGCTGGACGCGCTGCAGGCCGACGGCATGCGCCTGTCCGGCGTGCTGGTCACCCACCACCATCCCGACCATGTCGGCGGTTCGATGATGGGTTTCCAACTGAAGGGGCTGGCCGAGCTGCTGGAGCAGGCCAGCGTCCCGGTCCACGTCAATTCCGATGAAGCACTGTGGGTTTCGCGGGTGACGGGGATTTCCACAGGCGACCTCACCACCCACCGGCACGGCGACACGGTGAACGTCGGCGATATCGCAATCGAATTGCTGCACACCCCGGGTCATACGCCGGGCAGCCAGTGTTTTCTGCTCGACGGCCGGCTGGTCGCCGGCGACACGCTGTTTCTGGACGGCTGCGGGCGCACCGACTTTCCAGGCGGCGACTCCGACGAGATGTACCGAAGCCTGCAGCAGCTGGCCGCGCTGCCGGGAAACCCGATCGTCTTTCCCGGACACTGGTATTCGGCGCAGCCGAGTGCGCCGCTCGCGGAGGTCACCCGTTCCAATTACGTCTACCGCGCTACCGATCTCGATCAGTGGCGCATGCTGATGGGAGGGTGAACAGATTGTGAGCGGACCGGTCACCTATCGCCACGACGCGCCGATCGCCGTCATCACCATGGACGACGGCAAGGTCAACGCCCTCGGCCCGACCATGCAGGAGGCGCTGGGCGAGGCACTCGACAACGCCGACCGTGACGACGTCGGCGCCGTCGTGATCACCGGAAACGATCGGGTGTTCAGCGGCGGGTTCGACCTGAAGATCCTGACGTCCGGTCAGGTGCCGCCGGCGCTGGACATGCTCAGGGGCGGGTTCGAGCTCGCGCATCGGCTGCTGTCCTATCCCAAGCCGGTGGTGATGGCCTGCACCGGTCACGCAATCGCGATGGGGGCCTTCCTGTTGTGCAGCGGAGACCACCGGGTGGCCGCGCCGGCCTACAACATCGCGGCTAACGAGGTCGCGATCGGCATGACGATCCCGTACTCGGCTTTGGAGATCATGAAGCTGCGGCTCAACCCGTCGGCGTACCAGCAGGCCGCCGGGCTGGCCAAGACGTTCTTCGGTGAAAACGCCGTGGCCGCGGGTTGGCTCGACGAGATCGTGCTGCCCGAGGCGGTGCTCGACCGTGCCCTGGAAGCGGCGCGGGAATTCGCCTCGCTCAATCAGCAGGCCCACGCCGCAACCAAGTTGCGGGCCCGCGCCGATGCGCTGGCCGGCATCCGCGCCGGGATCGACGGCATGGCGGCCGAGTTCGGCCTCTAGGCTACGAGCGTCCCCGGAACCGTTTCAGGTATTGCGGCCAGTCCCAGCTCGACAGGAACGTCTTCGCCGCGGCATAACCCTGCTCGAACAGCTCCTCTTTCTGGGCGGTGGTGATGTCGAAGTCGAGGAACCCCACATCGGTCGAGTCCACCCGGATCACCCGGGCGTTGACCCAGGGCTGGCTGAGGCAGGCCTGGTCGTGGCCGACGATCATGGTGGTCAGCAGGTCCTCCAGCAGCGACGGGCCACCGAAGTGACGCAACAGCCCCAGCGCGGGGATCACCCTGTCGTTGCCCTGCGGCAGATTGGGCAGCACGTTGACGCCGAAGGTGGGCCAGCGCGGCGGTTTGCCGTCCGGCCGGTCGAAGGAGTCGATCGGGAAGTTGGACACCACCCCGCCGTCGACCAGCGTGGACGTCATCCCGGCGGCGCTGGTCAGTTTGGCGGTGCGAAAGAAGAACGGAATCGACATCGAGGCGCGCACCGCATCGGCCACCAGTTGCTCGTCCGGGTCCAGCCCGTAGATCCGCCGGTATTCCCACGGTAGCCGCACCAGCTGACCGAGCGTCACGTCGGCCACTGTCACCACCAGGCGGTAGCGTCGCTCCGGCAGCAGGCCGTCGTCGTCGATGGCCAAATCGGCGAAGGTGCGCACGCCGAGGTTCTCCAGCTCGGACGCGATCCACTGGCGCGCGAAATCCCCCTTGTAGATGCCACTTCCGCTGGCCAGGTCCCAGGCGGGGCCGACCAGCGGGATGGCGCCGACGGGTTCGGCGTCGAGGAATTTGCGGTAGGGCAGGTTCATCGCTATGTCCCTGACCTGCCCGGTGCTCAGCGTGTCGACGCCGGCGGCCAGGATGGCGCCGACGATCGATCCGGCCGATGTGCCCGAGACCCGCGGGATCTGGTAGCCGGCTTCCATCAGGGCGACCACGGCGCCGACCAGGCCGATGCCCTTGACGCCGCCGCCCGACAGAACGAGATCAGCCCTCAGGGGGTGTTCGGACATCAGCCTTGGCCCGAAACCCACTCGTAGGGAAGGAATTTGCCGTCGAACGTCACCGCGACGCGGTCGCCGGCCGGATGCGTCTTCTTGGCCACGTCGACGCTGAAGTTGATCGCGCTCATGATCCCGTCGCCGAACTGCTCGTGGATCAGCTCCTTGATCGCCGGCCCGTAGACCTGCAGAGCCTCGTAGAAGCGGTAGATGGTCGGGTCGGTGGGCACCGCGGTAGGCAGCCCGCCGCGCATCGGCGGCGCCGCCAGCACCGGCACGGCGGACTCGTCCAGGCCCAGCATCTCGACCAGCACCTTACCCAGGTCGGCGGGGATCGGGTGCTGGCCCAGCAGCGCCGAGGTGGTCCACGCGACGGGTCTGTCGATCGCGTCGGCCAGATCCTGCCAGGTCAGACCCCTTTCCAGGCGCGCGACGACGATCTGTTCGGTGAGGTCGTTTCTGGTCATGCCCACCAGCATGCACGCAGATCGCCGCGGCTACTGCTCCCGGGATGCTCTTTGGACCATGAGACCGTGCTCCGATTCGATATCGCATGCGATGTCGTCTCGGAACCGGCACGCATGGTCGGTGGAGCTGCGCACCGGCCGGCCGCAGCACGCACGCGAATCACGATCGCCATCTTGCCATCGGTGTCGGTGCGGGCGTCTAGGGTGACCGACGATGGCGCTTCATGTGCATCGTGCCGCACGCACCGACCTGCTGGCCGACGGGCTGGCCATGCTGTTGGCCGACCCGCTGCCGGACCCGTTCGCGCAGGACCTGGTGCTGGTGCCGGCCCGGGGGGTCGAACGCTGGCTGGCCCAGCGGCTTTCGCAGGTGCTGGGACGCGGTCGCCGCGGCGACGGGGTGTGCGCGGGGGTGGTTTTTCGCAGCCTGGGGTCGTTGATCGCCGAGCTGACCGGCACCGTCGACGACGACCCCTGGTCGCCGGAGGCGATGACATGGCCGCTGCTGGAGGTCGTCGACGGCAGCCTCGACGAGCCGTGGTGCCGGGCACTGGCGCGACATCTCGGACACTTCGACACCGACGCCGAAGCCGAGCTGCGCCGCGGCCAGCGGTATTCGGTGGCACGCCGGCTCGCGGGGCTGTTCGCCTCGTATGCCCGACAGCGGCCGGGGCTGCTGGCCGGCTGGCTGGACGGCGACGCCGCGGGCCTGGACGCCGACCTGGCCTGGCAGCCGCAGCTGTGGCGCGCGCTGGTGGCCGCGGTGCCCGTCGATCCCCCGCATATCCGGCTCGGCAAGACAGTGGCCCTGCTGCGCGAGGGGCCGGCAGACCTGCCGGCCCGGCTGTCGCTGTTCGGGCACACCCGACTGGCCTGCACCGAGGTGGAGCTTGTCGACGCGCTGGCCGCCCACCACGAGCTACACCTGTGGCTGCCGCATCCCAGCGACGAGCTGTGGCGGGCGCTGAGCGACGTGCACGGGGTGGTGCCGCGGCGCGGCGCCACCAGCTGCAACTCCGCCCGCCATCCGCTGCTGCAAACCTTGGGCCGGGAGCTGCGCGAGTTGCAACGCGGGTTGCCGGCCAATCCGGCGACCGACGAATCGCTCCCCGGCACAACCGAATCCGATACCCTACTGGGCTGGCTGCAATCCGATATCGCCGCCAACGCGGTCCGGGCGCATGGCCGCACGCTGCGGACCGGTGACCGCTCGGTGCAGGTGCATGCCTGCCACGGCCCGGCGCGGCAGGTCGACGTGCTGCGGGAGGTGCTGCTCGGCCTGCTGCAGGACGACCCGACGTTGCAGCCGCGCGACATCGCGGTGATGTGCCCCGACATCGAGACCTACGCGCCGCTGATCACCGCCGCGTTCGGATTCGGCGACGCGGTCCGGGGCGCCCATCCAGCGCACTGTTTGAGCGTGCGCCTGGCTGACCGCTCGCCGGTCCAGACCAACCCGCTGCTCTCGGTCGCGGCCGAGGTGCTGAGCATCGCGGGCAGTCGCGCCGCCGCCGGTCAGCTGCTCAACCTTGCACAGGCCGCGCCGGTGCGTGCCCGGTTCGGGTTCACCGACGACGACCTCGACGCGATCACCGACTGGGTGCGCGCAGCCAACATTCGCTGGGGCTTCGACCGCGAGCAGCGCGAGCCCTACGGCCTGGATCACATCGTCCACAACACCTGGCGGTTCGGCCTGGACCGTATCCTCACCGGGGTGGCCATGTCGGATGACTCGCAGGCCTGGCTGGGCAACGCCCTGCCGCTCGACGACGTGGGCAGCAACAAGGTCGAGCTGGCCGGGCGACTGGCCGAGTTCGCCGACAGGGTACACCACGTGGTCGAACGCCTCAGCGGCACAAGGCCGTTGACCGATTGGCTGGATGCCTTGACCGAAGGTGTCGGGCTGCTCACCCGGTGCGACGACGCCTCGCAGGACGCCCAGGTTCGGCGCGAGTTCGCTGCGGTCCTCACGCAGGCCGGTTCTCGCGCGTCGACAATGCTGCGGCTGGCTGACGTGCGCATCCTGCTGTCGACCCAGTTGGCCGGCCACCCGACCCGGGCCAACTTCCGCACCGGCACGGTGACGGTGTGCACGATGGTGGCGATGCGCTCGGTGCCGCACCGGGTGGTGTGCCTGATCGGCGTCGACGACGGGGTGTTCCCGCGTTCCGGTGTCTCCGACGGTGACGACGTGCTGGCGCGGGAACCGATGACCGGCGAGCGTGACATCCGTTCGGAGGACCGGCAACTGCTGCTCGACGCGGTGTGCGCGGCCACCGAGACACTGGTGATCACCTACACCGGCGCCGACGAGCGCACCGGCCACGACCGTCCGCCGGCGGTGCCGCTGGCCGAACTGCTCGACGCGCTGGACGCGACGACGCCGACTCCGGTGCGCGAACACATCCTGACCACACACCCGCTGCAGCCGTTCGACCGCCGCAACGTCACCCCCGGCGCGCTGGTGCCCGGCCAACCGTTCACGTTCGATCCGGCCGCGCTGACCGCCGCCAAGGCTGCCGCCGGGAAACGCTCTGCGCCTCAACGGTTTTTCACCGACCCCCTGCCTGCGCCGCCCGCGACGGATGTCCAGCTCGCCGACCTGCTCGACTTCTTCAAGCACCCGGTCAAAGGGTTTTTCCGCCACCTCGACTGCACGCTGCCGCGGGACGTCGACACCGTCGAGGACACGATGCCGGCCCACATCGGCCCCCTGGCACAGTGGGCGGTCGGCGACCGGATGCTGCACGACATGCTGCGCGGGATGGATCCCGCGGTGGCCGAGCAGGCCGAGTGGCGTCGCGGCACGCTGCCGCCCGGGCGGTTGGGCTGGCGCAAGGCCCGCCTGATCAGCGGCCAGGCGGCAGAACTGGCGATCGCCGCGCGGCGCCACCAGACGGGTCCGGCCGCCGCCCACGATGTCGCTGTCGATCTGGGCGACGGACGCCTGCTCACCGGCACCGTGAACCGGGTGTTCGGCGACCGGATTGTCGACGTCAGCTATGCACGGCTGGCCCCGAAACATAAACTGCACGCGTGGATTTCGTTGGTTGCCCTGGCCGGCGGCGGCCGGGGCGATCCAGATGGCGGCTGGACCGCGATCTGCATCGGGCGCGGAACCGACGACACCGTCGAGGCGTGCTGCCTGCGCGCACCGCCGGATGCGTTGGCGGTGCTGCGCGATCTGGTCCTGCTGTTCGACGCGGGGCGTCGCGAGCCGCTGGCGCTGCCGCTGAAGACGTCGTATACCTGGGCGGAAAAGTGCCATCGGGGTGAGGATCCGGCGAAGGACGCCCGCAATGCGTGGAAAAGCAACAAAAATCACGACGGCGAAGACCGCGACGAGGCACATGTGCGGGTGTGGGGCCCCGACGCCGGCTTCGACGTGCTGCTGGAGAACGAACTTCCGGCGCTGGCCGAGAGGCTCTGGCTGCCGGTGCTGACCGCCGAAGGCGAGCCGGGCTGATGGAGCGTTTCGACCTGCTCGGCCCGCTGCCGGCAGCCGGCTCCACCACCCTGCTGGAGGCCAGCGCCGGCACCGGCAAAACCTTCGCGTTGGCCGGTCTGGTCACCCGCTACCTCGCCGAGACCGGCGTCACGCTGGACCAGATGCTGCTGATCACGTTCAACCGCAACGCCAGCCGCGAACTGCGGGAGCGTGTCCGCGGCCAGATCGTCGACGCGGTGTCGGCGCTGGAGGGCCGCGTGCCGCCGGGCAACGACCTCGTCGTGCACCTGCTGCGCGGCGACGACGACGAGCGCGACCTGCGGCGGGCGCGGCTGCGGGATGCGCTGGCCGACTTCGACGTGGCGACGATCGCCACCACGCATGAGTTCTGCGGGCGAGTGCTGAAATCGCTGGGCATTGACGGTGACACCGGCGCCGACGTCACACTGCAGGAAAACCTCGACGACCTGGTCACCGAGATCGTCGACGACCTCTACCTCGTCCACTTCGGCCGCTGCGAGGACGAGCCGGTGCTGAGCTACCGGCAGGCTCTCGACATGGCCCGTGCCGTCGTGGCGGACCCGTGTGCGCAATGGCGGCCGTCGGACCCCGACCCGGACAGCGAGGCGGACATACGGCTGCGCTTCGCCACCGCGGTGGTCGCCGAACTCGAACGCCGTAAGCGCCGGCTGCGCATCCTCGGCTACGACGACCTGCTGAGCCGGCTCGCGAAAGCCCTTGAAGCGCAAGACTCCCCGGCCCGCGACCGGATGCGACGCCGATGGCGGGTCGTGCTGGTCGACGAGTTCCAGGACACCGACCCCATCCAGTGGCAGGTGCTCGACCGCGCCTTCGGCGGACACTCGACACTGATCCTGATCGGCGACCCCAAGCAGGCCATCTACGGGTTCCGCGGCGGCGACATCCACACCTACCTCAAGGCGGCCCGCTCCGCCGGCGCCCGCTATACGCTGGGGGTCAACTGGCGCAGCGACCGGGTGCTCGTGGACAGCCTGCAGACTGTGCTGGGCGGGGCGGCGCTTGGCCATCCCGAGATTGTCGTGCATCCCGTGCAGACGCACCACGACGGGCACCGGCTCACCGGAGCACCGCGCAACGCACCGTTTCGGCTGCGTGTCGTCAAACGTGCCACGCTCGGTTACCAGGGCACCGCCACCATCCCGATCGACGTTCTGCGCCAACACATTCCGGTCGATCTGGCCGCCGACATCGCGGCGCTGCTCGCCGGCGGCGCCAGCTACGACGGTCGTCGTGTCCGGGCGGCCGACATCGCGGTGATCGTCGAGCAGCACAAGGACGCGCGGCCGTGCCGGGACGCGTTGGCGGCGGCGGGAATCCCGGCGGTCTACACCGGCGATTCCGACGTGTTCGAATCGCAGGCGGCCGAAGACTGGCTGTGCCTGCTGGAGGCGTTTGACGCCCCGCACCGCAGCGGCCTGGTGCGCGCCGCCGCCTGCACGATGTTCTTCGGGGAGACCGCGGAAACACTTGCCGCCAAGGGTGATGCGCTCACCGACCGGGTTGCGCTGACGCTGCGGGAGTGGGCCGACCACGCCCGGCAGCGCGGAGTGGCGGCGGTGCTCGAGGCCGCGCAACTGAGTGGGATGGGCGGCCGGGTACTGGCCCGGCACGGCGGCGAGCGGTACATGACCGACCTCGCTCACATCGCGCAGCTGCTGCACGAGAGCGCGTATCGCAACCGCTACAGCCCGCCCGCGCTGCGTGATTGGCTGCGTCGGCAGTGCGACACCCGCTCCCGGGTGAGCGAGCGCACCCGCCGCCTGGACAGCGACGCCGCGGCGGTGCAGATCATGACGGTGTTCGTGGCCAAGGGGTTGCAGTTCCCTGTCGTGTATCTGCCGTTCGCATTCAACCGGTACGTCAGCACTGACGAAATCCTGCTGTTTCACGACGACACCGACACCCGCTGCCTGTACATCGGCGGCAAAAGCGGACCGGACCTCACCGCCGTCAAGAAACTCGGCCGCCAGGAGGGCGCCAGGGGCGCCATACGCTTGACCTACGTCGCGTTGACCCGGGCGCAGTCGCAGGTGGTGGCATGGTGGGCGCCGAGCCGAGACGAAGCCAACGGCGGGCTGTCGAGGCTGCTGCGCGCCCGCAGCGTCGGTGACAGCGACGTGCCCGACCAGTGTCAGCCGTCGAAGATCACCGACGAGGATGCGATGGCCCGACTGCGTGACTGGGAGACGGCCGGCGGGCCGGTGATCGAGGACTCGGTGGTGGCCACGACGCCGTCGGTGCCGCCCGCGCAGGCGCCGCCGAACCTCGCCAGCCGCTACTTCGACCGCGCGATCGACACCACGTGGCGGCGGACGTCGTACTCGGCACTGATCCGCGGCGCGGAACCTGTTGGCGTGCAGAGCGAGCCGGAGGTGACTGCCCGTGACGACGAGCCGGAAGGCCTGGTGGTCACCGCATCCCGCGGCGGCGCGGATCTGGCCTCGCCGCTGGCCGGGATGCCGGCCGGGGCCGCGTTCGGGTCGCTGGTGCACGCGGTGCTGGAAACGGCCGACCCCTCGGCACCCGATCTGGCGGCCGAGCTGGAGGCCCAGGTGCGACGGCACCTGGCCTGGTGGCCGGTCGACGTCGCGCCCGCCGATCTGGCCGCCGCGCTGGTGCCGATGCACGACACGTCGCTGGGTCCGTTGGCGGGAGGGCTGACGCTGCGCCGGATCGGTCTGCGAGACCGGCTGCGCGAGTTGGCCTTCGAGATGCCGCTGGCCGGCGGCGACCTGCACGAGCCGGCACCGGAGGTGTCGCTGCGCGACGTCGGTGAGCTGCTGCGCGCGTATCTGCCCGCCGACGATCCGCTGGCGTCGTACGCCGACCGGCTGACGTCGGGCTCGCTGGCAGGTCAACCGCTGCGCGGATACCTCTCCGGGTCGATCGACGCGGTGCTGCGCCTGCCCGGCCCGCGCTACCTGGTGGTGGACTACAAGACCAACCAGCTGGGTGAGTCCGCATCCGACTACTGTGTCCCGAGGCTGGCCGAGGCCATGCTGCACTCGGACTACCCGCTGCAGGCACTGTTGTATACGGTTGTGCTGCATCGGTTTCTGCGCTGGCGCCAGCCGCACTACGACCCGGCCCTGCACTTCGGCGGGGTGCTGTATCTGTACGTGCGCGGGATGTGCGGCGCCGCCACACCCGGCTGCGGCGTGTTCAGCTGGCAGCCGCCGGCCGCACTGGTGGCGGCGTTGTCGGATCTGCTCGACCAGGGTCGGGAGGCGGCATGACTGCCGCGGACGTCGCCGTCGGCGCCACCGGCATGCTGCACACACTCAACCAAGCAGGGCTGCTGGATGTTGCGAATGTCCATGTCGCTCAGCGGATCTGCGCGCTGGGCGAGGAATCCGACGAACGGGTCGCGCTGGCTCTCGCACTCGTGGTCCGCGCGCTGCGCAGCGGATCGGTGTGCGTGGATCTGACGACGATCGCCGGGACCGTCGCCGCCGACGGGTTACCAGAGCCTTCGGAATGGCTTGCCGCGCTGCAGGCGAGCCGGTTGCTCGCCGACCCGCCGGTGTTGCATCTCTACGACGACCGGCTGCTCTACCTCGACCGGTACTGGCGCGAGGAGAAGCAGGTGTGCGACGACCTGCTGGCCCTGCTTGCCGTGCGCCCGCCGGCCGCGCTCGCGGAACTGACCCGTTTGTTCCCAGCCGGCTTCGAGGAGCAGCGAGCCGCGGCGGACATCGCGCTGGCCCAGGCGGTCACCGTGTTGACGGGCGGGCCCGGGACCGGCAAGACGACCACGGTCGCGCGGCTGCTGGCGGCGCTGGCCGAGCAGGCGGAGCTCGCCGGCATGACACGGCCGCGGATCGCGTTGGCGGCGCCGACCGGCAAGGCGGCGGCCCGGCTGCAGGAGGCGGTGGCCCGCGAAGTGGCCGAGCTCGACGCGGCCGACCGGGCGCGGCTGGGCGAACTGCACGCGACGACGCTGCACCGGCTGCTCGGCGCCAAGCCGCGGACGTCGTCGCGATTTCGGCACGATCACGCGAACCGGCTTCCGCACGAGGTGATCGTGGTCGACGAGACGTCGATGGTGTCGCTGACCATGATGGCGCGGCTGCTGGAGGCGGTGCGCCCGGGTGCCCGGCTGGTGCTGGTCGGTGACGCCGGCCAGCTGGCGTCGGTGGACGCCGGGGCGGTGCTGGCGGACGTGGTCGACGGCTTCTCGGCGCGCGACGATGTTCGCGTGGCGTCCCTGCGCAGCGTGCATCGTTTCGGGGAATCGATCGGGGCGCTGGCCGAGTCGGTGCGCACCGGTGACGCCGACCGGATGCTCGCGCTGCTCAAATCCGGAAACGAGCACCTCGAGTTCATCGGGGACGACGACCCCGCCCCGGCGCTGCGCCCGGTCCTGCTGCCACACGCGCTGCGGCTGCGGGAGTGTGCGCTGTCGGGCGCCAAGGATCAGGCGTTGGCAGTTCTGGACGAACATCGGCTGCTGTGCGCACACCGCCGGGGTCCTTTCGGCATGCAGCGCTGGAATCAGCAGGTGCGCAGGTGGCTATCCGAAGAAGCCGGCATGCCGCCGTGGGCGGAGTGGTACCCCGGGAGGCCGCTTCTGGTGACCGCCAACGACTACGGGCTGCGGCTGTACAACGGCGACGCCGGAGTGGTGGTCGCCGGCCCCGACGGCCTGCAGGCAGTTTTTGCTGGAGCGACTGGGCCGCTTGACTTTTCGACCAGCCGACTATCTGACGTCGAGACCATGCACGCGATGACGATTCACAAGTCTCAGGGCAGTCAAGCCGACGAGATCACCGTTGTGATGCCGTCGGAGGATTCCCGGCTGTTGACCCGGGAACTGCTCTACACCGCGGTCACCCGGGCCAAACGGAAGGTTCGGGTGGTGGGTTCGGAGGCCGCGCTGCGCGCGGCGATCGGCCGCCGCGCGGTGCGGGCGAGCGGGCTGGCCCGCCGGCTGGAGGCTGCCGCCGGCCATGGCCGACACCGGTAGCGTGACCGGGTACGCTCCCCGGTCATGACACTTCCACCGCCGTCGGCAGGCTCAGTCGCCGTCGTCACCGGCGCCTCCTCAGGCATCGGTGAGCACTTCGCCCGTCAACTCGTCGCCCGCGGCTACCGCGTCGTCGTCACGGCCCGCCGCGAGGACCGGCTACAAGCCTTGTGCGCGGAACTGGGCGGCGACGAGCACGCCGTCGCGGTGGGCACCGACCTGGCGGTTGCGGCGGACCGTGACCGGCTGGCCGCGCGCATCGACGAGCTGGGTGCGCAGGTCGACATGCTGGTGAACAACGCCGGCCTGGGCATCTACACCCCGTTCGGCGCCGAAGGCCGCGACAAGGAACTGCAGATGCTGCGCGTCGACGTCGAGGCGGTGGCGGACCTGATGCTGCGCTACCTGCCCGGCATGGTCGAGCGCGGCCGCGGCGCGATCATCAACCTGTCGTCGGTGTCCGGATTCCAGCCGGCGCCCTACAACGCCGGCTACGCGGCCGCGAAAGCGTACGTGCTGTGGCTGTCGGAGGCGGTGCACGCCGAAGTCGCGGGCAGCGGTGTCACGGTCACCGCGGTCTGCCCCGGGCCGGTGCCGACGGAGTTCCAGGCCACCAACGACGTCGACTACCTGGTCGACCGGATGCCGGGGTTCACCAAGGTGTCCGCCGAGCGGGTGGTCGCCGACGCGCTCAAGGCCGCCGACCGTGGTCGCGCGTCGGTGGTGCCGGGCGGACCGCAGGTGCGGTTCACGTTGGGGTCGTCCCGGTACGTGCCGACGCCACTGGCCTTGCCGGTGCTCGGGCGGATGTTGAAGCGTTGACGGCCGGTCGCATGTGGCGCGGCTGACGCTGTCGTCTGCCGCGGCTGGTGGGCCAATACCTGTGTTCCGGGCCCACCTCGCAGCCGATGGTCGACACTGGACTCATGACGGACGCTGATACCGCCCGGGTCGCGGTGTACCTCGACTTCGACAACATCGTGATCTCCCGCTACGACCAGGTGAACGGCCGCAGCTCGTTTCAGAAGGACAAGACCAAGGGGCTCGACAAGCATCCGGACCGGCTGGCGCGGGCCACCGTCGACGTCGGCGCGGTCATCGACTTCGCGTCGTCGTTCGGGACGTTGGTGCTGACCCGCGCGTACGCCGACTGGTCGGCCGACGTCAACAGCGGCTACCGCGAACAGTTGGTGGGCCGCGCGGTGGATCTGGTGCAGTTGTTCCCGGCGGCGGCCTACGGCAAGAACGGCGCCGACATTCGGCTGGCCGTCGACGCGGTCGAGGACATGTTCCGGCTGCCCGACCTGACCCACGTGGTGATCGTGTCCGGCGACTCCGACTACATCCCGCTGGCGCAGCGCTGCAAGCGCCTCGGCCGCTACGTGGTGGGCGTCGGGGTGGCCGGTTCGTCCAGCCGGGCGCTGGCGGCCGCCTGCGACGACTTCGTCACCTACGACGCCCTGCCCGGAGTTCCGGTGCCTGAGGCGGCGCCCGCCAAGGACGCCGCCCCTGCGCGACGCGCCCGCCGCACCACGGACGCCGACGCCGAGGAGCCGCAACCGCCAGATCCGCAGGACGCGGCCACCAGCCTGCTGACCCGGGCGCTGCGCATCGGCTTGGAGAAAGACGACGCCGACTGGCTGCACAACTCCGCGGTCAAGGCACAGATGAAGCGGATGGACCCGTCGTTCAGCGAAAAGTCCCTGGGTTTCAAGTCTTTCAGCGACTTCCTGCGGTCCCGCTCGGACCTGGTGGAACTCGACGAGAGTTCGACGACGCGGATGGTGCGGCTGCGGTGAGTGCGATCGCCGCTACAACCGCATGGCGGCGACCCGCTGCACTCGGCTACGCCGACCTTGCGATCGCCGCTACAACCGCTGCGCGGACACGAACAGGTTCTGCGGGGCAGGGTCCTCGAGCTGCTTCGGAAATGCGCGGCCGTAGCCGGCCATCAGCTGCTCGGACGGCGTGACCGCCACCTCCCAGCCGCGGCGGCGCAGCCAGTCGCCGACGTCGTCGCGTTCCTCGAAGTACCACAGCTCGTCGGTTCTGGGAACCTCGCGTTGCGGGTCCGCGGAGGCCATCAGCGCGCGGACGCGGTCCATCCGCTCGCGCCGCCGCGCGCGGGCCTGCGGGTCGGCGAAGCCGGGTGCGACCGCCTCGACGGCGATCCGGCTGCCGGTGGCCGTGAGCCCCTGCACACGCTCGAACAGCAGATCTTGGGCTGCCGCCGGCAGGTACGGCAACAGCCCCTCGACCGACCACGCGCTTGGCACTGTCACGTCAAACCCGTTCTGTTGCAACGCGCTCGGCCAGTCCTGACGCAGATCCACCGCGACGGCTACCCGGTTGCAGGTCGGCTCCGCGCCGTGGCGGCGCAACGTCGAAAATTTGAATTCCAGCACCTTCGGCTGGTCGAGCTCGTAGACCGTGGTGGCGTCGGGCCACCCCAACCGCCACGACCGTGCATCCAGGCCCGCCGCCAGGATCACCGCCTGGCGGATGCCGGCCCGGGTGGCGTCGAGGAAGAACGAGTCGAAAAAGGCTGTCCGCGAGGCGAAATAGTCGACCATCGACCGCATGCGCAGCGGCAGCTCGGGCTCGGCGTCGAGGACCTCGGCCGGCAGCCCGGGAGCGGAGTACCAGTTCCACACCCCGTCGCCGGCGGCGTCGAGGAACACCCGCGCGAACGGATCGTTGATCAGCGGACTGTCGCTCTCGGTGTCGGCTGCGCGGGCCGCCGCCACCCCGAGCGCCGTCGCACCCACGCTTTCGGTGATTTCCCAGCTGTCGTCGTCGGTTCGCGCCACTCCCCGACCATACGTGAGGCGGTACGGAAGGATCACGGTCAGCATGAACGACACCTCCCCGGCGACATCCCGCCGGCGCCACATCGTGCGGCTCGCCGTGGTCGCCGCTTTCCTACTCGCGATTTTCTATCTGGTCGCCGTCCAGCGGGTCATCGACGTCGAGGCGGTGCGGCGCACGGTCTCGGCGGCGGGGCCGGCGGCGCCGCTGACCTACGTCGCGGCGTCGGCGATGCTCGGCGCCGTGTTCGTGCCGGGCCCGATTCTGGCTGCGGGCAGCGGTCTGTTGTTCGGTCCTGCGCTGGGCGTCGTCGTGACGCTGGGTGCGACGGTGGGCACTGCGGTCGTGGCGAGCGTCCTGGGCCGTCGGGCCGGCCGTGACAGCGTGCACGCGCTGCTCGGCGCGTCGCGTGCCGGGCGTGTCGACGCGTTGGTCGCACGAGGCGGGCTGTGGGCGGTTGTCGGTCAGCGCTTTGTGCCCGGTGTCTCCGACGCGCTGGCCGCCTACGCCTTCGGGGCATTCGGAGTTCCGTTGTGGCAGATGGCTGTCGGTGCGTTCATCGGTTCGGCGCCGCGGGCTTTCGTCTACACCGCACTGGGCGCCTCGATCGCCGATCGGTCAGGGCCGTTGGCGTACGCGGCGATCGCGGTGTGGTGTGTGACCGCGGTCGTCGGCGCGTTCGCTGCGCGGCATGGATACCGAACATGGCGCGGGCACGCCCGCCGTGAAGGGGACGGCGGCATCCCGGAGCCGGAGACGGACACTGGAGCGCGCTGACGCGTCGAGATCCGGAGACTGCCTTCGGTTGGCGCGCATCTGGGCTCACGTTTGCGCTCAACGACGGTTGCGGGCTCATCCCTCCAGCGCGGATTGGATGCCGGTGTGCCCGAAGTCGTCGCCTTTCCAGAGCAGCGAATCGCGCAGATCGAAGGCGAGGGCATAGGAGAGGCAATCACCAAAGTTCAAACCGGCCGGGTGGCCGCTGCCTTCGCCGAAATCTGCGTAAGCCTGCCGGGCCAGGCGGGCCTGAAGCTCAGTCACCGGCTCAACCACGAACCCGGCTTCGCGCAGAAACTCGTCCAAACCCCTGCTGATGATCGGGTCGCGCTGAGCGTCGACGACGATCCCGCATTCGAGATAGCTTGCGGCGGACAATCGTCGTACCTCAGCGCCGGCGATCGCTTGGACGTAGACCGCGGCGTCATCCTCCGCTTTGAGGATCGCGATGATTGCCGAGGTGTCCGCGATCACACCGGGAGCCCTTGCTCGTCGTAGAGCCGAGCATCGTGGTCCAGCCGCTTGGTCTCTGGGCTCATCCGGCTCGCGGTCTTGTGGCCGATCGCCAAGAGCCGGTCCGCGAGATTGTCCCTCTGCAGCCTGGCCAGACGCTCATTCACCGCAGTCGCCACAGCCTGTGCCTGAGACTCACCCGTGATTTCCGCGATCTGCTTGACCGCCTCGTGGACTGTCGCATCTTTGATGTTCAAAGCCATGATGGTACCCTTCGTCCTCATAATGGTACCACTGGTACCTGGACAATGTTTCTCAGGCCGATTCGGCCTGGCCTCTCCGCAGCACGTTGCAGGCGTCGACGAAGTCGGCCCACTCATCCTGGGTTGGACGGACTGCACAGTCGGTGACGGCGTCGTCGCTCACCACGAGACGGGGTTTCATGGGCGCCAGCAGCTTCGCGAGTTGGACAATGTGCCCCGCCGGGCTGTCCGCGAAGCTCTGGAACAGCCTGTTGCGGATCCACGTCTGCCGAACGCTGTCGAAGCCGGCGGCCAAGTCCAATGCCGGAAGCCGCAAAGCGCCCCTGCATCCATCGTGTCGGCGATAAAATCTG
>NZ_JAVKSH010000006.1:0-53865 GCF_039583805.1 Mycobacterium sp. | reverse complement strand
ACGACAAGATCCGCCGCCACGCGGCGGAAGTCCCGATTCCCCCGACGGCTCAAGCCGCCGGCCCCCTCGGGACGCACCGTATGGAATGGCGCGGTCAGCGTACCGGCGATTTGACGTACCGACTGTTGGCCCGGCGTTTAGGCCGTGGGTTGGGCGTGTTGTTTGCCTTCGGCGCCGTTTCGGGCACGATCTTGTCGTTCGAGATGGGTCTGCTGTGGTCGGGCCTGATGCAGCATTACGGATCGGTGATCGGTCTCCCGTTCGCGGTCGAGGGTTTCGCGTTTTTCATCGAGGCGATCTTCCCGGGAATCTATCTGTACGGCTGGGATCGGCTCTCGCCGCGCGTGCATCTGTTGTCCGGTGTGCCCATCATGGTCGCCGGCGTGTTGTCGGCGTTCTGCGTGGTGTGCGCCAACGCCTGGATGAACAGCAGCCGGTTATTTGCTCGCCAGATTTTTCACTGCAACCGGATCATTTTCGGTGAGACCGACTTTCGCCGCACCACCGGGTGAGCCGAGGTCTGCGAAGAAGTCGGCGTTCACCTGCGTGTAGTCGCTCCACTCGTCTGGGACGTCTTCTTCGGTATAGATAGCCTCGACTGGGCATACCGGCTCGCAGGCACCACAGTCGATGCACTCGTCTGGGTGGATGTAGAGCATCCGGGCACCTTCGTAGATACAGTCGACCGGGCACTCATCAACGCACGACTTGTCTTTGACGTCGACGCAGGGTTCGGTGATCACAAAGGTCATACAACATCTCTCCTTACTCTACTGATTTGCAAATAGCCCTACACAATCCGTTCGTCGCACGCGGTAATCAGCCACGATCGCGACAGGAGCGGGTAGTCACCTCCTCGGAAAGTGGACATCGCGGTGGTCAAACAGACTTGCCATCTCGACCTCACATGGCTAGGGAATAGACAGAGCCAACGTTGCCGGACAAAGCAGTTCTGCCGCCAAAGACCGCGTCGCCGAGCGCGCCCCCGGCCATGCGTGTCATCTGGAGCAGGGTCACGAAACGTGCAGCCCGCATTCGGTCTTGTTAAATGCTGCAAATCGACCGCTGCGCTTGTCGGCGCCGGGAGCCGGTTTGGTCGTGTTGGGTTTGCACCCGATCGACGGGTACCCCTCGTCGACCAGCGGATGGACCAGCACATTGTGCTCGCTGATGTAGTCGGCCATGTCCTGGTCGGACCACGCGGCCAGCGGGTTGACCTTCACCAATGTGAACTTTTCGTCGAAGCTGACCAGCGGGGCGTCCGCGCGGGTCGCCGCATCGACGCGGCGCAGCCCGGTCACCCATGCTGAATACCCCCTCAGCGCGTTGGTCAGCGGGACGACCTTCCGGAGCCGGCAGCATTCGGTGGGGTCCGTCTGGCACAGGCTCGTGCCCAAGTCCAGCACCGCGGGTTCGGGGTGGAGCGTGATCAACTCGATGTCGTAGGTGGCCGCGACCGCATCCCGCATACCCAGGGTCTCGGGGAATTCGTTTCCGGTGTCGATGTACATCACGGGAACACCTGGCCGCACCCTGGCTGCCAGGTCCACCAGCACGGCGTCTTGCATGTTGCAGGCAACCACCCACTTGCCAGAGAAGGTTCGGTCGGTCCACTGCAACAGGTCGGTGGCGCTGGCGCCATCGAGTTCTGCGGCACCGCGCGCGGCCAGCTCCCGCAGTTCCGCTTCAGTCAACGGGTTATCCTCTGGGCTCACCTGGTTCTCCTGTTCTCATCGCAGGTTCTCAGCGCAGGTCGTCCTCGTCGGCGCGCAGTGCCCAGGTCGCGAACCGTTCGCCCGGCTCGCGTTTGGTGGCGAAGTTGCGCACCACTCGGTCGATGTAGTCGCCGAGTTCGTGGCTGTACACCTTGTGTTGGCGCAGTTTGCGGCCGAACCCGGCGTCTTGGCCGAGTCCACCGCCCAGGTGTACCTGGAAGCCCTCGACCGATCCGCCGTGGCCGTCGTCGACCATCTGACCCTTCAATCCGATGTCGCTGACCTGGATGCGGGCGCACGAGTTGGGGCAACCGTTGAGGCCTACGCTGATCGGCACATCCAGACCGTCGTTGATGTCCTCAAGGCGAGCCTCCAGCTCGGGCACCAGCGCCTGGGCCCGGACCCGGGTCTCGGCGAAGGAAAGCTTGCAGAACTCGATGCCGGTGCAGGCCATCAGGTTCTTGCGCCAGCTCGACGGCCGCGACGGCAACCCCAGCGCGTCAAGGCCGGCCACCATCTCCTCGACCTTCTCGTCGGGCACGTCGAGGATGATCAGCTTCTGATGCGGGCTCAACCGGGCCCGATCCGAGCCCACCTGTTCCATCAGATCGGCCACCGCAGACAGCGTGGTGCCCGACACCCGCCCGGCGATCGGGGCGACCCCGATCGCGTTGAGCCCGTTCTTTTGGCGCTGCACTCCGACGTGATCGATCGGGTGGGTGACCGGCTCGGGAGCCGGCCCGTCGAGCAGGCGGCGTTTGAGGTACTCGTTTTCGAGCACCTCGCGGAATTTTTCCACCCCCCAGTCCTTGACCAGGAACTTCAACCGCGCCTTGGAGCGCAGCCGCCGGTAGCCGTAATCGCGAAACAGCGCGGTCACCGCCTCCCACACGTCCGGGACCTCAGCCAACGGCACCCAGGCGCCGAGCCGTTGGGCCAGCATCGCGTTGGTGGACAGCCCACCCCCGACCCACAGGTCCATACCGGGGCCGTGGCTGGGATGGTTGACGCCGACGAAAGCGACATCGTGGGTCTCATGCGAGACGTCCTGCAACCCCGAGATCGCGGTTTTGTACTTGCGGGGCAGGTTCGCATACTCCGGGTTGCCCAAAAACCGCCGGGTGATCTCCTCGATCGCCGGAGTGGGATCCAGCACCTCGTCTACGGATTCACCGGCCAGCGGCGAACCGTGGATGCCGCGGGGACAGTCGCCGCAGGCCTCGGTAGTTTGCAGGCCCACGGAGGCCAGCCGTCGCCAGATCTCGGGAACGTTCTCGATGTCGACCCAATGGATCTGCAGGTTTTCCCGATCCCCGATGTCGGCGGTGTCGCGCGCGAACTCGGTGGAGATCTGACCCATGGTGCGCACCGCGGGCACCGAGAGCGCCTTGCCGTCGGTGCGGATCCGCATCATGAAATAGTGGGCCTCGATGGTGTCGATGTTCTCGTCACCGGTCCAGGATCCGTCATAACCCTGCTCGCGCTGGGTGTATAGACCCATCCACCGAAACCGGCCGCGCAAGTCGTTCTTGTCGATGCTGTCGAAACCCTGCTTGGCATAGACGTCAAGGATCCGCTCACGCACGTTGAGCGGCGCATCTTCCTGTTTGAACTCTTCGTTGTCGTTGAGCGGCTGTTTTTCGCCCAGCGCCCATTGTCCCTCGCTGCGTGTCTTGCCCGACCGCGGTGCGCTCACTGAATCTCCCCTTCTCGACGTTTGTCGGCACGCCAACGTTGCCGACATCGCCAATTCGCTTCCGCAGCGGCAGGTAAAGGGGGTGAGCCGGCAGCGGGCCAGCCGGACGAATCCGCCCGCCGCGTGAGCCGCGTTGGTTTGTCGGTGTCGGGCAACATTGTGGCTGAGTCCGAGGCTACCGACGTTGATCGACGCCGTAAACCTCGATCTCGGATACCCGGTTGGGTACGGTCGCTGCGTCACCCCTTGAGCGGGAACGGCGATGATTCGGAGTCTTCTCCGCCTCCGTCATCAAGGCCAACGGACAGGCTGCGGCGCCCCGCGTCAAACACCCGCGTGCTTGGCATGCCGCTCGTCGGCGGGCCGGGCTTCGGTCTGCTCCTTGGCCCAGCGGTAGTCCGGCTTGCCCGCCGGAGACCGCTTGACCTCGTCGACATACCAAAGCGCCCGGGGCACTTTGTATCCCGCGATCTCACCGCGCACGAATCGGTCGAGTTCGGACAGCGGTGGACGCGCCCCGGGTCGCGGCGCCACGACGGCGGCCACGCACTGGCCGTAGCGCTCGTCGGGCACCCCGACGACCAGCGCGTCGAACACGTCGGGGTGGCCCTTGAGAGCGGCCTCGACCTCCTCGGGATAGACCTTCTCCCCGCCGCTGTTGATCGACCCCGACCCGCGCCCCAGCATGGTCACGGTGCCGTCCGCTTCGACCTGTGCGTAGTCCCCGGGGATCGCGTAGCGGACGCCATTGATGGTTTTGAACGTCTCGGCGGTCTTTTTCTCGTCCTTGTAGTAGCCGATCGGAATGTTGCCCTTCTTGGCGATGACGCCGCGCACACCCGAACCGGGCTGCACCTCGTCGCCGTGCTCGTCGAGCACCACCGTGCGATGGTCGATGGCCACCCGCGGACCGCCGGTGTGCGCCTCTCCCTTGGCGACCACACCGGTGCCCCCGAAACCGGTCTCCGACGAACCGATCGAGTCGGTCAAGATCCGATTCGGAAGCAGCTCAAGCAGTTTCTCCTTGATGCTCGGTGAGAACAGCGCAGCGGTGCTGGCCAACACGTACAACGAGGACAGGTCGTAGTCGTTGTTCTTGCTCAGTGCGTCCAGCAGCGGTCGCGCCATCGCATCGCCGGTGAAGAACAACATGTTGACCTTGTGCCTGTCGATCCTGCGCCACACCTCGTCGGCGTCGAACTCCGGCGCCAAGACGGTGGTTTGACCCGCGAACAGCGCCATCCAGGTGGCTGACTGGGTAGCGCCGTGGATCATCGGCGGGATCGGGTGCCGGATCATCGGTGGACCCGCGCACGCCTGCCTGGCCAGGTCGTACTCGTCCTTGACGAATTCACCTGTGGCGAAGTCGGTTCCGCCGAAGAGCACACGGTAGATGTCCTCGTGGCGCCACATCACCCCTTTCGGGAAGCCGGTGGTGCCGCCGGTGTACAGCAGGTAGATGTCATCGGCGCTCCGTTCACCGAAATCCCTGGCCGGCGAGCCTTTTTCGAGAGCTGCGTAGAACTCGACGCCGCCGTAGCGCTGGTAAGCCTCATCCCCTACGTCACTGTCGTCCTCGACGACCAGCACCGTCGCGACGTCGGGGGTTTGCGGCAGCACGTTGGCCACGCGGTCGGCGTACTGACGCTCGTGCACCAGCGCGACCATGTCGGAGTTGTCGAACAGGTAGCGCAGTTCGCTTTCCACGTAACGGAAGTTGACGTTGACCAGGATGGCGCCCGCCTTCACGATGCCCAGCATCGCGATCACAATCTCAATCCGGTTGCGGCAATACAGCCCCACCTTGTCGTCTTTGCGGACGCCCTGATCGATGAGGTAGTGCGCGAGGCGGTTGGCCTTCTCCTCCAGCTGCGCGTAGGTCAGCTGGTCGTCGCCACAGATCAACGCCACCCGGTCGGGCACGGCGTCGATGGCATGCTCGGCGAGGTCGGCGATGTTGAGAGCCACGGACCTAAATTAGAACGTGTTACATTTCCTAGCAAGTCTGGGACCTGCGCACAGGAAGGCGGACACCCGTGAGCGAGGCTCATGCGCTGGTCGAGCGGCGCGGACACACCCTGATCGTGACACTGAACCGGCCGGCAGCCCGCAACGCGCTGAGCGGGGAAATGATGGCGATCATGGTCGATGCCTGGGACCACGTCGACGATGATCCCGACGTCCGGTGCTGTATTTTGACCGGGGCCGGCGGCTACTTTTGCGCGGGCATGGACCTCAAGGCGGCCACGGCCAGGCCGCCGGGTGACTCCTTCAAGGACGGCAGCTACGACCCGTCGCGCATCGACGCGCTGCTCAAGGGCCGGCGGCTGACCAAACCGCTGATCGCGGCCGTCGAGGGGCCGGCGATCGCCGGCGGCACCGAGATCCTCCAGGGCACCGACATCCGGGTGGCCGGCGAGAGCGCGAAGTTCGGCATCTCGGAGGCGAAGTGGAGCCTGTACCCGATGGGCGGCTCGGCGGTAAGGCTGGTCCGTCAGATTCCTTATACGGTCGCCTGCGACCTGTTGCTGACCGGGCGGCACATCAGCGCCGCCGAAGCCAGGGAGATCGGTCTGGTCGGGCACGTCGTCCCCGACGGGCAGGCGCTTGCCAAAGCGCTCGAGATCGCCGAGGTCATCTCGAACAATGGGCCGCTGGCGGTGCAGGCGATCCTGAAATCGATCCGCGAGACCGAGGGCCTGCCTGAAGACGAGGCCTTCGTCATCGACACCCGGCTGGGCGTCGAGGTGTTCCTGTCCGACGACGCCAAGGAGGGGCCGCGCGCGTTCAAGGAGAAGCGCGCGCCCCAATTCCACGGCCGCTGACCCCTCCCCCGGCGGGCCGCCAACCCCTCCCCCCGGCGGGCCGCCAACCCCTCCCCCCGGCGGGCCGCCAACCCCTCCCCCCGGCGTCGAGCGTGAAACTGTTGCGACTTTTCGGCAGATTTTTCGCAACAGCTTCACGCTGGGCGAAGTGTCGGTGCCGTCCGGCACACTCCGGGCTATGGGGGCCATGGGGGAACCTTTCATCGGCAGCGAGGCCGTCGCGTCTGGTCGGGTGACGCCATATGAACTGCGCAGCAGATACGTCGCGATCCACCGCGACGTCTTCGTTCCTCGCGGCACCGAGCTCAGCCCGGTAATCCGAGCGAAGGCGGCGTGGTTGTGGTCGGGGCGCCGTGGGGTACTCACCGGCCTCTCCGCGTCGGCACTACACGGCGCCAAATGGGTTGACGGCAACCGGCCAGCGGAAATCCTGTACGACAATCGCCATGCCCCGGCCATGATCCGTACCTGGTCCGACACTATCGACGACGACGAGGTGCAACTGATCGACGGGACGATGGTGACGACGCCCCCACGCACCGCCCTCGACCTGGCGTGCCGGTACCCCGTCGACGAGGCGGTCGCACTCATCGATGCCCTCGCCCGGAAGACGCGCCTCAAGACGGCCGACGTCGAGTTGCTTGCTGAACGGTATCGAGGTCGCCGGGGGATCAGGCGGGCCCGTATCGCGCTGCCGCTGGTCGATCCGGGTGCCGAATCGCCGCGGGAGACGTGGCTGCGCCTGCTTCTGATCCGCGCCGGCTTCCCCCCGCCGCAGACCCAGATTCCTCTCCACGACGAATACGGCGTCCTCGTCGCGGTCTTCGATATGGGCTGGGAGGACGTCAAAGTGGCTGCCGACTACGACGGCGATCACCACTGGACAGACCGGCGCCGGTTCAACCAGGACATCCGGCGCGCCGAAGCCGTCGCCGAGTCGGGGTGGATCGACGTCAGGGTCACAGCTGAAGACGCCGAAGCCGGCATCATCCGGCGGGTGTCAGCAGCATGGGATCGCCGAACGTGAAGATGTTGTGAGATTTTCGCGGATTTTTCGCAACAGCTTCACGCTGGGCGGAGAGGGGTCACGCACGGCGGAGAGGGGTCACGCACGGCGCAGAGGGGTCACGCACGGCGCAGAGGGGTCACGCACGGCGCAGAGGGGTCACGACGGACGTAGAGGGGCTAAGCGCCGACGGGTGCGGAAGGCGTGAACACCACCGGCATCGACTCCACGCCGCTGACGAAGTTGGCCGGCCGGAGCGGCAGCGCGTCGTCGGAGGCCAGCTTCAGGTCGGGTAGCCGTTCCAGCACGCGGCCCGTCATCAGCGAAAGCTCCAGCCGGGCCAGCTGATTGCCCAGACAGAAGTGGGTGCCGAAGCCGAAAGCCAAGTGGCTGTTCGGGTCTCGACGGATGTCGAACTGCTCTGGCTTGTCGAACACCGCCTCGTCGAAGTTGGCGGACTCGAACAGCAGCATCATCTTCTCGCCGTCGTGCAGCTCGGTGCCGTGAAACTCGGTGTCGGCGGTCAGCGTCCGGCACATGTTCTTCACCGGGGAGGTCCAGCGCAGCATCTCCTCGATCGCCCCGGGCAGCACGCCGGGGTCGGCGCCCAGCATGTCCCACTGGTCGCGGTGCCGCAACAGCTGTTCGGTGCCGCCGGACAGCGTGTGCCGGGTGGTCTCGTCGCCGCCGATGAGGATCAGCAGCGTCTCCATGACGATCTCGTCATCCGACAGCCGCTGTCCCTCGACCTCGGCGTTGACCAGGATGGAAAACAGGTCGTCGGTCGGCTCGTCACGACGCTTGGCGATGATGGCGCCGGTGAATTCGGTGTAGGCGGCGAACGCGTCCAGCACGGTCTGGAATCCGGAGTCGTCGATGTGCGAGCTCAGGCCCGTCACCAGGTCGTCGGACCACGTCAGCAGCATGCCGCGCTCCTCGGGCAGCACACCCAGCATGTCGCCGATCACCGCCATCGGCAGCGGAGCCGCTATGTCGCGCACGAAGTCACACTCGCCGCGCTCGCAGACGGCGTCGATCAGCGTGTCGCACAACCGCCGGATCGACGGCTCCTTCTCGCGCACCCGCTTACGGGTGAACCCGGCGTTGACCAGCTTGCGCCGCAACAGGTGTGCCGGATCGTCCATGTCGATCATGTACGGCATACCCGGCTGCTCGGGACGGATCCCGCCGGTGCTGGAAAACACCTCCGGGTTGCGTTCGGCGTCGATCACCGCCTGATACGTCGACGCCGCAGCCAGGCCGTTGCGGTCCCGGACGACGGGCTGGTTGGCCCGCATCCAGCGATACGCGTCACGCGCCCGGGCGCCGTCGGCGTAAAAGGTGCCGTCGGTCAGGTCGAGGTTGAGGATCGTGTCGGGAATGGTCGACGTCATCTACTTGCCTCCTGCCGCGGGGATTACAGTCTCCGGCATGCCCGGTTCACAACACGTCGTCGCCGGAACGGTGCTCACCATGCCGGTCCGGGTCCGCAAAGCCGACGTGCACACCGCGATGTTCTCGGTGCCGGCCGACGCGGCGCAACGGCTCGTCGACTACAGCGGCCTGCACGTCTGCCAGTACCGCCCGGGGCGTGGTGTGGTCAACTTGATGTTGGCCCGCTACGTCGACGGCGACCTCGGGCGGTATCACGAGTTCGGCGTCTGCGTGATGGTCAACCCGCCGGGCGCGACCGCCGGCGGCTGGCGGGCATTGTCCGGCGCCGCCGCTTTCGTCCACCGGCTGCCGGTCGACCAGACCTTCACACTGGAAGCCGGCCGCACCATCTGGGGTTTCCCAAAGACCATGGCGGACTTCACCGTTTGTGAGGGACGTTCGTTCGGGTTCGACGTCAGCGCCGACGGCTCCCACATCGTCGGCATCGACTTCAGGCGTGGCGTGCCCGTCCCGTCGCTGCCGAAGCCACGCGTGCTCACGACCTACACCCACGCCGACGGCACCACCCGCGAGGTGCCCTGGGAGATGACGGTCACCGGGCTTCGCGGCATCGTCGGCGGCGCGACGGTGCGCCTCGGCGATCACCCGTACGCCCGGGAACTGGCGGCGCTGGGCCTGCCGAAGCGGGCCATGATGTCGGGAGGCGTCGCCAACGTGGCGATGTCCTTCGGCGACGCCCGCGTCCTGAGCTGACCGCACCATCCGGACAATCTAGAACGTGTTCTAACGCTGCCGCAATGCCCAGGGCCGCAACGCCCAGGGCCGCAATGCCCAGGAACGCAATGCTCAGGCCAGTGCGGCGAGCTCGCGGACCTGCTCGGCCGACCGGGCCGAGACCACCATCATGGTGACGCCGGCGTCCTCCCAGACCGCGATCTGCTTGCGCACGTAATCGATGTCGCCGACGATCACCGCGTCGTCGACGAGTTCGTCGGGGATGACGCGGGCGGCCTCGTCCTTGCGGTTGCCGCGGAACAGCGCGGTGACCTCCTCGACCACCTCGGCGTAGCCCATCCGGCGGTAGACGTCGGCGTGGAAGTTGGTGTCCTCGGCGCCCATGCCGCCCATGTAAAGCGCCAGGAACGGCTTGATGCCGACGAACGCCGCGGCCCGGTCGTCGGTGATCACCACCTGCGCGGTGGCGCACACCTCGAAGTCCTCCCGGCTGCGCCGTGCGCCGGGACGGGCGAAGCCCTCGTCGAGCCACTCGTTGTACATGTCGGCCAGCCGCGGCGTGTAGAAGATCGGCAGCCAACCGTCGCAGATCTCGGCGGCCAGCGCGACGTTCTTGGGGCCCTCGGCGCCCAGCATGATCGGGATGTCGGGCCGCAGCGGATGGGTGATCGGCTTGAGCGCCTTCCCCAAACCCGTTGTGCCGTCACCGGTCAGCGGCAACGGGTAGTGCGGGCCGTCGCTGGTGACCGGCCTCTGTCGAGCCCACACCTGACGGACGATGTCGACGTACTCGCGGGTGCGCGCCAGCGGCTTGGGGAACTTCTGGCCGTACCAGCCCTCCACCACCTGCGGGCCGGACACCCCGAGCCCCAAAAGGTGCCGTCCGCCGGACAGGTGGTCGAGCGTCAGCGCCGCCATCGCGCATGCCGTCGGGGTGCGGGCCGACAGCTGCGCCACCGAGGTGCCCAACCTCAGCCTGCTCGTCGACGCCCCCCACCACGCCAGCGGCGTGAAGGCGTCCGATCCCCACGCCTCGGCGGTGAACACCGCGTCGAAGCCGGCGTCCTCGGCGGCGGCGACCAGTGCGGCGGCGTTCTCCGGCGGTGCGGCGCCCCAATATCCCAACTGCAATCCCAGCTTCATCCCCGGCTCCTTACCTGCCTTCTTGCTCAGATTGTTAGAACCTGTTCTACTCGAAGGCGTGACAGCCAGCTCAAGCAGCCCACCCCTGATCGACCACCCTGGGCCGCCTCTCTCGGCGCCGCTGACATTCTCCTTCGACTACACCCGTTCGGTCGGTCCCACGCTGGGCGCCTTCTTCACCGCACTGCGTGAGCACCGCATCCTGGGGGTGCGCGGATCCGACGGCCGGGTGCACGTGCCGCCGCCCGAATACGACCCGCTCACCCACGAACCGCTGGCCGAGATAGTACCGGTGGCCAGTGTCGGCACGGTGGTCTCATGGACCTGGCAGGCGCACCCGGTGCCGGGCCAGCCGCTGGACCGCCCGTTCGCGTGGGCGCTGATCACCCTCGACGGCGCCGACACCCCGCTGCTGCACGCGGTCGACGCAGGCTCCGCCGACGCGATTTACACCGGGGCGCGGGTGCACGCGCACTGGGTCGACGAACCCGTCGGCGCCATCACCGACATCGCGTATTTCGTGCCGGGCGAGGACGCCGAAGCGGTGCCCGACGCCGGTGGCGACCGCGACCCGGTCACGATGATCGTCACGCCGATCAGCATGCAGATCCAGCACAGCGCGTCGCAGCCCGAGAGCGCCTATCTGCGGGCGCTGCAGGAAGGCACGCTGCTGGGAGCGAAGACCGGCACGGACGGCAAGATCTACTTCCCGGCCCGGGAAGCCGACCCCGCAACCGGTTTGGCGTTGGACAACTACGTCGAGTTGCCGGACAAGGGCACGGTGACGACGTTCGCAATCATCAACATCCCGTTCGCCGGCCAGCGTATCCCGCCGCCGTATGTGGCGGCGTACGTGCTGCTCGACGGCGCCGACATCCCGTTCCTGCACCTGGTGACCGACATCGACGCGTCCGAGGTGCGGATGGGCATGCGAGTGCAGGCGGTGTGGAAGCCCCGCGAGGAATGGGGCCTGGGCATCGACAACATCTCGCACTTCCGGCCGACCGGCGAACCGGACGCCGACTACGACACCTACAAACACCACCTCTGAGGGTTTGGCAATGATCGCTCGCGAAGTCGCGGTCGTGGGTTTCGCCCACGCACCGCATGTGCGCCGCACCGACGGCACCACCAACGGCGTGGAGATGTTGATGCCGTGTTTCGCCCAGCTCTACGACGAGCTGCAGATCACCAAAGCCGACATCGGGTTCTGGTGCTCGGGATCGTCCGATTTCCTTGCCGGACGGGCGTTCTCGTTCATCTCGGCGATCGATTCGATCGGCGCCGTCCCTCCCATCAACGAGTCTCACGTCGAGATGGACGCTGCCTGGGCGCTTTTCGAAGCCTATATCAAGCTGCTGACCGGCGAGGTCGACACCGCTCTGGTGTACGGGTTCGGCAAATCGTCGGCGGGGGTGCTGCGCCAGATCCTGTCGCGGCAGACCGACCCCTACACCGTGGCGCCACTGTGGCCCGACTCGGTGTCGATGGCCGGTCTGCAGGCCCGCATCGGCCTCGACACGGGAAAGTGGACCGCCCAGCAGATGGCCCAGGTGGCGCTGGACTCGTTCGCCCGCGCCGAGCGCACCGACGCGGAGAAGCCCGCCAAGAGTCTCGACGAACTGCTGGCCCG
Source organism: Mycobacterium sp. (assembly GCF_039583805.1). GTDB lineage: Bacteria > Actinomycetota > Actinomycetes > Mycobacteriales > Mycobacteriaceae > Mycobacterium. The sequence goes on along the minus strand of NZ_JAVKSH010000006.1, from coordinate 41,717 downwards.
GCCGTTCTTCGCCGACCCGCTGCGCCGCCACGACATCGCGCCGATCACCGACGGCGCCGCCGCGGTCGTGCTGGCCGCCGGCGACCGGGCCCGCGAACTACGCGAGCGGCCCGCCTGGATCACCGGGATCGACCACCGCATCGAGACGCCGGTGCTGGGCGCGCGGGACCTGACCGTCTCGCCGTCCACGACGACCTCGGCGCACACGGCGGCCGGCGGCGACGTCACGTCCGTCGACGTCGCCGAACTGCACGCCCCGTTCACCCACCAGCAACTGATCCTCACCGAGGCCATCGGGCTCGGATCGTCGACCACGGTCAATCCGTCCGGCGGCGCGCTGTCGGCCAACCCGATGTTCGTCGCCGGCCTGGAGCGTATCGGCTTTGCCGCACAACACATCTTCGACGGCTCAGCCCGGCGGGTGCTGGCGCACGCCACCAGCGGGCCGGCGCTGCAACAGAATCTCGTCGCGGTGATGGAGGGTGATAACTGATGGCCGGCGCACTCGCCGCGGTGCTCGGCACGGGCCAGACCCGCTACGTCGCCAAGCGCCAGGATGTCTCGATGAACGGCATGGTGCGCGAGGCGATCGACCGCGCGCTGGCCGATTCCGCCTGCACGTTCGACGATATCGACGCTGTCGTGGTAGGCAAGGCACCGGACTTCTTCGAGGGCGTCATGATGCCCGAGCTGTTCATGGCCGACGCCGTCGGCGCCACCGGCAAGCCGTTGATAAGGGTGCACACCGCCGGGTCGGTGGGCGGATCGACCGGTGTGGTGGCGGCCAGCCTGGTGCAGTCGGGCCGCTACCGCCGGGTGCTGGCGATGGCGTGGGAGAAGCAGTCGGAGTCCAATGCCATGTGGGCGTTGAGCATTCCGGTGCCGTTCACCAAACCGGTCGGTGCGGGCGCGGGCGGCTACTTCGCGCCGCACGTGCGGGCCTACATCCGCCGCTCGGGCGCGCCGACGCACATCGGGGCGATGGTCGCGGTCAAGGACCGGCTCAACGGCAGCCGCAACCCGCTGGCTCATCTGCAGCAGCCCGACATCACGCTGGAAAAGGTGCTGGAATCGCAGATGCTCTGGAATCCCATACGTTTCGACGAGACGTGTCCGTCCTCCGATGGCGCCTGCGCGCTGGTCATCGGCGACGAACAGACCGCCGACGCACGGGTTGCCGACGGTCATCCGGTCGCCTGGATCCATGCCACCGCGCTGCGCACCGAGCCGCTGGCGTATTCCGGCCGCGATCAGGTGAACCCGTGGGCCGGCCGGGACTGTGCCGCGGCCTTGTGGAAGGCGGCCGGCATCAGCAGCCCTGTCGACGAGATCGACGCAGCCGAAATCTACGTGCCGTTCTCCTGGTTCGAGCCGATGTGGCTGGAGAACCTCGGCTTCATGCCCGAGGGCGAGGGCTGGAAGCTGACCGAGGCCGGCGAGACGGCGATCGGCGGCCGGCTGCCGGTCAATCCCTCCGGCGGCGTGCTGTCGTCGAACCCGATCGGCGCGTCGGGTCTGATCCGGTTCGCCGAAGCCGCCATCCAGGTGACGGGAAAGGCGGGGGCGCACCAGGTTCCGGATGCGCGCAAGGCGGTGGGCCACGCCTACGGGGGTGGCTCGCAGTACTACTCGATGTGGGTGGTCGGGTCCGACAAACCCGGGGCCGAGCGATGAAGTACACCTGCAGCGTCGCGATGGGCCCCGTCGAGGAGTTGCCGGAGATCGCCAGGACCGCCGAGGAGGTCGGATTCGACGCGATCGCGTTGCCGGACTCGCTGTTCTACATGGAAAGCGCAGCCGCCGCCTACCCCTACACCCCGGACGGGTCGCGGATGTGGGACGAGAACACCCCCTGGGTCGACCCGCTGATCGCCGCCGGCGCGATGGGCGCGGTCACCTCGACGCTGCGGTTCTACACCAACGTGATGAAGCTCGGCTCCCGCAACCCGCTGCTGCTGGCCCGCCAGGTCGGCTCGGTGACCAACCTGACGGCCAACAGGTTCGGCTTCGGCGTCGGGATCGGCTGGGCACCCGAGGAATTCGAGTGGTGCGGGGTGCCGTACGCACGCCGCGGCGCCCGGGTCGACGAGATGATCGAGGTCATCAAGCTGGTGCTGGGCGGTGGCATGGTCGAATTCCACGGCGAGTTCTACGACTTCGACCGGCTGCAGATGAGCCCGGCGCCGTCGCGGCCGGTGCCCTTCTACGTCGGCGGGCACACCGACGTGGCGCTCAAGCGTGCCGCGCGGGTGGGCGACGGGTGGACCAGCGCGATGATGACCTGCGAGCAGCTCGCGGACACCATCGGCCGGCTCGACGTGTTGCGGGCCGAGTACGGCCGCGCCGGGCAGCCGTTCGAGTTCCAGGCGGTGTGCGTCGACAAGTTCGGCGTCGACGGGCACCGTGACCTGGCCGCCGTCGGCGTCACGGACAACATCGTGATCCCCTGGGTCTACCCCGAGTTTGGAGGATTGGGTTTCGACGCGCCGCTGGACAAAAAGAAGGACTCGCTGAAACGCTTCGCCGACACCTACATCCACTCGGGATGGCAGGACCGATGACCGCGTGGTCGGTCCACAGGGCCGGCCGGCGTTCGCGTCGGCCGTGACGGCCCGCGGCACGGGTGCCTCGGGGATACGGCGGTCGCGGCGACGGACGAGATCGAGAGGCTACAGCGCCGCCAGCCCGGCCAGGTAGCGCCGGGCCAGTTCCTGGTAGGCCTGCGGGTTGGCGTTCACCCACGTCTCGGCGGACGTCCCGGCGATCGGGCCCTTGACGGTGGCCGGTGCACCCATCACCAGCACCTCGGCGGGAATCTGGCTGCCGCTCAGTACCAGCGATCCCGCGGCGATCAGGCTGCGCGCCCCGATCACCGCACCGTCGAGGACCGTCGCGTGGTTGGCGATCAGCGCCCCGGCGCCCACGTGCACTCCGTGGATGGTGCACAGATGCGCGACCGTGGCCCCCGGACCGATGTCCACCGGGATGCCCGGCGGAGCATGCAACACCGATCCGTCCTGCACGTTGGCGCCCTTCCGCACGACGATCGGCGCGTAGTCGCCGCGCAGCACGGCGTTGAACCACACCGACGCCCCCGCCTCGACGGTGACGTCGCCGATCAGGGTCGCGGTAGGCGCTACAAACGCGGTGGGATCGACCGTCGGCGATCGACCCTCGAACGAAAACAGAGGCATCGTTCAGATATACCGCAGGCGGGCGCACCGTCGCCGGAGCCGGTGCATTGCGGAATCCCGCCGCAAAACTGTAACGTGTTCTAATTGGCGAACGACGACGTGGGAGGCGCCATGGCTACCGAGACCGCCGGCATTCGCGAAATCGACGCCGGCACCCTGCCCGACCGGTATGCCCGGGGCTGGCACTGCCTGGGCCCGGTCCGGGACTACCTGGACGGCAAGCCACACGGGATCGAGGCGTTCGGCACCATGCTCGTCGTGTTCGCCGACTCTGACGGCGAGCTGCACGTGCTCGACGGCTACTGCCGGCACATGGGCGGCAACCTGGCGCAGGGCACCATCAAGGGCGACGAGATCGCCTGCCCCTTCCACGACTGGCGCTGGGGCGGCGACGGCCGCTGCAAGCTGGTTCCGTATGCCAAGCGCACCCCGAAACTGGCCCGCACCCGCGCCTGGCACACCGACACCCGGGGCGGGCTGCTGTTCGTCTGGCATGACCACGAGGGCAATCCGCCGCAGCCCGAGGTCCGCGTTCCGGAGATCGGTGAGTACTTCAGTGACGAGTGGACCGACTGGCGCTGGAATTCCCTGCTGATCGAGGGCTCCAACTGCCGCGACATCATCGACAACGTCACCGACATGGCGCACTTCTTCTACATCCACTTCGGGCTGCCGACGTATTTCAAGAACGTCTTCGAGGGTCACATCGCCACGCAGTACCTGCACAACGTCGGTCGTTCCGACGTCAACGATCTGGGTACGTCCTACGGAGTGGCGCAACTTGATTCGGAAGCGTCCTACTTCGGGCCGTCGTTCATGATCAACTGGCTGCACAACAATTACGGCAAGTTCAAGGCCGAGTCGATCCTGATCAACTGCCACTACCCGGTGACCCAGAACTCGTTCGTGCTGCAGTGGGGTGTGATCGTCGAAAAGCCCCGAGGCATGGATGACGCCATGACCGAGCGGCTGTCCGAGGTGTTCACCGACGGGGTGAGCAAGGGTTTCTTGCAGGACGTCGAGATCTGGAAGCACAAGACCCGGATCGAGAATCCCCTGCTGGTGGAGGAAGACGGCGCGGTCTACCAGATGCGACGGTGGTATCAGCAGTTCTACGTCGACGTCGCCGAGGTGACCGCGGACATGACCGACCGCTTCGAGATCGAGGTCGACACCACCGTCGCCAACGAAAAATGGCATGCCGAGGTCGATGAGAACCTCAATCGCCGAGCCATGCACGAGGCCGAGCAGCCCGCGACGTGACCGGTGCTGAGCAGCCGCCTGACGTGGACCGGCTGGCTCGGTCGATGGTTCGGCTGCGTGGCGGCCACGACGACCCGGATACCTCTGCGCCCGGTCGCCGCAGCGGATCCTGTTCTAAGGCAATGCCTTTCGCTGGTGATCTCGGTCATGCGGCAGCAGTGCGCGCAGCCACCGAAGCCGACCGCCAGCGCTACCTGACATCGGGTCTGCAGCAGGTCGACTGCCGGTTCTGCCATGTCACGGTCAGCGTGAAGAAGCTGGGGCCGGGTCATACTGCGGTGCAATGGAATACCGAAGCATCGCAACGCTGCGCCCACTTCGCTGAGATCCGTGCCGCCGGCGGTGACAGCGCGCGGACCAAGGCCTGCCCGAAGCTGACCGACAGCATCGCGCACGCGGTGGCCGAGGGCTTCGTGGATCCGCTCGCTGACGGCTGAGTACTCCGCTCACCCTCGTGCGCACGGCGCGGACCGCAGCCGGACTCGGCGGAGGTCATCCCGCGGCCGGCGATCGGGGGATCACTTTGTTGTTGGTTTTGTCTTTGTTTTCCCGGGATTTGGCGGCGGCGGCGCTGACCATTCGTCCGGCCAGAGTCCCGAGCAGGGTTTCGCCGAACAACATCGGGCCGGGCAGGCCGGCGACGTCCTGCGCATCGGCGCCGGCCGGCAGAGTCACGGCCGCTGTCTGGACCGGCTCGCTGATCGCGGTCCAGCTCGGCGGTACCGACAGGGCGCTGACCTGGCTGGCTCGGCCCATCACTGCCGACGCGGCCGAGACACTGGCGGCCGTTGACGGCAGCGGGACGCCGAAAAATGGGTCGAACGGCCCGATCCCCTGGGCGAAGTCGCGCACCGCGCTGGTTTGAAAGCCGAGGAGCCTGGTCGCCAACGCGATGAGCCGGAAGGCCTCGTCGTTGGTTGACAAGGCCGAGCTGAAACCGAATATGCCGTATGTGGTGATCGGCTCCCCGGCGATCACCGGCACGATACCCGACGACGCGGACGCCGAGGATGCCGAAGCGGGCGAGACCAGGCTCTGCAGGGCCGTGCTCAGCTGCGACAGCAGCGACGAGCTGCTCGCGGCGGCCTGGGCGTGGCCGGCGCCGGTCGCGGCGGCCTGGGCGACGGCGGCGGTTTGCGCTGTCTGCCCGGCCGGGTTGGTGGTCTGCGGAGGCTGGCTGAACGGGGCCAACTGGGTCGCCGACACCGAGGCGCCCGCGTAGCCGTACATCGCCGCGGCGTCCTGGGCCCACATCTGGTCGTAGGCGGCTTCGGTGGCCGCGATCGCCGGGCTGTTCTGCCCGAAAAAATTGTTGGCGATCAGCGCCGTCAACTGGGTGCGGTTGGCCGCGATCAGCGGTGGGGGCACCACGGCCGCGAACGCGGTCTGGTACGCGCCGGCGGCGGCTGTGGCCTGCGCGGCGGTCTGTTCGGCCTGGGCGGCGGTGGTGTGCAGCCAGGTCACGTAGGGACCGACCGCGCCTGCCATCACCGACGACGCCGGGCCCTGCCATCCCGAACTGGTCAGGTTGGCGATCGCCGACCCGTAGGAGGCAGCGGAGAAATTCAGCTCGCTGGCCAGCTGCTGCCAGGCTGTCGCCGCCTCCAGCAGCGGCGCTGTGCCGGGACCCGAATACAGCCGGCCGGAGTTGATTTCGGGGGGCAACGCTCCGTAATCCATGGTCAGTTTCCCTTCTCTGTGTTCAACTTCGGGTGCTCACGCGACCGCCACGCTCGGAGGCCGCATTACGCACGAGTACGGGTTTGGACTTCGGGTGCACCGGCTGGCCGGCGTCTTTCGACAGCGCGCTCATCAGGCCCTGGCTGAACACGCTGCCCGGCATCGGCTCCGGTGGCGCGACAGCACCGGCGGCGGCCGTCACGCCGGCAGGTCCAGGGTCGGGCAGCGCCAGCGCGGCCGGGCGGATCGCCACCGGGTCGGCGGCCCAACCGGGCGGCACCGACAACGACCCCACCAGCCCGGATTGGCCCATCCCCGCCGACACCCGGGGGGCCGACCCGAGCCCGGCGCCGAGCCCGCTGGTGGCGTACTTCTGCGCGTACTTGGCGGCCTGCGCGGCTTCCCGCTCGAGCTTGTCCTTTATCCCCACGATCCTGGTGCCCAGGTTGACCTGCGAGTTGGCGCGAAAAGCGCTGTTGGCGAGGAAAAAGCTGTTCTGCCCAAAAAGTGTGGGCCCCAGCAGGCCCTGCACGCCGAAGATGGCTTCCGAACTGAAAAGCGTCGTCGTGCCGAACAGCGGCACACCCGCCGCGCTGGACGCCGCCCCGGTCGAGGTGAGCTGCTGCAGCGCGGTGGGCAGCGCCGCGATCAGCCGAGCCAGCGTCGTCACCTCGCCGCTGACCGCAGTGCCGGCCGCTCGGGCCACCGTCGCGGCCTGAGTGCCCAGCCCGGCCGGGTCGGTGGTGGCCGGCGGCTCGCCGAAGGGGGTCAGCACACTCGCCGACGACGAGGCCCCGGCATACCCGTACATCGCGGCCGCGTCCTGGGCCCACATCTCCGCGTAGTGCGCCTCGGTGGCCGCGATCGCCGGGGTGTTCTGCCCGAAGAAGTTGGTCGCGATCAGCGCCATCAACGTCGCCCGGTTGGCCGCTACCACCGGCGGAGGCACCGTGGCCGCGAACGCCGCCTCGTAGGCCGCCGCCGCCTCCATGGCCTGCGCCGCGGTCTGCTCGGCCACACTCGCGGTGTTCTGCAGCCACGCCACATACGGGGTCACCCCGCCCGTCATCGCCGCCGCGGCGGGACCCGACCAGGCCCGGCCGGTCAGGCCCGACAACACCGCCGCATACCCGGCCGCGGTGGACTCCAGCTCGGTGGCCAGCACATCCCACGCCGCCGCGGCGGCCAGCATCGGCCCCGGCCCCGGCCCGGCATACATGCGCCCCGAATTGACCTCCGGAGGCAGCGCTGCGAAATCCAGCACCACACCTCCCTAGAGGATCTTCCGAGTTTCGTGGAACGCTGACCGCGGTCCGCGGCGCTCTGCACGGAATTGTGCACGACAAGCCCTGGCGCATCGACGAATGGCGCATCGACGAACCGAGCCCGTCGTCGACAGCTCGGCGCAGGCCGCCACCCCGGGGCCGGTGTCGCGGGCGCCGGCGAGAACGTGCGGGGCGGTCCTAACAGGCCCGTCACCAGCGTGCTGACCGCGGCCACAATCTCGGTGCACCCACCCGGCCTCAACGGTGTGCATAGCCATCCCTCCCTGCGCCGGCAAATCGCCCTGACCCGTGGCGCACACCGACTGCCCGGTAACGGACACGACGTTGCTCGCGCTCCCCGGACTATTGTCCGCGGCGCAATCGGCGCGCAATTCCTGGTTCTGCTAACACCGAGGCGCGACCTCGCTATTGGTGCTCGGTGTTACGACCCGATTATTTACGTACACGGATCTGCGATCACGCTGCGAGGAAAATGTGAGGTTGCTGCAAGCGTATGACGACAGCATCGCTGCCCGGCCCGGCAGCATGAACCCGACCCGCGGAAACGTCGGTTGATCCGCACCGATTGCACGGTCGACGTCCAGGGCGAGTATTTCGAATCAGTCTGAGTAGAAACTCGTGCAGTCCGCGCCTATCGGACGCCACGAGAAATCAGCACGAGTAAACACTGCTGACGCATGTAAGAACCACGCCGGACAAATTCGACCCGGTGATTGCGCTGCATCGGCAGGCATCGGGTCGCGGCGGCGGCTGCGCGGCGATGAGCAATCAGAGCCCGGCGAAGCGCTCTTTGATCACCTCGACGGTGAGCCCGTAGTCGGACAGCGCATAGGTGTGGCGCGGAGCCCGCGGACCGGTCTGGCTCTCGGCATGGCTGCGCTTGATCGCCCGGCTGGCCGCATCGGTGAGGGTCAGCCCGAAATGCCGATAGATATCTGCCACCATGCCCAGCGGATCGGCGACCAAATCGGAGTAGTCGACGTCGTAGAACTGAGCGGGATCGTAGGTGGCGCGTGCGGAGTTGAACCGCTGCAGCCCGCGCGACCAGGTGTCCATCGCATCGTCGCCGAGCTGCGCGCCGGCGAATGTCGTCGACCAGCCCTGCGCGGTGTGCTGGGCCAGTGAGCACATCGAGGCCATGATGGTCTCGACCGGTCGATGGGTCTGCACGACCAGCGCGTCGGGGTAGGTCGCCATCAACGCGTCCAACGCGAACAGGTGGCTGGGGTTCTTCAGCACCCACCGCTTGTCGGCGTCGCCCAGACCGATCAGCTGAAGGTTCCTGCGGTGCCGCCGATAGGCCGGAGTCCAGTCCTGTCGCGACAGCCATTGCGCGTAACTCGGCAGATGGGCCAGCGTTTCGTAGGACACCGAGTGCAGCGACTGCCGCAGCAGCTGCCAGCACTCCTCGAGCTCGTCGGCGGCCATGAAGTGCAGCCCGGTGTAACCGGGATTCTCGTTGTGGTGCATGGTGTACTGCGCGTCGATCTGCTGATACACCGGGTTGGACGCCCAGGTGTGGCGTGGCGGCCGCGGCTGCGGATATTCGGCCAGCCACATCTGCAAGCCCTGGTGAGCCGGGTCGGCCCCGAGCAGCCGGTGCAGCGCGGTGGTGCCGGTGCGCACCAGGCCCGTCACGAAGATCGGCTGGCGGATGACGACGTCGGCGTGCTCGGGATACTGCTTCCACGACGCTTCCGACACCAGTCTGGCCGCCAGCGCACCGCGCAGAAAGAACCGACACATCTTGCTGCCCAACGGCGTCAGGTTGGCCTCACTCCGGTAGGAGTCCAGCAGTACGCGCAGGGCTTCGCGGTAGTTGTCGTCGTCGGCGCCGAAGTCGTCCAGGCCGACCAGCTTGGTTGCCGAGGCGTGCAGCTCGTCGACGGTTCCGACGTCGGTGCGCTCGGCCATCAGGTGTGATACTCACCGCAGTTGACGTCGAGCGTCGCACCCGTGATACCGCTGGAGTGATCGCCGGCCAGGAACAAGATGGCCGACGCCACCTCGTCCTCGGTGGGCAGCCGCTTCAGGTCGGATTTGGCGGCGGTGGCGGTGTAGATCTGCTCCACGGTGGTCCCGTATTTGCCGGCCTGGTGGGCGAAGTATCCCTTCAGGGTGTCACCCCAGATATATCCGGGCGCAACCGAATTCACGCGGATGCCCTGGTCGCCGAGTTCGGTGGCCAGCGACTGCGACATCGCCAGCAGGGCGGACTTGGCCATCTTGTACGCCCCGTGCTTGGCGTCGGAGTGCCGGATCACCATCGAGTTGACGTTGACGATCGAGCCCTTGGACTCGGCCAGCGCCAGGGTGAAGCCCTGGATGAGCCGCAACGCGCCCAGCACGGTGAGTTCGATGGAGTCCCGGATATGCGCAAACGTGGTGGCGGCCAACGGTTTCATCGACGGTACCCGGAACGCGTTGTTGATCAGCACGTCGACCTTGCCGTAGGCCGCGAGCGCGGAGTCCACCAGGTTCTGCACCTGGTCGTCGTCGGTGATGTCGGTGGCCACCGCTATCGCACGTCGCCCGGTGTCGGCGACCTGCTTGGCGACGTCGTCGAGGCGTTCCGCGGTGCGGGCAGCCAGCACCAGGTCGGCGCCGTCCTGTGCGCAGCGCCGCGCCAACGTGGTGCCCAGCGCGGGCCCCACACCGCTGATCACCACGACCTTGCCGTCGAGCATTCCGGTCATTTCTACCCCAGCATTCTGTTGGCAATGTGATTCTGGCGCTGGGCAATTCGTGCGCGCCAGGCTTCTTCGGAAATCTTGTTGTGCTCGTGGTAGGGCAGCACCGCCGGGACAGAGTCGACGTCGACGAGTTCGACGCCGGGGCCGTCGGCGTCGGTGAGCGGACACGACACCCGTTGCCAGCGGAACTGCAGGAACCCGCGGCGATGCCCGAGCGTCTCGACCCAGTTGGTCACTCCGGGGTTCTGGTCGGCGACGACGATGCGGACCTTGCCGTCGGGATCCGCTTGCGCCTGGCCGGCATTCAGCGACGTCTGGTGGTTGATGTAATCCAGCGAGATGTACCACAGGCTGCCCAGCTGGAACCCGAGGTAGGGCGCGTCGCTGACCGGGATGGTGATGACGAGCGCCTGATCCGGCCGCAGGTCGAAGTGACCGGCCGACGAGTACTGGGTCGCCAGGCCGCCCGGGGTCAGCCGCGGCGCCACCATGGTGTTGACCGGGATGTTCAGGTAGAACCACTGCGGGAAGGCAAGCCATGTCTTCACCCGGTTGACGAGTTGCTTTGCTGCTGTGGCATAACGCTTTTCGATGATCGCACGGCTCAGCGGCGGCGGCGCGGTGCCCGCGGTGTCGCACCGCGCGATGGCCACCGTGCCGCGCCGCTGCGCCCAGTCGCCGTAGACCTCGCGGATCAACAGTTGAGCGGGTCCGGTCGGGCGGAATTGCCACTGGAAGCTGCCGTCGGCGGCGATGTCGAGTTCCCGGTCGTCGAAAGCGGCCTCGCTGACGGGCACACCCGAGTCGGTGTACTCACCCCCGAGCAGCTGGAAACTCACATCCGTGGTGGTGCCCCGTGTCCCGGTCACCAGGTAGTCGTGCCCGGCGTGCACCCGGCAGCCGAAGTAGAGGGTGTCCGGGTTGTCCAGGCCCATCTTGGTGAACGGCCCGGTGCCCGACAGCAGGAATGGGTGGTCACGGTCGTAATCGAACGCAACATGCGTGCAGGCGGCGACACAGCCGGCCAGGTACTGCAGCCCCTCGAGCAGGTCTGCTTCGGTCTCGATGTGCGGCGCGGCGGCGACGAGCGTCTCGGCTTCGGCGATCGCCTCGGCAAGGGGCTGGGAAAACACGCCTCGACGCTAGAACGTGTTCTAGTTTCCGTCAATGGGCGGACATTTTGCGTGTCGCCGAGGGCGGTCAGCGACGACGCGCGCTCACATGCCGGCTACGGTACGCACTGCTGCGACAGATCGATCAGATGCTGTCGCAGATCTGGGTGCCGGTTCAGGTAGTCGATAACGTTGCCGTTACCGTTCTCCGCCTGCGCGTCGTGCTGAAGCTGCCGATGGAGGTCAGGATGCCGCAACAGGTAGTCGTTGATGGAATTACCGACGGTCTGATCACACGGTGGATCCGCGTTGGCTGTGCCCGCCAAGGGCAGCGCGATCACCGTCGCGGCGGTCGCAGCGAGCAACCCGCCGGCGAGCAGGCCGTACAACCCGCGGCGACGAGGGTCGACTGTCTTAGATGTGCTCATGCGGGCCAGGCTACGTCCGCTATCTTTGCGTGGGCTATGCATGCCGTTGCCCGGGAAACGCCGGGTCTAGTGCGTGACGGCGTGACCGCCGGCCTGCTCGCGCTGGATCTCCAGCGCGATGTCGATGAGCTGGTCTTCCTGGCCGCCGATGAGCTTGCGCTGGCCGGCGCGGTGCAGCAGCTGGTGGGCCGGCACCCCGTAGCGTTCGGCCTGCCGGACGGCGTGCTTGAGGAAGCTGGAGTACACCCCGGAGTACCCCATGATCAGGGCGTTGCGGTCGAGCAGGCATTCGGCCGGCATCGCCGGGCGCACCACGTCCTCGGCGGCGTCGGCGATGTCGAAGAAGTCGATGCCGGTCTTGACGCCGATCTTGTCGAATACCCCGATCAGTGCCTCCACCGGCGCGTTGCCGGCCCCGGCCCCGAACCGCCGGCAGGAACCGTCGATCTGCTTGGCGCCGGCACGGACCGCTTCCACCGAGTTGGCCACCCCGAGCCCGAGGTTCTCGTGCCCGTGAAAGCCCACCTGCGCGTCGTCGCCGAGCTCGGCCACCAGTGCGGCCACCCGGTCGCGCACACCCTCCAGGACCAGTGCGCCGGCGGAGTCGACGACGTACACGCACTGGCAGCCGGCGTCGGCCATGATGCGGGCCTGCGCGGCCAGCTTCTCCGGCGGGATGGTGTGGGCCATCATCAAGAACCCGACGGTTTCCAGGCCCAGTTCGCGGGCCAGCCCGAAGTGCTGGATCGACACGTCGGCCTCGGTGCAGTGGGTGGCGACGCGGCAGATCGACCCGCCGTTGTCCTGCGCTTGTTTGATGTCGTCTTTGGTGCCGACACCGGGCAGCATCAAAAACGCGATCTTGGCCTCTTTGGCTGTCTGAGCGGCCAATTTGATCAATTCTTGTTCGGGCGTCTTGGAGAAGCCGTAGTTGAAGCTCGACCCGCCTAGGCCGTCGCCGTGGGTCACCTCGATCACCGGGACGCCGGCGGCGTCCAGTGCTGCCACGATCGCCCCGACTTCGTCTTTGCTGAATTGGTGCCGTTTGTGGTGCGACCCGTCGCGCAGCGAGGTGTCGGTGATCCGCACGTCCCACATAGTCATCGCGCGCCTCCAGCAACACTGAGTGTTTCTTTGGCGATCTCCTCGCCCACTTTGGTGGCCGCCGCGGTCATGATGTCGAGGTTGCCCGCATACGGCGGCAGGTAGTCGCCGGCCCCCGACACTTCGATAAAGGATGTGACCACGGCCTGCCCGCCGGAGTTGAGCGACGGCTCGTCGAACTGCGGCTCGTTGAGCAGCCGGTAGCCGGGCACATAAGTCTGCACCTCGGCGACGACGTCGTGGATGGATGTCGCGATCGCGTCGCGGTCGGCGTCTTCGGGGATGGCGCAGAAGATGGTGTCGCGCATGATCATCGGCGGGTCGGCCGGATTGAGGATGATGATCGCCTTGCCGCGTCGCGCGCCGCCGATGGTCTCCACGCCGCGGGCGGTGGTCTTGGTGAACTCGTCGATGTTGGCCCGGGTGCCCGGCCCGGCTGAAACACTCGCCACGCTGGCCACGATCTCGGCGTAGGGCACCTCCACCACCCGCGAGACGGCGTACACGATCGGGATCGTCGCCTGCCCGCCGCAGGTGATCATGTTGACGTTCGGCGCGTCGAGATGCTCACGCAGGTTCGCCGGTGGGATCACCGCTGGGCCGACCGCCGCGGGTGTCAGGTCGATGGCCCGGATCCCGGCTTCGGCGTAGCGCGGGGCGGCCGCCGTGTGCACGTAGGCGCTGGTCGCCTCGAACAGCAGGTCCGGCTTCTCGGGTTGCTCCAGCAGCCAGTCGACTCCCTGGTGGGTGGTCTCCAGACCGAAGCCGCGCGCCCGCTTGAGGCCTTCGCTGTCCGGGTCGATCCCGACCATCCAGTGCGGCTCCAGCCAGTCCGAACGCAGCAGTTTGTACAGCAGGTCGGTGCTGATGTTGCCCGATCCGACGATGGCGACTGAGGCTTTTGTAGGCACTGGCGCTCCTCTATTCGAACGACAACCGGACCGAGCCCAGACCGGCGAAGTCGGCGACGAAGGTGTCACCGGGCCGAGCGTCGATCGCTCGGGTGCATGAGCCGGGCAGCACGATGTCGCCCTTTCGCAGCCGCACCCCGAAGCTTTCTACCTTGCGGGCCAGCCACGCCACCGCCGTCGCCGGGTTGCCCAGCACCGCGTCGCTGCGGCCCTCGGCCACCACCTCTCCGTTGCGGGTCAGCACCGCCTCGATCGCGGTGATGTCGATGTCGGCGGGCGCCACCCGCTGTTCGCCGAGGACGAAGCCGGCCGAAGAGGCGTTGTCGGCGATGGTGTCACACAGCGCGATCTTCCAGTCGGTGATCCGGCTGTCGATCAACTCGATCGCCGGCGCGTACGCGGCCGTCGCACCCAGCACGTCGCCCTCGGTGCACCCCGCGCCAGGCAGGTCGTCGGCCAGGATGAAACCCACCTCCACCTCCACCCGCGGGTACAGGTAGCGCGCCACCTCGACCGGAGAGTCCTCGAACACCTGCATGTCGTCGAGCAGATGGCCGTAGTCCGGCTCGTCGACCCCCATCATGTGCTGCATAGCTCGTGAGGACAGGCCCACCTTGTGCCCGACCACCCGGGCACCCTCGGCGACCCGCTGGCGGATATTGACCAACTGGATCTGGTAGGCGTCGACGACGTCGATCTGCGGGTGCGCGGCCGTCAGCGGGGCGACCGGCTCGCGGCTCCGTTCGGCCTGCGCCAGGTCGGCGGCCAGCGCGTCACGGATGGCAACCGGGATCATTCGACCGAAGTCCCCTCGTCGGTGTGACCGGGCCGGTAGCGCCCAGCCGGAGCAATTCTATAACGTGTTCTACATGACAGCCCGGGAGTACGACGTCGTCGTGGTCGGCAGCGGCGGCGCCGGCATGGTGGCTGCGCTGACTGCCGCGCACCGGGGCCTGTCGACGATCGTCGTCGAGAAGGCCGCGCACTACGGCGGGTCGACAGCACGCTCGGGCGGCGGTGTCTGGATTCCCAACAACGTGGTGCTGCGGCGCGACGGCGTCTCCGACACCCCTGAGGCGGCCCGCACCTATCTGCACGGCATCGTCGGCGACGTCGTCGAGCCGGAGCGGATCGACACCTACCTGCAGCGCGGTCCCGCGATGCTCTCGTTCGTGCTCGCACACACGCCGCTGAAAATGTGCTGGGTGCCGGGATATTCCGACTATTACCCGGAAGCCCCCGGCGGACGTCCGGGCGGCCGGTCGATCGAGCCGAAGCCCTTCGACGCCGGCACGCTCGGGCCGGACCTGGCCGGGCTGGAGCCACCATACGGTAAGGTCCCCCTGAATGTTGTTGTGATGCAACAGGATTACGTGCGCCTCAACCAGCTGAAGCGCCATCCCCGCGGTATGCTGCGCAGCGTGAAGGTCGGTGTCCGGACCATGTGGGCGAAGGCAACCGGTCAGAACCTGGTCGGCATGGGCCGTGCGCTGATCGGTCCGCTGCGGATCGGTCTGCGACAGGCCGGCGTCCCCGTCCTGTTGAACACCGCATTGACCGATCTGCACGTCGAAAACGGCTCGGTGCGTGGCGTGTACGTCGCCGACAGCGCTACCGATGCCGGCGAGCCGACGCTCATCCGGGCACGGCGCGGGGTGATCCTGGCGTGCGGTGGCTTCGAGCACAACGAGCAGATGCGCATCAAATACCAGCGCGCTCCGATCACCACCGAGTGGACGGTGGGCGCGGCGGCCAATACCGGCGACGGCATCGTGGCCGCTGAAAAGCTCGGTGCAACCGTGGATCTGATGGAAGACGCGTGGTGGGGCCCGACCGTGCCGTTGGTGGGCGCGCCGTGGTTCGCGCTGTCGGAGCGCAACTCGCCGGGGTCGATCATCGTCAACATGTCAGGCAAGCGGTTCATGAACGAGTCGATGCCCTACGTCGAGGCGTGTCATCGCATGTACGGTGGGAAATACGGCCAGGGGCCCGGCCCGGGCGAGAACATCCCGGCGTGGCTGGTGTTCGACCAGCGGTATCGGGACCGCTACATCTTCGCGGGATTGCAACCGGGGCAACGCATTCCGAGCAAATGGGTGGACTCCGGCGTGATCGTCGCAGCGGACACCCTCGAGCAGCTGGCCGGCAAGGCCGGGCTGCCCATCGATGATTTCCTGGCAACCGTGCAGCGTTTCAACGGATTTGCCCGCTCGGGCGTCGACGAGGACCATCACCGCGGCGAGAGCGCCTACGACCGCTACTACGGCGACCCGACCAACAAGCCGAACCCGAACCTGGGCGAGATCAGCCACCCGCCGTATTACGCGGCCAAGATGGTGCCGGGCGATCTGGGCACCAAGGGCGGTATCCGCACCGACGTGCACGCCCGGGCACTGCGCGACGACGGCAGCGTCATCGACGGGTTGTACGCGGCCGGGAACGTCAGCGCTCCGGTGATGGGTCACACCTATCCCGGCCCGGGCGGCACCATCGGCCCGGCGATGACGTTCGGCTACGTGGCGGCCCTGCACATCGCCGAGACCCGCTGATATGCCGATCGACCTGGACGCCGCACTCGGCGCCGAGCTCGAGCCGGTCGAATTCCGTTGGAGCAGCACCGATGTGCAGCTCTACCAGCTGGCCCTGGGCGCCGGGGCAGATCCGATGGACCCGCAGGAGCTGCGCTACCTTGCCGACGGTGCTCCGCAGGTGCTGCCGACATTCGGCTGTGTGGCGGCCACCTTCCACGCCACCGAACCGCCGGCCGTCAGGTTTCCCGGCGTCCACGTCGAGCTGGCCAAGGTGCTGCACGCCTCCGAGCAGGTCAGTGTGCCGGCACCGCTGCCGCCGTCCGGCAGCGCCCGCGCGGTGACGCGGCTGACGGACATCTGGGACAAGGGCAAGGCCGCAGTGATCTGGTCTGAGACCGTCGTGACCACGCCCGACGGGGCCCTGCTGTGGACTCAGCGTCGGTCGATCTACGCCCGCGGCGAGGGCGGCTTCGGCGGCGAGCGCGGGCCGTCAGGGGGCGGGTCGTCGGTGGAGGATCGGGCACCCGACGTCGAACTCGACATCCCGATACTGCCGCAGCAGGCGCTGCTCTACCGGCTCTGCGGGGACCGCAACCCGCTGCACTCCGATCCCGAGTTCGCCGCTGCCGCAGGCTTTACACGGCCCATCCTGCATGGTTTGTGCACCTTCGGCATGACCTGCAAGGCGCTCGTCGATGCGTGCCTCGACAGCGACGTCAGCCGGGTCGCGTCCTACGGCGCCCGCTTCGCCGGGATGGCGTTCCCCGGCGAGACGTTGCGCGCCGGCGTCTGGCGCGACGACGGCCGGCTGCTGGCCAGCGTCGTCGCGCCGTCGCGCGAAAACGCTGTGGTGCTGTCCGGGGTAGAGCTACGGCGAGCGTGAAGTTAGGTTCACGGCGGACGACTGTCAGTGAACCCACGTTCACTGTCGTGTCGGTAGTGGTGTACGTCGAGCCCGCGCGGCCCGGACGCGGCGGATGATCTCAGGCTCTCGGTCGCCTGCGAGCACTCTGATCACGATCCAGCCGAGGCGTTGCAGCATCTCATGGCGTTTGGCGTCGTGGCGGTATTGGCGTAGATCACTTTGATGGTGTTCGCCATCGTATTCAGCGGCGACCTTGAGATCCTCCCACCCCATGTCGAGGTAGGCCACCCTACCGGTGAGCTCGTCATAGACCCGAATCTGCGTCTTCGGTCTGGGCAGCCGGGCCCGAATCAAAATGAGCCGCAGCCAGCTTTCTTTCGGAGATTCTGCTCCCGCATCGACCAAGTCCATCGATACCCGCGCACGGCGTAGGCCACGACGGCCCTTATACCGCTGCATCAGCAATTCCACGTCGGCGAATTTTAGGTCGGTTGCGCGGGTCAGTGCGTCCATCGCCGGCACAGCCGCCAGGGTCGGGTACCAGCAGGCCAGGTCAAGCGCGGTACGCGCCGGGATCGTCACCGGCACCCCCGCAATGGTCTGAATCTCGTCAGGCTCGAGGGTATTGGTGTGCACTACCAGACCACCGAGGCGATGCCGGTTGTCGTGGATGAGCTCAGCGGGCCGCATCGCCTCGACCCATTTGCTGCCGTGCAGCGCCGCGGCGGAGAAGCCGGCAACGACACCGCGACGACGCGACCAAAGCCACCCGGCCGTGGCGCGGTCGACGGCGGTGACGTCGCTGTGGCGCGAGATGTAGACATCGCGAAACAACCGAGTGTGGGAGGTGGCCAACTGGCCCTTGGTCAGCGCGCCTGCGGCGAGTGCTTCGCTGCCAATAAACGGCTCCCCCATCGGCGCAGCCTCGCACGAGCCGGCGATTACGTCACTTCACCGCTGGTCCGCCGCACGAGCGTGAAGCTGGCTTCACCGCGGCGCGACGGGAGTGCACCTAACTTCACGCTGGGTGCGCGACGACACTCAGCCCAGGATCAAACCCGACGTTGGCACCCCGGTACCAGCGGTCACCAGCACGTGCTCGACGTCGGGCACGGGATTCACCGACGTGCCGCGCAGCTGCCGCACTCCTTCGGCGATACCGTTCATACCGTGGATGTAGGCCTCGCCCAGCTGGCCGCCGTGGGTGTTCAGCGGCAACCGCCCGCCGATCTCGATCGCCCCGTCGGCGATGAAGTCCTTGGCTTCGCCCCAGCCGCAGAAACCCAACTCCTCCAACTGAATCAGCGTGAACGGGGTGAAGTGGTCGTAGAGGATCGCGGTCTGGATGTCAGCCGGCTTCAGTCCTGACTGCGCCCAGAGCTGCCTGCCGACGAGACCCATCTCCGGCAGGCCGCCAAGCTCCGGCCGGTAATAGCTGACCATCGAATACTGGTCGGGGCCGGCCCCCTGCGCGGCCGCCTCGACGACGGCCGGCCGGTGCTTGAGGTTCTTGGCCCGCGCAGACGAGGTCACCACGATCGCCACCGCGCCGTCGGTCTCCTGACAGCAGTCCAGCAGCCGCAACGGCTCGGCGATCCACCGCGAATTCTGGTGGTCCTCAATAGTGATCGGCTTTTCATAGAAGTACGCCTTCGGGTTGTTGGCGGCGTGCTTGCGGTCGGCCACCGACACCGCGCCGAAGTCGCGGCTGGTCGCGCCGGACAGGTGCATGTAGCGCTTGGCGATCATCGCCACCTGCGCGGCGGGCGTGCTCAAACCGTGGGGGTAGGAGAACGAGTTGTCGACGCCCGTGGAATCGGCATTCTCCACCAGCCGGGTCTGCACCTGCCCGAACCGCATACCCGAGCGTTCGTTGAAAGCCCGATACGCCACAACGCATTCCGCGACACCGGTGGCCACCGCGATGGCGGCCTGCTGGATGGTGGCGCACGCCGCACCGCCGCCGTGATGAATCTTGGAGAAGAAGGTCAGCTCCCCGATCCCGGTGGCTCGTGCGATGGCGACCTCGGTGTTGGAGTCCATCGTGAAGGTGACCATGCCGTCGACGTCGGCGGGGGTGAGCCCGGCGTCCGCCAGCGCATCCAGCACCGCTTCGGCGGCCAGTCGCAGCTCGCTGCGGCCGGAGTCCTTGGAGAAGTCGGTGGCGCCGATCCCGACGATCGCGGCCTTACCGGACAGCATCGTCAGCGCCGATCGTCAACGTCACGGTGGCGATGACGTGATCACCGAGACTGTCGCGGCCCAGCACGTCAACGGTCACCAGGCCGTCTGTCACGGCGGTCACCTCGCCGGAATACGTCACTGTGTCATAGGCATACCACGGCACGCCCAGTCGCAGCGCGATCGACTTCACGACCGCCTGCGGGCCGGCCCAGTCGGTGATGTAGCGCTGCACCAGGCCGGTGTCGGTGAGGATATTGGCGAAGATGTCCTTGGAGCCTTTGGCCTGCGCCTTGTCCCGGTCGTGGTGGACATCCTGAAAATCCCTGGTGGCCAATGCGGTCGACACGATGAACGTCGGATCGGCGTACAGCTTGAATTCCGGCAACGTGGTGCCCACCGTCGGAGCGTTCACGCGTCGGGCTCCCAGGCGTGCAGGGTCCAGGCCGGGCCGGAATCACTCTCCGGAAAGTCGAGATACATTGCGCGGACAGGCATTCCGATCTGCACCCGCGCCGGGTCGGCGTTGCGCAGCTCGCCCAGCATCCGCACACCTTCGTCCAATTCGACCAGGGCGATAACGAACGGCACCGTGCGGCCCGGAACTTTGGGCGCGTGGTGCACCACGAAGCTGAACACCGTGCCCTTGCCGCTGGCCACCGCGTAGTCGATCGGCTCGGCGGGGCCCTGCCAGATCGCCGGCACCGGCGGATGCTGCAGACTGCCGTCCGGGCGCCGCTGGATGCGCAGCTCGTGCCTGGCCACCCCGTCCCAGAAGAACCGGGTGTCCCGCGACGACGACGGCCGCATCAGCGACACCGGATCCAGGTCGTCGGGAACCGGAGGTTTGTCGGCGTGCCGTGGCCGGAACTTGAGCATGCGCCAGTTCATTTCGGCGACGTCCTCGTCGCCGACCTGCCAGCTGATGTGCTGGTTGATGAAGTAACCCTCGCCGAGTGCGGTCTGTTTGGGCCCGATGACGTCGGTGAGTTCGGCAGCGACGCTAACCTCTTCCCCCGGACGCAGATACCGGTGGTAGGTCTGCTCGCAGTTCGTGGCGACCACGCCGACATACCCTGCCGCGTCGAACAGCCCGAGGATTCGGCCCAGCGGGTCGTCGTCGGCGCGGGCGCGGCCCAGCCCCGACATCGTCCACACCTGGATCATCGCCGGCGGGGCCACAATTCCGGGATGCCCGGCGGCCTTCGCCGCCTCCTCGTCGACGTAGATCGGGTTACGATCACCGATCGCCTCGACCCAGTTGTTGATCATCGGCTGGTTCACCGGGTCGCGGCCCACCCGCGGCTTGCTCTTTCCCGCCGCCTTGACCTGCTCGACGGCGGCCTGGATGTCGGTCATCGGGGGACCCTTGGTACGCCCAGACCCGACGCGGCGATCATTTCCCGCATCACCTCGTTGACGCCGCCGCCGAAGGTGATGACGAGGTTGCGTTTGGTCTGGGAGTCCAGCCAACTCAACAGCTCGGCGGTGTCCGGCTCGGCGGGGTTGCCGTACTTGCCGACGATCTCCTCGGCGAGCCGCCCGACGTGCTGAACCCGCTCGGTGCCAAAAACTTTCGTCGACGCGGCATCGGCCACGTTGATGTCGTCGCCCGCGGCCGCCACCTGCCAGTTGAGCAGCTCGTTGATCCGCCAGATCGCCCGGATCTCGCCGAGCGCGCGTTTCACGTCGTCGTGGTCGATCGGGGTGACTCCGTCGCCACCCGGCCTCGACGCCCACGCATGCACCCGATCGTAGATGCCGGCGAAACGGCCGGCGGGGCCGAGCATCACCCGCTCGTTGTTGAGCTGGGTGGTGATCAGCCGCCATCCACAGTTCTCCGCGCCGACGAGCATGTCGGCCGGCACCCGAACGTCGTTGTAGTAGGTGGCGTTGGTGTGGTGGGCTCCGTCGGACAAAATGATCGGCGTCCACGAATAACCCGGGTCTTTGGTGTCGACGATGAGGATCGAAATCCCCTTGTGCTTGGGGGCATCCGGGTCGGTGCGGCACGCCAGCCAGACATAGTCGGCGTCGTGTCCGCCGGTGGTCCACATCTTTTGGCCATTGACGACGTACTCGTCGCCCTGCCGTACCGCCGTGGTGCGCAACGACGCCAGGTCAGTGCCCGCTTCGGGTTCGCTGTAGCCGATCGCGAAGTGCACCTCGCCGGCCAGGATCGCTGGCAGGAACTTCTGCTTCTGCATCTCGCTGCCGTACATTTGCAGGGTGGGGCCCACCGTCTGCAACGTCACCGCGGGCAGCGGCACGTCGGCCCGATGGGCTTCGTTGACGAAGATCTGCTGCTCGATCGGGCCGAAGCCCAAGCCGCCGAACTCTTTCGGCCACCCGACACCGAGCTTGCCGTCGCGGCCCATCCGGCGGATCACCGACCGGTAGGCCTCGCCGTGGCGGTCGGCCTCCATCTCCTTCGCCTCGTCGGGCGTAATCAGGTTCGAAAAGTACTGCCGCAGTTCGGTTTGCAGCTGCCACTGCTCGGGTGTCAAGTCGATGAACATTGCGCTCCCAGTTGGTTTTCTGGGCGGCGACCCGCCACGCCCGGCTCCGCCGCGCTCGCGATCGCCGCCAGGTCGAGGCGATGTGACGGCCCACCCAGCAGCCGGATCAGATCCTTGATCGTCGAGTAGTAGCGGTGCATCGGATAGGTGACATCCATGCCCATCCCGCCGTGCAGGTGGTGGCAGATCTGCATTGCGGGCGGCGCCTGCGAGGTGATCCAGTAGCCGAGCACACCGAGGTCGCCGTCGGCCACATGATCGCCGGCGTATCCCTGGGCCAGTCGCCAGATCACCGATCGTGACGCCAAATCGATTGTCCGCGAGGCAATGTAGACCTCGGCCAGCTGAGCCGCCACCGTCTGGAAGGTGGAAAGCGGTTTGCCGAACTGGTGTCTGTTCGCCACGTAGTCGGCGGTCAACCGCAGCGCACCGGCCACCAGGCCGGCCGCGTAGGCGCCGACGAACGCCAGCGCCAGCTGGTTCACCCGGTGCGCGCTCGCCCCCTCCAGCACACCGTCAACCGCCGCCTCGGTGAACGTCACCACGTACTCGTCAGACCCGTTGGAGGCCGGCGTCTTGGTCAGCGCCACGCCGTCGGCGCCGGGCGACACCACGACGACCCCGCCGTCGGCCGTCACGATCATCCAGTCGGCGTGTTCGGCGTAGGCCACGCCGACTTTGGTGCCCGACAGCCGGTTTCCCGCGATCCGGGTCGTCGGCCGATCCGGCAGCGCGGCGCCGGGTTCGTTCAGCGCAGCGGTGAGCAGCGAACCCTTGGCCAGGCCGGCGAGGTAGCGGTCCTGCTGCACCTCGGACGCCAGCTCCAGCAGCGGCACCGCACCCAACCCGAGCGTGGCCAGCGCCGGGCCGACGCAGCCGTGGCGTCCGATCTCGGTCAGCGCAGTCGCCACCTCAGCGAGGCCGACCCCGTCGCCACCGAGGCGCTCGGGCGCCGGCAGGGCCGTCACGCCCCCGGCAACCAGCGCGTCCCAGGTGGTCTCCCGGCTCAGCACAGACGTGACCACGTCGGCGACAGCCTGCTGAGCCGGGTCCGGCGTGAAATCCATCAGTGCACCACCGGGCCCAAATCGGGATGATGACGTCCCGTGTAGTCGACCTGCCAGTGCTTGATGCCGTTGAGCCACCCCGAGCGCAGCCGCTGCGGTTGCGCCAGCGGCAAGAGGTCCGGCATGTGGTCGGCGACCGCGTCGAAAATCAGGTTGATCGTCAGACGGGCCAGGTGAGTGCCGATGCAGTAGTGGGCGCCGGTGCCACCGAAACCCACATGCGGGTTGGGGTCACGCAGGATGTCGAACGCGAACGGGTCGTCGAAGACGTCCTCGTCGAAGTTGGCGGAGCGGTAGAACATCACCACCCGCTGCCCCGCCCGGATCTGCACCCCGGACAGCTCGTAGTCGCGCAGCGCCGTGCGCTGGAAGCACGTGACCGGGGTGGCCCACCGGACGATCTCCTCGGCGGCGGTCGGCGGGCGCTGCTTCTTGAACAGCTCCCATTGGTCGGGGTGTTCGGAGAACGCGATCATGCCGTGGGTGATGGAGTTCCGGGTGGTTTCGTTGCCGGCGACCGCGAGCATCACGACGAAGAACCCGAACTCGTCGTCGGAGAGTTTTTCCCCGTCGATGTCTGCGTTGACCAGCGTGGTGACGATGTCGTCGCCCGGGTTCTCCGCCTTGGTGGCGGCCAGTTGCATCGCATAGGAGATCAGCTCGACGGACGGGGCCTGCGGATCGATGTGGGCGTATTCGGGATCCTCGCTGCCGGTCATCTCGTTGGACCAGCGGAACAGCTTGTCGCGGTCTTCCTGCGGCACCCCGAGCAGCTCGGCGATCGCCTGCAGCGGCAGTTCGCACGCCACCTGCTCGACGAAGTCGCCGGAGCCCTGCGCCGCCGCGGTTTTGACAATGTTCTGCGCCCGCGCGCTCAGCTCACCGCGCAGCCCCTCGATGGCCCGCGGCGTGAACCCCCGGGAGATGATCCGGCGCAGCCGGGTGTGGTGCGGCGCGTCCATGTTGAGCATCACAAACCGCTGAACCTCGATGCTCTCGCGTGGGGTGTCGTTGCTGAACCTGGGGATCACACAGTTCTCGAGGCTGGAGAAGACGTCGCTGCGCAACGACACCTCTTTGACATCTCTGTGCTTGGTGATCGCCCAGTAACCGCCGTCGTGGAAGCCGCCCCCCTTACCGGGCGCCTGCGCAACCCAATGGACGGGCGCAGTGCGGCGCAGCCGGGCGAATTCGTCCACCGGCAGGCCCTTGACGTTGACGTCGGGGTCGACGAAGTCGAACCCGGGGGGAAGAAGGGACTCGGCCATGCGTGCGCTCCTGTTTGCGACGTGATCTAGTGCCAGTAAAACACGCCTCCGCTGCAGACCAAAAGGGTGGCGACATCGTCGCTTGTCAGAGTAATGAAACGTGTTCTAGCCTGGCCCCATGGGTAACCCGGTCATCGTCGAAGCCACCCGCAGCCCGATCGGCAAACGCAACGGCTGGTTGTCGGGCCTGCACGCCACCGAACTGCTCGGCGCGGTGCAGCGCGCCCTCGTGGACCGCGCCCTCGTGGACAAGGCCGGCTTGGACACCAGCTTCACCGCCGGTGACGTCGAGCAGGCGATCGGCGGCTGCGTCACGCAGTATGCCGAGCAGTCCAACAACATCACCCGGGTGGCGTGGCTGACCGCGGGTCTGCCGGAACACGTCGGCGCCACCACCGTGGACTGCCAGTGCGGCAGCGGTCAGCAGGCCAACCACCTGATCGCCGGGCTGATCGCGGCCGGCGCCATCAACGTCGGCATCGCCTGCGGCATCGAGGCGATGAGCCGGGTCGGCCTGGGCGCCAACGCCGGACCGGACCACAACTGGCGGGCCGAGTCGTGGGACATCGACATGCCCAACCAGTTCGAGGCCGCCGAGCGAATTGCGAAGCGGCGCGGCATCACCCGCGCCGACATCGACGAGTTCGGCCTGGCCTCTCAGCAGCACGCCAAGCGCGCCTGGGACGAGGGTCGCTTCGACCGGGAGATCTCGCCCATCGAAGCACCGGTGCTCGACGAGCAGCGCCAACCCACCACCGAGCGGCACATGGTGTCCCGCGACCAGGGCCTGCGCGACACCACCCTGGAGGGACTCGGCGCGCTGAAACCGGTGCTGGAGAACGGAATCCACACCGCGGGGACGTCGTCGCAGATCTCCGACGGCGCGGCCGCGGTGCTGTGGATGGACGAAGACAAAGCCCGCGCGCTGGGCCTGCGGCCGCGGGCACGGATCGTCAGCCAGGCGCTGGTCGGCGCCGAGCCCTACTACCACCTGGACGGGCCGGTGCAGGCCACCTCGAAGGTGTTGGAGAAGGCCGGCATGAAGATCGGCGACATCGACCTCGTCGAGATCAACGAGGCCTTCGCGTCGGTGGTGCTGTCCTGGGCGCGGGTGCACAACCCGGACATGGCGCGGGTCAACGTCAACGGCGGCGCGATCGCGCTGGGCCACCCGGTGGGCGCCACCGGCAGCCGGCTGATCACCACGGCACTGCACGAGCTGGAGCGCAGCGACCAGGCCACCGCGCTGATCACCATGTGCGCCGGCGGCGCGTTGTCGACGGGCACCATCATCGAGCGGATCTAGTGTCCCAGGTGTCATGACGGTTTCGCAGGCCGACGACACTGGCGGCGCGGCCCGGATCGCACACATCAGGATGCGATTCCGCCCGTTCGTCGAGCGCCTATAGGATCGTCGTCGTGCCCCCGAAATCACCACCGCGGTTTCTGAATTCGCCGTTCACCGATTTCTTCATGAAGTGGATGTCGCGCGTCAACACCATCATGTACCGCCGCCGCGGCGGTGAGGGTCTCGGCGGGACGTTCCTCAAGCGGCCGGTAGCGCTGCTGACCACGACCGGCCGCAAGACGGGTGAGCCGCGGGTGAGCCCGCTGCTTTACCTGCGCGACGGCGAGCGCGTCATCCTGGTCGCATCCCGGGGCGGTTCCGCGAAGAACCCGATGTGGTATCTGAACCTGACGGCCAATCCCACCGTCTCGGTGCAGATTAAGAAAGAGGTGCTGCGCCTGACCGCGCGGGATGCCACCGAGGAAGAGCGCGCCACCTACTGGCCGCAGCTGGTGGCGATGTACCCCGCCTTCGCGGACTACCAGTCCTGGACCGACCGGAAGATTCCGGTCGTCGTCTGCGAGCCGTAACACACACACCAGATCGAGACGTGGCAGTGCTGCCCTCGCCGCTGCGGATGGAGAAGTGATGCCCAACCCGCGTCGGCGTCGATTGCCGAGCAAGCGCGGCTGTGTCGCGTCCGCGCTGCTGTCGACGAGCCTGCTGTTCCTCGCAGCGGCGACGGCCCGGGCCGACGAGCTGATCACGCTGGACCTCGTGCGGCACGGCGAAGCGGGCGACACCGCCGTGGTCAACACGCTGGTACCCGGGCCCCCGCTCACGTCGACGGGCATGGATCAGGCGAATGCCGTCGCCGACGTTCTCAAGGGCGCCGGCATCGACGAGATCTTCGCCTCGGCGATGACCAGGGCGCAGCAGACCGCGGCTCCGTTGGCCACCGACCTGGGGTTACCGGTGCATGTCCTGCCCGGGCTCGACGAGATCAACGCCGGCGTTTTCGAAGGCATACCGGTCAACGTGGGCCCGATCCCGCTGGGGGCGCGGTGTATCTGCTGGCCCCGGCGCTGTGGACGCTGGGGTTGTGGGTCGTGCCGGAGCTGGGCTCGTCGGATTTCGACGGGATGGCGTTCGAGAGCCGCTTCAGCGGCGCCGTCGACACCCTCTACGCCCTGAGCGCCGCAAACAGTAACGGCGCCGTCACCGACGCGGTGTTCTCCCACGAAGGGGCGATCACGATCTGGACGCTGATGAACGTCAACAATCCGGACTTCCCGCTGGTCGCCACCGAGCTGTTCACCACCGGCCAACTGCTGCCCTACACCGGCATTGTCGAAGTCCGTGGCGATCCCGCCGACGGCTGGACACTGGTCAGCTGGAACGGGGCCCCCGTCCCCCAGGATCCGGGGTTGCCGACCGACCTGTTCGTCGACGTGCGTGACCTGATCACGGCGCCGCAAATGGCGGCGTACACCGTCGGGGAGTCATTGCTCACCGGGGATTTGACGACGATCCTGACCGCGGTTGGGGGCGCCGTCGGCGACGTCGGCGCGGCGACAGTCCACTTCCCGATCGCCGTGATCGACGACATCGTCAACGCCGTGACCGGCGCCCTCGCGGCGCTGTGACCCTGCTGCCGCGACCCTGCTGCCGCGACCCTGCTGGCGCCGACCCTGCTGGCGCCGACCCTGCTGGCGCCGACCCTGCTGGCGCCGAACGTGAAGCTGTTGCGAAAAATCACGCGAAATCTCGCAACAGTTTCACGTTCGGCGCAGGCCGACTACGCCCCGTACACCGGGGCCGGCGGACGCGCCTTCGCCAGCAGTTCGGCAACCACTGGCCCGAGCTCGGCGGGATCCCACTGTGCGCCCTTGTCGACCTGGGGGCCGTGCGCCCAGCCCTCGGCCACCCGGATCACACCGCCCTCGACCTCGAACACCCTGCCGGTGACGTCTTGTGAGTCGCCGCTGCCCAGCCACACCACCAGCGGCGAGACGTTCTCCGGCGCCATCGCGTCGAATCCTTCGCCGGGTTTCGCCATCATCTCCGCGAAGACGCTCTCGGTCATCCGGGTGCGGGCGGCCGGCGCGATCGCGTTCACCGTGACGCCGTAGCGGCCCATCTCGGCGGCGGCAACCAGGGTCAGCGCCGCGATGCCCGCCTTGGCGGCGCTGTAGTTGCCCTGCCCGACGCTGCCTTGCAGGCCTGCGCCGGAACTGGTGTTGACGATCCGGGCATCGACGAGTTTGCCCTCTTTGGACAACCCGCGCCAATACGACGCGGCGTGGCGCATCGTGGCGAAGTGGCCCTTGAGGTGCACGGCGATGACGGCGTCGAACTCCTGCTCGCTGGTGTTGGCGATCATCCGGTCACGCACGATGCCGGCGTTGTTCACCAGCACGTCCAGGCGACCGAAGCTGTCGAGGGCTGTCTGGATCAGGTTGCGCGCCCCCGCCCAGTCGGCGACGTCGTCACCGTTGACGACGGCGTCGCCACCGGCGGCCCGGATCTGCTCCACGACCTCATGCGCGGGGCTGTCGCCCGGGGACCCGTCGAGGCCGACCCCGACGTCGTTGACCACGACCCGCGCACCCTCGGCGGCGAACGCCAAGGCGTGCGCGCGCCCGATGCCGCGGCCCGCCCCGGTGACGATGACCGCCCGGCCGTCGACCAAACCCATACCCGTTGCTCCTTTACCTGTTGGCACTCGTGGCAGCCAGATACGGCGGCGGCTCACCCCCGCCGTGTACCTCCAACGTGGCACCGCTGACATACGACGCCGCGTCCGAGGCCAGAAACGCTGCGGCCCAGCCGATTTCAGTCGGTTTGGCCAGCCGGCCCAACGGCACGGTGGCGGCAATCCGGGCCATCGACTCGGCGTCACCGTAGAACAGCGCCGACTGCTCGGTCTCGACGAGTCCGACGGCCAGCGCGTTCACCCGTACCTTCGGCGCCCACTCGACTGCCAGTGTCTGGGTGAGGTTTTCCAGGCCGGCCTTGGCCGCTCCGTAGGCCGCGGTGCCCGGCGACGGACGACGCCCGCTGACGCTGGAGATGTTGACGATCGACCCGCCGTTTTGCTGCTGCATCACCGCGTTGGCACGCTGCGACACAAGCAGGCCGGCTATCAGGTTGAGTTCGACGATCTTGCGCGCGAAGTTGGGCGTTGCCTCGGCGGCGAGCGCATAGGGCGACCCGCCCGCGTTGTTGACCACCACGTCGAGGCGCCCATGCCGCTCGACGATGGCGTCGACCAGCCGGGCGACCGCATCGTCGTCGCGGACGTCGCAGCAGTGGAACTCGTACGCCACACCCTCGGCGGCGCGTCGCGCGCAGGTCACCACCGTCGCGCCCTGGCCGGCGAACACCGAGCTGATCCCCGCGCCCACCCCGCGCACACCGCCGGTCACCAGCACCACCCGCCCGGCCAGGCCTAGGTTGATCGCGGAGGCTCCGTCGGCGTGAGTCACTGTGCTAGCGTACCAAGCAAGTGCTTGCTCAGGTACATCGAGCCAGGAGTGCCATGCCCATCGATTCCCGCACCGTCGCACCCGGCATCGTCGCGGTCACCGTTGACTTTCCGCCGGTCAATGCCATCCCGTCAGCCGGCTGGTTCGAGCTGGCCGACGCTGTGACGGCCGCGGGCCGCGATCCCGCCACCCACGTGGTGATCCTGCGGGCCGAAGGCCGCGGGTTCAACGCCGGGGTGGACATCAAGGAGATGCAGCGCACCCGGGCCGCCGGCCAGGGCCACACCGCGCTGATCGACGCCAACCGGGGCTGCTTCGCGGCATTTCGCGCGGTCTACGAGTGCGCGGTGCCGGTGATCGCCGCGGTGCATGGTTTTTGCCTGGGCGGCGGTATCGGGCTGGTGGGCAACGCCGACGTGATCGTGGCCGCCGACGACGCCACATTCGGCCTGCCGGAGGTGGAGCGCGGCGCGCTGGGCGCAGCCACGCATCTGTCCCGGCTGGTGCCGCAGCACATGATGCGACGACTGTTCTTCACGGCGGCGACCGTGGACGCCGCCACGCTGCACCACTTCGGGTCGGTGCACGAGGTGGTGCCTTCCGAGCAGTTGGACGAGGCCGCGTTACGGGTGGCCCGCGACATCGCCGCCAAGGACGCCCGGGTCATCCGCGCCGCCAAGGAGGCGCTGAACTTCATCGACGTGCAACGAGTGAACGCCAGTTACCGTATGGAGCAAGGGTTTACGTTTGAGTTGAATCTCGCCGGGGTTGCCGACGAGCACCGCGACGCCTTTGTGACGAAGTCATGACCAGCAAGGTGACCACCCTCGACGACGCCGTCGCCTCGTTGCGCAGCGGCATGACAATCGGGATCGGCGGCTGGGGGTCGCGGCGCAAGCCGATGGCGTTCGTGCGGGCGATCCTGCGCACCGACGTCACGGATCTGACCGTCGTCACCTACGGCGGGCCGGATCTCGGGCTGCTGTGCTCGGCGGGCAAGGTGCGACGCGTCTACTACGGTTTCGTGTCGCTGGATTCGCCGCCGTTCTACGACCCGTGGTTCGCGCACGCCCGCACGCATGGCGTGATCGAGGCGCGGGAGATGGACGAGGGCATGCTGCGTTGCGGGTTGCAGGCGGCGGCGCAGCGGCTGCCGTTCCTGCCGATCCGCGCCGGGCTGGGCAGCTCGGTGCCGGACTTCTTCGAGGGCGAGTTGCGCACGATCACCTCGCCGTATCCTTTGCCCGACGGCCGGTGCGAGACGCTGATCGCGATGCCGGCGCTGCGTCTGGATGCCGCGTTCGTGCATCTGAATCTCGGTGACGCCCGCGGCAATGCCGCCTACACCGGCATCGACCCGTATTTTGACGACCTGTTCCTGATGGCCGCCGAGAGCCGTTACCTGTCGGTGGAGCGGGTGGTGTCCACCGACGAGCTTGTCAAGGCGGTGCCGCCGCAGGCGCTGCTGGTGAACCGGATGATGGTCGACGCGGTGGTGGAAGCGCCTTTGGGCGCTCACTTCACCACCGCCGCAACCGATTACGGGCGCGACGAGACATTCCAGCGGCACTACGCGCAGGCCGCGGCCACGCCGGAGGGCTGGCGGGTGTTCGTCGAGGCGTATCTGTCCGGCAGCGAAGCCGACTACCAGGCGGCGGTGCGCAAGTTTGGAGAGTCCGCGTGATCAGCCGAGCCGAAATCTGCGTGATGGCGTGTGCGGAGTTGTTCCGCGGGGCCGGCGAGATCATGGTCAGCCCGATGACGACCGTGGCGTCGATCGGCGCGCGGCTCGCCCGGTTGACGTTTGCTCCGGACATCCTGCTCACCGACGGCGAGGCCCAGCTGCTGGCGGACACGCCGGCGCTGAGCGCGTCCGGTTTGGTCGAGGGCTGGATGCCGTTCGGGCGGGTGTTCGAGACGCTGGCGTGGGGGCGACGACATGTGGTGATGGGCGCCAACCAGATTGACCGCTACGGCAACCAGAACCTGTCGGCGTTGGGTCCGCTGCAGCAGCCGACCCGTCAGATGTTCGGGGTGCGCGGTGCGCCGGGCAACACCGTCAACCACGCCACCAGTTACTGGGTCGGCAACCATTCGCCGCGGGTGTTCTGCGACGCCGTCGACGTGGTCTGCGGCATCGGCTACGACAAGATCGACCCGGACAACCCGGCGTTCCGGTTCGTCAACGTCTACCGGGTGGTGAGCAACCTGGGCGTGTTCGACTTCGGTGGGCCCGGACACACCATGCGGGCGGTGAGCCTGCACCCGGGGGTTTCCGCCTCCGATGTCCAGGATGCGACCTCGTTCGAGGTGCACGGGCTCTCCGATGCCGAGGAGACGGGGCCGCCCGGTGTCGACGAGCTGCGGCTGATCCGCGAGGTGATCGACCCGCTGCCGTTGCGCGACAACGAGGTTCGGTCATGACGTCCACATCACGAATCAGCACCCCGCTGACCGAGTTGGTCGGCGTCGAGCATCCGGTGGTACAGACCGGGATGGGCTGGGTGGCCGGAGCGCGACTGGTGTCGGCCACCGCCAACGCCGGCGGGCTGGGAATTTTGGCGTCGGCCACCATGACTGTGGACGAGTTGGCGGTGGCGATCGGCAAGGTCAAGGCCGCCACCGACAGGCCGTTCGGCGTCAATATCCGCGCCGACGCTGCCGACGCCGGCGACCGGGTGGAGCTGATGATCCGCGAAGGCGTCAAGGTGGCGTCGTTCGCGCTGGCGCCCAAGCCGGAGCTGATTGCTCGTTTGAAAGACGCCGGCACGGTGGTGATTCCGTCGGTCGGTGCGGCTAAGCATGCCCGCAAGGTGGCGTCGTGGGGTGCCGACGCGGTGATCGTGCAGGGCGGTGAGGGCGGCGGGCACACCGGGCCGGTGCCGACCACGCTGCTGCTGCCGTCGGTGCTCGACGCCGTTCAGGGCTCCGGGATTCCGGTGATCGCGGCGGGCGGATTCTTCGACGGGCGTGGCCTGGCGGCCGCGTTGAGTTACGGCGCCGCGGGCGTGGCGATGGGGACCCGGTTTCTGCTCACCTCCGATTCGACCGTGCCCGACGCCGTCAAAACGCGCTACCTCGAGGCCGCGCTGGACGGCACGGTGGTCACCACCCGCGTCGACGGCATGCCGCATCGGGTGCTGCGCACGGGACTGGTTGAAAAACTGGAGAGCGGCTCGCGAGCAAGGGGTTTCACCGCTGCTGTGCGCAATGCCGCGAAGTTCAAGAAGATGTCGGGCATGACCTGGCGGTCGATGATCCGCGACGGCCTGGCCATGCGCCACGGCAAGGAGCTCAGCTGGTCGCAGGTGGTGATGGCGGCGAATACCCCGATGCTGCTGAAAGCCGGCCTGGTCGAAGGTAATACCGACGCCGGGGTCTTGGCATCCGGTCAGGTGGCCGGCATTGTCGACGACCTGCCGTCGTGCGCGGACCTGATCGACGCGATCGTCGCTGACGCCATCAAGCACCTGCAGTCCGCGGCAGGCCTCGTGCAGTAGAGCGCATCAGCCGAAGTTCCGGCCCTCACCGCGGTAGGACGGCACCGAATCGACGATTCGGTCTCCGTCGACGACGTGCACGGTGTCGAAGCGTTCCAACAACTCACCGGCTTTCGCGTGGCGAAGCCAGACCCGGTCGCCGATGTGCAATTCGGATGGTCCGGTGACGGGCGTTTGCACCTCACCCGCGCCCTCGGTGCCGATCAGCGTCAGGCCGGGTGTCGCCAGCTTGGGCAGTCGCGACCTCCCTGCCGGACCAGAGGCGATGTAGCCGCCGCCGAACAGGGTCGCGATCTTGCGGGCCGGCTTGCGGACGACCGGCAGTGCGAAGTACAGCGACGGCCGTGACTCGAACGCGTCGTAGCGGTCGAAGATGCCCGACATGTACAGCCCCGACCCCGCGGCCACCTCGGTCACACATGGGTCGGCCGAACTGATCTCGAGGCTGCCGGTGCCGCCGGAATTGACGATCTCCATTGCGGCGGGGTTGGGTAGGACGTTCCGCACCGCCTGCACGACGGCTGAGCGCCGCCGCGACAGGTCGGCCGCGGACGCTTTCTTCATCAGCCGCACGGCCGCCGAAGTGTCCTGCAGTCCGGCGATCTGCGCTTCGTAAAACATCACGCCGACGACCTGGAACCCCTCTGCGAGAACCGTTTCCGCGAGCACCGCGGCAGCCGCCGGAGTGCGAATCGGCGAGCGTCGCACACCGAGGTGCAGCGGTCCGATACGGAGCGAGGCGTCGACGTCGAGGCAGACCCGCAGCGGCGCCCGCCCCCCGGCGGCGCGAATGACCGCGAGCTGTGCCGGGTCATCGACCATCAGCGTGATCGCGTCGTGCAGCGCCTCGTCGGCGGCGAGTTCGGCCAGCGCGGTGCCCTCGGTGCTCGGGTAGCCAAGGAGCACATCGGTCACGCCGCTTTTCGCCAGCCAGATCGCCTCACGCACCGAGTACGCCATCACCCCGGCGAAGCCGGGTGTCGCGAGCGCCTGCTCGAGCGCCCAGCGGCAGCGCACCGATTTGCTGGCCACCCGCACGGGCTTGCCTCCTGCCCGGCGCACCAGATCCGCGGCGTTCGCGCGGAACGCGCGCAGGTCGAGGGCGGCCAGTGGCGGGTCCAGCGCAGCGGTCGCGCGGGTCAGCGCGTTCACATCGGTCACACGGATGCCTTCCGCCGGCGGCGGGTGGTCTTGGCGTAAATCCGCAAGTAGTCGACGAACCTGGCGAGCCGTGCCCGCGC
Organism: Mycobacterium sp.; assembly: GCF_039583805.1. Lineage (GTDB taxonomy): Bacteria > Actinomycetota > Actinomycetes > Mycobacteriales > Mycobacteriaceae > Mycobacterium. The sequence goes on along the minus strand of NZ_JAVKSH010000006.1, from coordinate 8,098 downwards.
GGCCGCCCCGTCGCCGTCCACCAGCCAGCGCAGGATGATTCCGTCGAGCATCGCAAGCACCTCGTCGGCCAGTTCGTCGACCGGGCGCAGCCAGGCCGAGCGGGTACTCGTCGCCGCTGACGACAGCAGCGCGCAGACCGCAGCGCGGGACACCGCGTACTGCTGTTCCGCGACGCGATGCAGGGCGGGATTGCGCAACGCATGTGCGGTGATCTCGTAGGTCAGCAGTTGGGCAGCACGGGTGGCTTCAATGCCATCCCATAGCCCGTCCACGGCGCACCGCAAAGCAACAGCGAGGTCTTCGGCGTCGTCGAATCCCGGTGCATCCGACGCGGCGGCAAGCAGGTCGGTCACAATCTGATCGGCCAGCGCGACGAACAGGTCGTCCTTGTCCGCGAAGCAGTAGTGCACGACTCCGAGGGCGACCCCGGCGCGCTTGGCGACCCGCCGGATCGTGGTGGCCGCGATCCCTTCCGCGATGGCGACGTCGAGCGCGGCCGAGACCAACTGGGTACGACGCTGCGCCTGCGGGAGTCGGGATCGCACGCAGTCCATACAACATCTGGACGCCTGTCCAAGTCAACGCTTGACTTGGACAGGCGTCCAACTGATAGTGGTATGCATGACGACGTGGACGAACTGGGCGGGCACCAGCACCGCGCAGCTCGCCGGCGTCGAGTCGCCGGGCAGCCTCGCCGAGCTACAGGATGCGGTGGCCAGCGCGACCGGACGTGGGCTGCGAGTCAAGCCTATCGGCGCCAGCCACTCGTTCACCTCGATCGGGCAGACCGACGGCGTCCAGCTGCGGCTGGACCGGCTCACCGGCATCGTGGACGCCGACACCGACAGCGGGCTGGTCACGGTTCGCGCCGGTACCCGGCTGCTCGCACTCAACGAGGCGCTGTGGCAGCTGGGTATGGCCATGACGAACCTCGGTGACGTTGACGTGCAGACCATTTCGGGTGCGGTGTCGACGGGCACGCATGGGACAGGTGCGCGAATGGGCGGGATCGCCACGCAGTTGCGCGCACTCGATCTCGTCCTGGCCGATGGTTCGCTGTTGCACTGCACCGCCGAGCAGAACGCGGAGGTGTTCGCCGCGGCGCGGGTCGGTCTGGGCGCGCTCGGCGTGATCACCGCGGTCACGCTGCAATGCGAACCGGCCTACGCCCTGTCGGCCGCCGAGGCGCCGGAACCACTCGACGCGGTGCTGGCCGACCTCGACGCGAACATCGACGACAACGACCACTTCGAGTTCTACTGGTTTCCGCACACCCATCGGGTGCTGACCAAACGCAACAACCGCGTGCCCTCGGGCACCCCGCTTCGCCCAGTGGGCAGGTTGAGGCATTACGTCGAGGACGAGCTGCTGCCGAACAAGGTCTTCGAGGGCATCCAGCGTGTGACGACGCGTTGGCCTCACCTGATCCCCCGCGCCAACGCGATGTCCGTGTACGCGCTGTCCGCGCGCGACTACGTCGACCGCTCGTATCGGGTGTTCGCCTCGGTGCGCTCGGTCCGATTCCGGGAGATGGAGTACGCGGTGCCGCGGACGGCCGTTCGCCACGTGCTGGCCGAGGTCGAGGCGTATCTGCGGCGCAGCGGCGAACTTGTCGGGTTCCCGGTCGAGGTGCGCTTCGCCGCGGCCGACGACATCTGGCTGTCGACCGCCAACGAGCGCGACAGCGCCTACATAGCCGTGCACCAATACCACCGCCGCGACCACCGCACGTACTTCGATGCGGTGGAAGCGATCGCCCGGGCGGTGGACGGCCGACCGCACTGGGGCAAGATGCACAACCGCTGCGCCGGCGACCTGCGCCCCGCGTATCCACATTTCGACGAGTTCGTCGCGCTGCGCGACAAGCTCGATCCCGGGCGGGTTTTCGGCAACGAGTACCTGACCCGCGTCCTGGGAGACTGAACAATTACGAGCGAGTACCAGGTCGGGCGCGGCATCGCTGACATCACCGGCGAGCCCGCCGAATGCGGGATGCTTGGCTACGGGGTGGCCTCGCAACAGACCACCGGGCTGCACAACCGACTGCGCGCAAGGGCTTTCGTGATCGCCGCCGGCCAGAGGCGGTTACTGCTGGTGGTCTGCGAGCTGCCGCTGCTGCTGGAAAGCGTTCACCGCGAAGTGCTGCGGCGACTGGCCGCGACCTACGGCGAGCTGTACACGCTCGACAACGTCATGCTCACCGCAACGCACACGCACTGCGGCCCGGGCGGTTACTCCGAGCACCTGCTCTACAAATCCAACACCCGCGGCTTTCGGCCGCAGACCTTCGGGGCCATCGTCGACGGCATCGTCGAGGCCGTCGCGCACGCGCACGCCGACCTCGCGCCGGCTCACCTCAGCGTCGCCAACGCGGAGTTGCACGACGCGAGCATCAACCGGTCGCCGTCGGCGTTCGCGCGCAATCCCGCCGCCGACCGTGCTCACTTCCCGCACGAAATCGACCCGCAGACAACCCTTTTGCGCATCGAACGTGCGGGCCGACTCGTCGGCGTCGTGAACTGGTTCGCCACCCACGGCACCAGCATGACCAACCGCAACACCCTGATCAGCGGTGACAACAAGGGCTACGCGGCCTACCACTGGGAACGGCTCGACGCGCACGTCGACTACCTCGCCACTGGGCCAATGGATTTCGTGGCGGCCTTCGCCCAGACCAACACCGGTGACATGTCGCCGAATCTCAACCGCCGACCGGGCAGCGGGCCCACCGAAGACGAATTCCAGAACACTCGGATCATCGGCGGCCGCCAAGCCGCTGCCGCAGTGAAACTCGCGACCGCGCCGGGGACCGAGCTCACGGGTGGCCTCGACACCCGCACCAGCTACGTCGACCTGTCCGACTGCACTGTTGCGCCACACTTCACCGGCGACGGCCGCGAACACCGCACCGGTCCGGCGCTGGCCGGTGCGGCCGCACTGGCCGGAACCGATGAAGGCCCCGGCCCGCTATACCCGCTTTTCAAGCAGGGCCGCAACCCCGTCGTCGACGGCATGATCCGCCACGTCGTCTACCGCCTGTCGCCGCGGCTGCGAGATGCCCACGCTCCCAAAGGCTTTGTGGTCGGGGGTAGCCGGCTGAACAAGCTGGTACCCCTGATAGCCGAACGCGCTCCGGTTCAATTGCTGCGGATCGGCCAGCTGTATCTGATCGGTATTCCCGCCGAAGTGACCATCGTGGCTGGGCTGCGGCTGCGCCGCACTGTGGCGGGCATCGTCGGCGCCGCGCTGGGTGATGTGCTCGTCGCGGGCTACAGCAACGGCTACCTGCACTACGTCACCACCCCGGAGGAATACGACGAGCAGCGCTACGAGGGCGGCAGCACGATGTTCGGCCGTTGGGAGCTGCCGGCGCTGCAGCAGGTCGCCGCCGAGCTCGCCACCGCGATGCGCGACGGCCGCCCGGTGTCCGCGGGCACTGAACCCGTCGACCTGTCCGGCCGGCGACGAACACGGCGACGCCCCGCAGTCGACAAGCCGGTCGCGGGACACCGGTTCGGCGATGTCGTGCGGGCACCCGACGATGGCTACCACACCGGCGCGACAGTGCAGGCGGAATTCGTGGGGGCGTACCCCAACAACGACCTACGCCGCGGCGACAGTTACCTGCGGGTGGAACGCGAAATCGACGACGGCTGGCTCACCGTCGCGGACGACGGCGACTGGTCGACCATCTTCCGGTGGCGCCGCGCGGGACGGCGAGCCTCGGTCATCACCATGACCTGGACGGTGCCGGCGGATACGCCGCCGGGTCGTTACCGGCTGCGCTACGACGGTAACGCCCGCGCGACGGACGGCACGATGCGCGAGTTCAACGGTGCGACTGAGCCGTTCACAATCTGGGAGTAGCCCGAGCGGTCATCAGGACTCAGCCGGTGACCGACCGCCCCACCGGTCACCGAAGGCTGTACTCACCAGCCGTGGTCACCTCCAATTTTCGTCGGAACGCGTCCGATTGACCGATTAGGGGAATATAGATTAGGTTACCCTAACCTAATCTCTCCAAGGATGACGCCAGCGGTAGCCCGACCTAGGAGCGCGATGAGTAAGGGCGGATTTCTCGATTTCGCTCGTCATGCACCACAAACCAGCAGCTCAGAGCGTTGCGGTTGGGGACGAAAGCCGGTTGTTCAGCTGCATCCAGTGCGGCTGGCCGCACCGGATGCAGCTGGTTGGGAAGGAGTATCTGTCATGATCCTGCGAGCCGTTCCCGGAGGCCTGGCCGCAACCGGCGTAGGCTTCGAAACGCTCACCGCCCAGCTTGCGGCCGCACATCTCGGCGCCGCCCCACTGATGACGTCGGCGGTGCCGCCGGCCGTTGACCCGGTGTCACTGCAGACCGCCGCCGGGTTTTGCGCCCAGGGCGGCGAGCACGCCGCAGTGGCCGCTCAGTGTATGGAAGAGCTGGGCCGCTGCGATGTCGGTATAGGCGAATCCGGCAGCAGTTATGCCACTGGCGACGCCCAGGCGGCCTTGTCGTATCTGATCACAGGCGGCTGACAATGACCACGCCGATCTGGATGGCCGCGCCGCCGGAAGTGCATTCGGCGCTGCTGAGCAGCGGGCCGGGGCCGGGTCCGCTGCTGGCCGCGGCCGCGACGTGGACGTCGTTGAGTGCCGAATACGCCTCGGCGGCTGACCAACTCACCGCGCTGCTGGGTGCGATGCAGGCCGGGGCGTGGGACGGTCCGGCCGCCGAGCTGTATATGGCCGCCAATGCGCCGTATGTGGCGTGGCTTATGCAGGCGAATGCGGATAGCGCCGCCGTGGCCGCCCAGTATGAGACCGCGGTGGCGGCTTATAGCGCCGCGTTGGTGACCATGCCGACACTGGCCGAGCTGGCCGCCAACCACGCCAGTCATGCGGTATTGGTGGCGACGAATTTTTTTGGCATCAACACGATCCCGATCGCGCTGAACGAGGCCGACTATGTGCGGATGTGGGTTCAGGCCGCCACCGTGATGGGCACCTATCAGGCCGTCGCCGGGACCGCGGTGGCTTCAGCGCCGCGCACCACACCGGCGCCCCGGATAGTGAAATCCGCCGCAACGGCATCCGACCCCTCATCAAACCCCGGCGATTCATTAGCCGGCGTATTAGACCAGCTGCTCACCCCATTCTTGAACCAGTTATCCGCGGCATTAAACCAGCTGGGTCTACAGCTCACCGTTAATCCCTTTGCGCCACTGCACCCTGGGACAACCCCGCTCTCGCTAATATTGAACGACCTGCAAGGGATGTATGAAGGAATTTTTGTTTATGGTCTGCCGGCGATTTTGGCTGCGCAAACTCCTACGCAGTTCTTCGCAGCTCTTTTTATCGTCGTTGCCCAAGGCACCATTGACACAATCCTCGCAGTGATCCAGTTTGCCGTCCAGTATCCGCTGGTGCTGGCGGCTGCGCTCCCCCTGCTGATCGCCCCCCTCGGCGCGGTGGGCGGCTTCGCGGGGCTGGCCGGCCTGGCCGCGGTATCCACGGTGCCCGCGGTTGCCCCGGCCGTGCCCCAACTGCCGCTGGCCGTTGGGCTCACCCCGATAACGCCCACCGTCGCGAGCTCAGCAACGGCCCCGGCCGCAGTTCCGGTCTCGGTTCCCGCTCCGACCGCGGCTCCCGCTCCCGCACCGCCGCCGCCGCCGGGCGCCTTCCCGTACCTGGTGGGTGGTTCCAGCACGGGGTCTGGGATGAGCACCCGCGCCAAGGCTCAGGAGCCAACCCATGATAGGGCGGCAGTCCCGTCCACCGTGGCTGCCGCAGCGTCGATCCGGGATAGGGCGCAAACAAGCCGGCGCCGTCGAGCGGAGGTCAAACAGCTTGGCCGCGGTTATGAATGCATGGACTTGGACCCAGAACTGGACTTAGAGCCCGACGCCTCGCCGCACGGCACCGGGCGGGGCACCTCGGTGGTGACCTCCACGCAGGGTGCAGGGACTCTCGGTTTTGCCGGGACAACGCACGCGGCCGCCGCCACCGAGGCGGCAGGGTTGACCACGCTGGCTGGCGATGCATTCACCGGCAGGCTTGCCATGCCGATGATGCCGAGCACCTGGGATCCCGACCAGCCCGCCAAGGCGGGGGAAGGGGGAGACGACGGCTAACGAATTGGCGCCGATCGAACGAACCGTCAAAACCCATGAGCCTTCTTGACGCGCACATGTGGGGCTCTTGTGACGATTCCGTGGGTGAAAATCAGGTAGATACCGAGGCGTCTACCTGGGGTTCTGTTGGAACTGAGGAGTCTGGGCCGCGCAGCCTACGGGCGCATCCCTCACGCGTCAAGGGCGCTTCGCGATGATCTTTCGGCCATCTTCGACCCGCGAGCCTCTATGCGCCCGCTGGCAGGCTTAAGGGCAGGTCAGGGACCTGCCCGCGGCAACGCCACGGCCCAGTCGGAACGAGCCATACGCGCCAAATGCGCGGAAACTACGCCGCAGGATCCTGGATCTGACCGAGGCGCTCAACGGCCGGTTCACCGAGCACCACGGGTTCATGATCCGGATGCACCTGGACCTGATCGACCAGCACACCCAGGCTTTGGAGCGGTTGGAGGCTCGTATCGAGGAGGCGATGAAGCCTTTCACCGCGGCCCGAGAGCTGCTGTGCAGCATCCCGGGCTGGTCGACGAGGATCGCTGAGGTGTTCATCGCCGAGACCGGAGCGGATATCAGCGTGTTCCCCACCGCCGCCGAACTCGTCTCCTGGGCCGGCCTGTCGGCGGGAGCCAACGAGTCCGCCGGCAGAGTCAAATCAACCAAGACCCGACCCGGGAACAGACATCTCAAAGCCGCCGTCGGCATCGCCGCATTGGCCGCGGCCCGATCCACCAACACCACGTTTTTCGGCGCGGAATTCCGCCGCATCAGCGCACACCGTGGACCGATGAAGGTCGTCGTCGCCGTCGAGCACGCCATGGTCAAAGCCGCCTGGCACATGCTCGCCAACGGCGAGTTCTACCGCGACCCCGATCCCGACTACCACACCCGACGTCGACCCGAACACAACAAAGCCAACGCCGTCCGCCAACTGGAAGCACTCGGTTACCGCGTCACCCTCGAAAAATCCGACGCGGCATAAAACGAAGACCAAACCCCTCAGCCGGTGACCGACCGACCGACCGGTCACCGAAGGCTGTACTCACCAGCCGTGGTCACCTCCAATTTTCGTAGGAACGCGGCTGGTGGTGTAGTTGACGGGTGTCGACTACGCTGACGCAGTTATGGCGTCTGTCGAAGCCCCCGAGCAAACGGCCCCAGATTTCGCGCGTCAGCCGCTGCCGGATCCCGGCGAGTCGGTCCCCACGCTGGCGCTGCCGACCGTGGCGATTTTCGTCGGAGCACTGACGGCTTTCGCATCGTCGACCGTCGGCTATCTCAACGGGTGGGCGCCGCTGTGGGTCACCATTCCGGTCAATGCCGCGGTGACCTTCGTGATGTTCACCGTGGTCCACGACGCGTCGCATTACTCCATCAGCTCCCAGGGCTGGGTCAACGGGCTATTCGGGCGACTGGCTTGGCTTTTCGTCGCACCGGTGGTGGCGTTCCCGTCGTTTGGATTCATCCACATTCAGCACCATCGCCACGCCAACGACGACGACGAAGACCCCGATACCTTCGCCTCACACGGCTCGGTGTGGTCGCTGCCGTTGCGCTGGGCGTTGGCCGAGGCTTTCTACCTCAGGTATTACGCGCCCCGCGCTCGCAGCCGGCCGGTAACCGAGGTCGCCGAAACGCTGACGATGTTCGCCCTCAGCGCCACCGGCCTCGCCGTCGCCGTCGTCACGGGTCACTTCTGGACGTTGGCGGTCGTATTCCTGATTCCGCAACGAATCGGACTGACCGTGTTGGCGTGGTGGTTCGACTGGCTGCCGCATCACGGACTGGCGGACACCCAGCGCACCGACCGTTACCGGGCCACCCGAAACCGTGTCGGCGCGGAATGGTTGTTCACACCGCTGCTGTTGTCGCAGAACTATCACCTGGTGCACCATCTGCACCCGTCGGTGCCGTTCTATCGCTACCTGCGGACATGGAAGCGCAACGAAGAGGCCTACCTGGAGCGAAACGCGGCCATCTCCACGGTGTT